>JADGNG010000018.1 GCA_017883585.1 Candidatus Bathyarchaeota archaeon
AAGCGTGGCCCGCTTACCCTGAGGACCAGGGTCTCAGCCTCCTACGCATAGACGGGTTCATCAGGAAGAACTGCAACGTCAGCATAAACGAGTTTGTTCAGGTGAAGAAGGCGGAGGCGGAGTACGCCGTATCGGTGAAGCTCGCCCCCGTCGACATAAGGATCAGCGTCGACAACGACTTCATACGCTTTGTCAAGGACCGCCTCATCGACAGGCCGGCTACAAGGGGGGATACCCTCCTCATCATGATGCTGGGCCACTCGGTCCCTTTCATGGTGGTGAACACCCGCCCCGCGGGCATTGTGAAGATCTCCCCCACTTCAGAGATCCAGATCCTGAGCGAGCCTGTCCCCGAGATGGAGATGCCGAGCAGGACCACTTACGAGGATATAGGTGGGCTGAATGAGGAGATCCGGCGCATAAGGGAGATGGTGGAGCTTCCGCTCCGCCACCCCGAGATTTTCCAAAGGCTGGGTATCGATCCGCCGAAGGGCGTGCTACTCCATGGTCCGCCGGGCTGCGGTAAGACGCTCCTCGCAAGGGCGGTTGCCAACGAGTCTGACGCGAACTTCTACGCCATAAACGGCCCCGAGATCATGAGCAAGTTCTACGGCGAGTCCGAGGGCAGGCTCAGGAAGATGTTCGAGGACGCGGAGAAGAACGCGCCGAGCATTCTGTTTATAGACGAGATAGACGCCATCGCACCGAAGAGGAGTGAGGTCACCGGCGAGGTAGAGAGGCGCGTCGTCGCCCAGCTACTTGCAAGCATGGACGGGCTGAAGAGCAGGGGCCACATCATAGTCATCGGCGCCACGAACAGGCCCGACGCCATCGATGAGGCGCTGCGCCGCCCCGGCAGGTTCGATAGGGAGATAGAGATCGCAACCCCCGGAAGGGAAGGCCGCCTCGAGATCCTGCAGATCCACACGCGTGGCATGCCCCTCGCCGAGGACGTCAACCTGCAAAAAGTCTCCGAGTTCACACATGGCTACACGGGCGCCGACCTAGAGGCACTCAGCCGCGAGGCCGCCATGAAGGCGCTCCGCAGGTACCTCCCCAAGATCGACCTCGAGCAGAAGAGGATACCCCACGAGGTCCTCGACCAGATGATCGTCACCACGGAGGATATCATGGGCGCCTTCAGGGAGGTCACCCCAACCGCTATGCGTGAGGTTTACATCGAGACGCCGAACGTCCCCTGGGACGATGTCGGCGGGCTGGAGGAGGTCAAGCAGAGCCTAAAGGAGGCCGTAGAATGGCCGCTGAAGAACCCCGAGAGATTTACACGCCTCGGAATACAGCCCCCCAAGGGGATACTCTTGCACGGTCCACCAGGCTGCGGCAAGACGCTGCTGGCACGCGCCGTCGCGACGGAGTCGGAGGCTAACTTCATCAGTATACGCGGCCCTGAGATATTCAGCAAGTGGGTCGGCGAGTCGGAGAAGGCTATTCGCGAGACGTTCCGTAAGGCACGCATGGCAGCGCCGAGTATAATATTCTTCGACGAGTTCGACGCCCTCGTACCAGCTAGGGGCGGAGGCGGCGACAACCGCGTTACTGAGAGGGTCATCAGCCAGTTGCTCACCGAGATCGACGGCCTGATGAGCCTCCAGAACATTGTGGTCATCGCAGCGACGAACCGCCCAGACATGATCGACCCAGCGGTACTACGCCCCGGCAGGTTCGACAGGCGTGTCTACGTGCCGCCACCGGACGCCGAGGCACGTCTCAGGATACTGCAGATAAAGACGAAGGACATGCCCCTCGAGAATGTGAAGATCGAGGACCTGGCGAAGAAGTTGCAAGGCTACAGCGGGGCCGACATCGACTCCATCTGCCGCGAGGCGGCGATAAACGCCCTGCGCCGGGACAACGATGCGCAGAAGGTGCTGGGCTCAGACTTTGAGAAGGTCATGGCAGATATAATACCCTCGATAACCCCTGAGATGGAGAAGTGGTACCAGGATACGAACAAACGTATCCGGGAACAACTCAAGCCCCCGATGGACATCGCATAGGTGAATTAAATGGACGCCAAGCTCATACCCTCGACGATCGTGGAGGCCCTCGGGAAAGGGGGCGCTCTGGAGTTCGACGACCTCCTGAAGCAGGTGCAGAAGTACCAGAACGGCATCAATGAAGTTGAGTTGGAGAGGATCGTGATGGAGATGGAGATTCAGGGCCTCGTCAGGGTCACGAAGATGGCTAAGGGTAAGAGGCGCATAGAACTCGCGTAGGAGGCTGCGGTGATGGGCGTCCAGTTCGGTGACCTCGTGGAGCCCCGCAAGATTTCTCTCGATGAATTGAAGGGCAGGTCCGTCGCCTTCGACGGGCACAACGTCATCTACCAGTTCCTAGCCATCATCCGTGGCCAGGGCGGGGAGCAGTTGAAGGATGCGCAGGGCAGCGTCACAAGCCATCTCAGTGGCATTCTCTACCGCAACAGCAATCTGATGGAGGCAGGGGTTCGCGTTGTCTACTGCTTCGATGGCAGGCCGCACGAGTTCAAGAGGCAGACGCTTGAAGCCCGTCACGAGGTCCGCGTTCAGGCGCGTCAGAAATATGAGAAGGCCGTGGAGACGGGGGATCACGTCGCCGCCCGTCGCTGGGGGCAGCAGAGCGTCGTAGCCTCATCCGATACAATCAACGAGGCCAAGAGGCTCCTCACACTCATGGGGATACCCTGGATACAGGCGCCGAGCGAGGGGGAAGCACAGGCTGCACACATGGCGATAAAGGGAAGCGTCTGGGCTGCCTCGAGCCAGGACTTTGACGCCCTGCTCCTAGGAGCGCCACGCCTAGTAAGGAACCTCTCGATAAGCGGGCGCCGCAAGCTCCCTCGTAAGAACGTTTACATTAAGGTCGAGCCCGAGATGTACGAGTACCAGAAGTTCCTTGCGGAGATCGGGTTGACGAGGGAGCAGCTTATTGACGTCGGCATCCTCATCGGTACGGACTACAACCCGGACGGTATAAAGGGGATAGGGCCGAAGACAGCGATCAAGCTAATCAAGAAACATGGCAGCCTCGAGGCGGTGCTTACTGAGCTCCCAAAGGCCGAGTTCCCCCACCCCATAAACGAGATACGGGAACTCTTCCTCCACCCCCAGATAACGGACGAATATACGCTCGATTGGAAGAAGCCCGACACGGCTGGGATACTCAGTTACCTCTGCGGTGAACACAACTTCAGCAGAGAGAAGGTGCTCAGTGCTATCGAGAAGATGGATAAGGGCTTTCAGTCAGCCACGAAAGGCGCAGCGAGGCTCGACAAGTGGTTCGGCTAGGCACCCAAGTGATTTAACCCCCTCCGCCACCAGTTCCCCCAGTGGTTCCTGTGTTGGAGGAGATCAGGGTCGAAGGCGCGGCCGAAGGTTACGTCGAGATGCTGCACCGCTACGGGGTGGATTATGTCTTCGCCTCACCGGGGACGGAGTTCGTCCCTGTCTGGGAGTACCTCGCGAAGTATAATGAAGCTGGGAAGAAGCCCCAATATATTAACACGAGGCACGAAGGGCTCTCCGTAACTCTTGCGAAGGGCTACTATATGGTGTCAGGGAGGCCGCAGGTCATCATGGCGCACGTCCTCACGGGGATGTTACACGGCGCCATGGAGCTGAAGGCAGCGTATACGGATCAGATACCCCTCATGTTACTTGTGGGTGAGGCGAGGACACATGACGAGGAAGTCTACGGCGGGACGCCCGGCCCACACTACCTCTCATTCACCGAGGTCGGCGGGCAGCAGAGGCTCATCCAGCCCTACATGAAGTGGGTCGACACGCCACAGTGTAATGACAACATACTCTCAACCATTGTGAGAGGACTCGACATCGCCTCAACTGATATCAAGGGGCCCGTGATGCTCTCCCTATCTCGTGAACTGCTCTTTGATAAGAGAGAGCGAATGAGGGTGCCGTACCCGAACCCGAGGCCTTCCCCCCTTCAAGCGGACCCGGAGGCGCTGAGGAAGCTGGCGGGGATGCTGAAAAAGGCGGAGAACCCGCTCATCTTCACCCGATACCTCGGGAGGAATCATGGCGCGGTCGCCTCGCTCGTCGAGTTAGCTGAACTAGTTGGCGCACCCGTCTTCGAGACGCCTGGATACATGAATTTCCCGACCAATAACCCACTCCACATGGGCACAAATATGAGTGACTACCTCTCGGACGCCGACCTCATCCTCGTCATCGACGCCAACGGGTGGCCCCCATGGTACCCACCGAACAGCATCACCGAGAAGAGCAAGGCCAAGATAGTTTTCATGGACCTCGACCCCCTGCAATTAAAGTACCCCGTCTACGGCTACCCCGCTGACCTGCTGATCGCCGCTGACTCAAGTCTTGCCATCCCGGCACTCGTCGCTGAGGTGAAGAAGATACGCGGCCACGGAAAGGGGGTGAAGACTCGTTTAACTCATTGGGAAGCTGAGCACAAGCACCTCAGGGAGGAGTGGAGAAAGGCGGCACTATCCGCGAAGGACCAGTGCCCCATTAACCCGAGGTGGCTAAGCTACTGTATAAACGAGGTCGTCGACGAGAACACGATACTCGTTCATGAGACTATCAGTCACAGCACCATGATATTCGAGCACGTCGAGCGCCACCGCGTCGTGCCGGGGTCCCAGCTTGAGGCTACGGGCCCTGTAGCCCATACCGGGTTGGGTCAGGGTCTCGGTGTCGCCCTCGGCGCCAAGCTCGCGGCGCCGAAGAAGACTGTTATCGCCCTCGAGGGGGACGGGAGCTTCAACTACAACCCCGTCCACGCCTGCTTCGGTCTTGCACAGGAGTACGCCATCCCCATCTTAACCGTCATCTACGACAACCAGGGCTACGCCGCAATGAAGCACCACCCTCGCTACTACCCGAAGGGGCACGCCGTGACAAGTGGCAGGATATACGGCGTCCCTTGTGAGCCGAAGCCCGACTACGCCAAGTTTTCCGAGGTATTCGGCGGATACGGGGAGGTGGTTACAGACCCCTCCGATGTCAAGCCCGCCCTTTTAAGAGCACTGAAACAGGTCAAGAAGGGAACACACGCCCTACTCGATGTAATCCTACCAGGGTGTTAGACATGGTGAAAAAGAAATTGGTCGAAGAGCATCAGATCGAAAGGGTCGACGCCTCCACCCCCCGAGGCGAGGGCTTCGAGGTCTTCCTCGAGGGGATCGACCCCGACGCCGTCTGCGGGAAATGCGGTGGCTTACCTTATGACATAGTCTTCACCCGCGGCGACGTCCAATACAAGTTCTGCCTTTACAAGATACAGAGAGACGGCAAGATACTTGCCGAGACCGACTACGAGAAGCTCTACGAGTACACGAAGAAAAACGGAGAAATGATGAACCTTAGAAAGAAGAAAAATATGATTTAATTGGACATACTTAAAAATTTTCCATTTTAACTAAAATCGATCGCTTTTTTGCATATATTTCTTACGCTGTGATACGCGTGCAACACTTAAGGTTAAATTCGGAGAGATAACTTTAACACTAATTCTATTTTTGTATTAGTGATGAGTGTTTCTTAACCTCACTGCTAATTCATAAAAATTAAAAGGGTATAAAAATATTCTTTAAGTAATGTCCGATGATTGGAAGGGTGGGAAAAACCCTCTGTCCTTCTTTGTTCAGGTTGGAGAAGGATTGGCGGCCGCACTTGTTTCAAGCATCGTGATTAACTCAGTTCCAACGAGTTATAGCGCGCTCAGGGTTGGAGCACCTTGGTATGCTTTCTTGGGTTTGTTTATTTTATAAGGCGTTGTTCTTGGGTTAGCTCATATCTATTATCTCGGTGACGCCTATGCATCAGGGTTGATTATGTTTGGAATGTTTTTCTATGAATTAGATTCGATTGTTACTGGCCTTATTGCTTCTATCCTTTTGATTATGATTTATTTGTACCGGATGGGGCATTCTTAATATTTTCAAACTAGATAATGCGATTCAATACTTGAGAAGATTAAGTTCTAGCCTATGCTCATATTCAAAATACTCCGTTTTTTTCTTGAGTTGTTGGTTTAGGAAAAGCTAGGTCTTCTGGTACAAAGCGCGTGCATTAACCAACTGGACTTGTAGATAATGTTTCGTAGAAGAGCCCAGAGTTTGTAGTTACCCGAATTACGTATGATGTTGATTGAAGCCAACTGTAGTTCAATGTAATCAAGGCGTGTGTTCCGATTGGAATCGATGCTCTGACGAATGGTGTATCGAATGTTGTTGGCTTACTGCCTGTTTGATTTACTCTAATGGAAATTGACGCTATTGCAGCATTATTACCTCCGGTATTCCTGACATCCACTGAAAACGATCCATTACCCCAGATGATCGAATCAATTCTAATATGTGTCGATAATTGATCATTGATCAGCTGGATTTGTTCCTGTAGTAACGTTACATTTCCCTTAAGTTGTTCAAGTAGGGTCTGCTGAGTCTGAATGAGTGTAATTTGGGCTTGAATCTGTGTGTTTAGCGCCTGGATTTGAGCGTCCTTAGCTTGAAGTTGAGCGTCTTTGACTTGAATTATCGCGTCCTTCGCGGTTATCTCGGCATCTTGGCTTTGTAATCTGGCTTGGTAGGCATTGTTTTGGTTTTGGAAAGAGGTTGATGTAACTATGTAACCCCCAATTAAACCTCCGGCTAGGCATATTATCGCTACGAGATAAAGCTTCGAAACCATGGTGTAGGGTTGTTGGATGAGAATTAAGTTTTATGGCAATTACTTTTCGTATTAAATTATGCTCTTTGATAGTTGCGAATAAAATCCAATTCCCAAATGAGGCATGAGATAAACGTTTAAATTAGTGCCTTAGCCTCATAAAGCATCGACAAGCCATCCCGGTGGAATGAAAGTGGGTAAAGTAAGAACAGAGATGGTCAAGAGGTTAGCGATCGAGCTCATCGATAAATATTCGAAGAGTTTCAACACTGAGTTCGATCACAACAAAAAGTTCCTCACGGAGCTGAACATAGGCGTCTCTAAGAAGATGAGGAACAAGGTCGCCGGCTACGCCACGAGGGTCGTCAAGTCAGACCTGATGGCCGTAGAGGTCGAAGGCGAAGTAGAGCCCGACAACATTTAAGGCTCACAAAGCCCTATTATCTAGCCAAACCGCTTTCTCGTTGAGACCCATGGCATCCAACCCCCTCGTAGCATATTCTATAGACCACAATGGGCTTCGCCTCGACCTCGCCGTAGTCGAGCTCTGCAGTCTGCGCGTCCACGAGGAGACGATACAGGGGCACGCTGAGGAGCTGAAGAGGGGGCTTATGGAACGGGGTTCGCTGACAACGCCCATGTTCGTCGATAGGGCCACTAACATTGTCCTCGACGGTATGCACCGTGTCAGGACCCTAAGGGAGCTGGGATGTCGCTTCGCACTCGTCTGTCTCGTCGATTACTCGGATCCCCGGGTAAAGCTAGGGCGTTGGTGTAGGACGATATCGAAGCCATTCGGCAGACTGTATGCGGAGAGGATAGTTGGCAGCGTTGGCGCCTCCCTCAAACTGGCGAAGGGGGTGAACCCGGCACAGAGTAGCGATCTTCTCCTAGCCTTCGGAGACGGCACTTTCCTAGTGGAATCGCCCGAAAAGGAGCTTATGCCCGTTTACCGCCTCTCCCAAAGGCTAGAGCGGGCCCTCATCGAGGGGGGTTACGCCGTCGGTCACATGGGGGAGGACGACGCGACACGCTACCTCGCCACAGGCGAGTTCGCGGCCATCCTCTGCCCGCCAGTCATCACGAAGGAACAGGTCGTCGAAGTGGTAAAGCGTGGAGATGTGTTCCCCCCAAAGTCGACGAGACATAGGATACCCGCCCGCCCCATAGGCGTGGGCCTCACACTCGACATATTGATGGGAGACGAAAAGACACTAGAAGAGGTTAACCAACGCCTCTCCAAGCAGCTGAAGTCCTCACGGTTGAGGCGACTGCCCCCCGGAAGCGTTTACCGTGGGAGGCGCTTCGAGGACACACTATACGTCTTTGAGTAGCAGGTAGCGGTCGACGTCCCTCTTCTTGAAGCCGGCCTCGACGAGCTTCTCAGCGATAGACTCCCCCCTGAGGCCGGTGGATCTTATATTACCTGCGACCTCGAGGAGACATTCTTTCAGCTCCCAGGGGTAGACGACCCACTTGTCCACGCTCTCAGCGTAGTAGTCGGGAATGAACTTGCTCCACGGCTTTATGTGGACCGTGGCCACCCTGACGTCAGACGCCTCCTTCTCCCTTGCGTGCTCTTTCGCCTTTAATATCGAGGCACCCGAGTCAGAGACGTCGTCGACCACCAGGACCTTCTTCCCCTTGAGGTCGGCATTGACGGGGAGAACTACGACGGGCTCCGGCCGCTTAACCATACCATCATAGGCCTCGACCTGCACGCTGGCAAGCCTACGGATGCTGAGCTGGTCGCAGAGTATTCTAGCGGGGTCGAAGCCGCCCCTACTTATGGCGATTATTATGTCGGGGTGGAAGTCAGATGCCTCTATCTTACCCGCCACGACCTCCACAAGTCCCTGAACGTCGTCCCAGGATAGATGTAGGAATCGAAGATTCTCCATAGACCGGCCTCTCTGAGGTGAGATATTGTACCGTTATGGCGAATATAAGTCAGACGCGTTGAAAACTGCGCTTTATATCGAAGTAACTATGATTCTGGATCATGGTTCCTGGCGACGACCTTGGCAATTGGGTTAGGAAGCTGGTCGAGGGCTTCATACTTTCGCCCGAAAACTCGTTCAACGACATCGGTGAACCAGCATGGGAGACGCCTCTCGTCGGATTCTCGAACGGCGCTGATCCACTCTACGACTTCTACAAGAAGGACATAGGTAGTTTCTACGTCTCGCCGATCGAGTTCTTCAGAAACGCCCACCCGTCTGTGGAGGCGAAACCCGAGGAGCTAACAGTCATCAGTTGGGTCCTCCCCCACACAAAGGCCACGAAGTACGATCATAGGAAGGAGACGAAGATGCCCAGCGAGAGGTGGGCACGCGCGAGGATAATGGGTGAGGGAGTGAACGTGAAGCTAAGGAGGTTTATGGTTAAGGAGCTCGGGGGGTCGGAATACCCCGCGGTTGCCCCGATGCTCTCCCTTCTCTGGGGGCCATATATATCTGAGAAGTATCTCTTCGCCTCGTCCTGGTCAGAAAGGCACGCAGCTTACGCGGCTGGGCTTGGGACGTTCGGGCTTAGCGATGGCCTGATCACGGCCAAGGGGAAGGCCCACAGGGTGGGCTCAGTCGTGACGAAGATTGGTATACCTCCGACGCCCCGCCCCTACACGGATCACCACGCCTACTGTCTCTGGTACTCTAAGGGCACATGTAGCGCCTGCATTGGGAAGTGCCCAGCGGGTGCCATCACCGAGAAGGGTCACGACAAGCAGAGGTGCAGCGACTACGTCGACACGACTCACGCCTTCGTTGAGGATCACTACCACTTCAAGGGGTACGGGTGCGGCTTCTGCCAGGTTGGTGTCCCCTGCGAGAGTCGGATCCCTGAGGGCATCAACCCCTGAGGGAAACAGATAAAGAGTCGCCTGACTAGTCTCCTCCAACTCCGGGTGGTGTGTTGGTCCGCGCTCTCTTCGTCGGTAGATTCCAGCCCTTCCACTTTGGCCATCTTCACGCGATACAGACGATCCTGGAGGAGGCCGATGAACTCATCATAGTTATTGGCAGCGCACAGATGAGTCACGAGCCTGATAACCCCTTCACGGCGGGTGAGCGCATCGAGATGATACGCGCTGCCCTCAAGGAGGCGGGGTTGAAGAGGGAGAGATATATGCTCATTCCCATAGCTGACGCCCCGAGCCACAGGACCTGGGTGAGCTACGTAGAGTCTCAGACCCCTCGCTTCGACGTGGTCTACTCGAACCAGGCCCTAACGAGCAGGTTACTTGTTGAGGCTGGCTATGTGGTGAAGGAGATTCCACTACACAAGAGGAGCAAGTTCGAGGCCACCGAGATCAGACGCCGTATCCTCAAGGGGGAGGACTGGGCGGACCTCGTCCCCATCTCCGTCCACATGATAGTTGTGGAGATAGACGGCGAGAACCGTATACGTGACCTAGGTAAATCTGACTCATTCCGTGTGCGTGAAGAGAACCACTCAGGTTAGCCAGATGTACCTTAAACTCGACCCCGAACTAGGCTCAAAGTTCCCTGGTTTGTCGGCGAGGATAACAAGCATCCACGGCGTCGAGATCGCCCCGCAGAGCCCCGAGCTGGAAGTCTTCAAGAAGCTGGTCTTCGAGGAGACGGCGGGGAAGTGGGACATCGACGAGCTTAAGAATAACCCGGTCTTCCGAGCCTACAGGGACTTCTTCTGGAAGGTTAGGGTCGACCCGACGAAGACGCGCCCCGCAGCGGAGGCTCTACTCAGGAGGATTCTGCGAGGAAATTCTTTACCCACGATTAACACCCTCGTCGACGCCTACAATCTTGCATCCGTTGCCACCAGCATACCCTTCGGCGCTTTCGACCTAGACCGTATGAGAGGCGAGCCAGTCATGAGGGAGGCGAGACCCGGAGAAGATTTTCTCGGCATCGGTATGGAGAAGTCAATCACCCTCATCGGTGGCGAGGCAGTCATAGAGGACGATGAGAGGCTCATCGCGGTCTACCCTTACCGGGATGCAGACTACAGCAAGGTCACGACGTCGACTAGGAACCTCCTCCTCATGACCTGCGGGGTTCCCGGTGTGGGGGACAGTGCCCTCAGTGGCGCTGAAGAGGTTTGCATATTATATATTAAGAGATTCTGCGGTGGTAACCCCACCTAGGTGGCTCGCGTGCTCGAGATAGATGGTTCGCTTATGGAGGGGGGTGGCCAGCTGCTCCGCATGGCCACGACCTACAGCGCCATCTTCGGCGTGCCCATCAGGATCGTCAACGTCCGAGCCAAGAGGAACCAACCAGGGCTCAAACCGCAGCACCTTACAACTCTAAAAGCGGTCGCCGAGCTCTGTGCCGCCGAGACGAAGGGTCTCAAGGTGGGGAGCGTTGAGGTCGAATTTAAGCCGAATCGGCTCAGGAGCGGCTGCTTCGAATTCGATATAGGCACCGCGGGGAGTTGCAGCCTCCTCCTCCAATGCGCTGCGCCCGTCGCCGCTTTCGCCGATGGCCCGGTCAAGATCAGGGTCAGGGGAGGAACGGCGGTCCGCTGGTCCCCCCCGATGACTATCGTGCAGCACGTCGTTTGGGTCGGTCTCCGTAAAATGGGCTTCCAGGGGGAGGTTAGGGTCCTCAGGGATGGGTACTACCCTAAGGGTGGTGGCCTAGTTGAAGCCAACATTAAACCTGTGCGGGGATTCAAGCCGATCACCGGTGATGTATCGTTTGTCACGGGTGTGAGTGGCCTCTCAACCTGTGGTGGGCTCCCCCGGCACATAGCTGAGAGGCAGGCGGAGTCGGCCAAGGCCCTACTTCTGGAGGAGGGTTTCGATGCGAGGATCGACGTGGCAACGCCGGGGAGGGCCGCGGAGCCGATGTCACCGGGGAGCGTCATCTGTCTCTGGGCAGAGGGGGACGCACTTATCGGGGACGACGGGCTCGGGGAGAGGGGGAAGCCGGCGGAGAAGGTTGGCGCTGAGGCAGCCCAGCGACTTGTGCATCAGGTAAAGACTGGCGCATATGTCGACCTCCACACCGCGGACAACCTTATTCTCCCATGCTCCCTTGCCTCGGGTACGTCGAGCTTCACAGTCTCACGCCTGACGATGCACACACTCACAGCCGTCGAGGTAGCGAAGATGGTTGCAGGGGTCAAGATCACCGTTGAGGGAACTGAGGGTAACCAGGGTAAGATCATCATCGAGGGTAGAGGTACAGTGAATCCCAGACTCGCCGATCAGGTTTAACAGCGTGGAACCACGAGTCTCTTTATCGGCATTGGTTGTGCTCAGCTTCGACCGCGGGACGCTTCTGGTCACGGACGACGATGGCAAGGTGACGAGGCGCCGCGCCAGCGACTACTCGAATGTTATTCGGGAGCTTCGGGAGGTTGGCGTCGAGTACCGAGATGAGGCCCTCAGGTCACCACCAACGGGGCAACTAGTCTCCAAGTTCGAGTCTAGGGATTATCAGTCGGAGGCCGTTGAGAGCTGGGTCAATGCGGGTTACCGGGGGATTGTGGTCCTTCCCACGGGCGCGGGTAAGACAGTGATGGCAATCAAGGCGATGGAACGGCTGCAGGTCGCGACACTCATCGTTGTACCGACCATCGTGTTGATGGAGCAGTGGAGGGGGACGCTGGCTAAGGCGTTCGAATCCGAGGTGGGTGCCCTCGGTGGAGGTTCGAGTGATTTGAAGCCGATAACGGTCGCCACATACGACTCCGCCGCCCTAAAGGCGCGCGAAATCGGTGACAGGTTCTCCCTGATAGTCTTCGATGAGGTGCATCATCTCCCGGCCCCGAGCAACTCGCGGGCGGCCACCAACTATTTGGCCCCCTTCAGGCTCGGGCTCACGGCCACCCTTGGGCATAACGAGGATGTGATCAGTGGGCTTGAGGAACTCGTTGGTGGATTGGTCTATGAGAAGGGCGTCGAGGAGCTCGCTGGGAGGCACCTCAGCGACTACACGGTGAGGACAGTAAACGTGTCCCTTGCCCCCGATGAGAAGTCGGAGTATGAGCGGCAGTTCGCTGTCTACAAAGGTTTCCTCCAGCGCAGGGGGATCAGGATAAGGAGTGCCCGCGACTACCTGCTCTTCGTTAAGCGGAGTGGGGTGGACCCGGAGGCTCGGAGAGCGCTAATGGGTAGGAACGCGGCAATGGATATAGCGTTGAACAGCAGGAGCAAGGAGGAGTACCTAAGAGGGCTCCTCGCTGCGAACCCCAACGCGAAGACTATCATTTTCACTCGCCACAACAAGCTCGTCTACAGGATCAGTAGGAGCTTCCTCATCCCCGCCATCACCCACCAGACGGTCCGGGAGGAGAGAGAGGAGATACTGGACAAGTTCCGCAGCGGCGTCTACAGGAGGATAATCACGAGCCAGGTGCTTGACGAGGGAATAGATGTTCCAGACGCTTCGGTGGCGGTTATACTCAGCGGCACGGGGAGCAGCCGCGAGTTCATCCAACGCCTAGGCAGGATACTGAGGAAGAAGGAGGGGAAGGAGGCGACCCTCTACGAGCTCGTCAGCTTCGGCACCGCCGAGATGCGCCTCAGCAGGAGGAGGAAGGAATCTTGATCCTCCCGCACGAACTCATCAAGGTGAGGCGTACGAAGGCGGCGCTAACGCCCCTCTTCGCGGACGAGGAAAAACTCGGTCTCGCAAAGACCCTCATAGCCATCTACGCCGAGAACAAGGATAAGAAGCGGGCGGATCTGGGAGAGGACCTAGCGGCCTGCGAGGAACTCGGCTACGACTTCAAGCTCGTTCGTGGCCTCTCCGCGGTCCTCGACTCGCGCTGCATCTTCGGCGCCCGCTCATTCATTCCACCGCCCAAGGCGCGTAGGCTGCTCTTCGAGGAGGCGGCGAGGAGGCCCTCCATCTCGGAGAGGGATCGCGCGGAGATAATGGGAAAGGTAGCCGAGAGGCTCGGCGTCGCTTTGGCTGACCTTGATGAGAGCCTATACGCTGATCTGCTCGACGAGCAGTTCCTAATAGACTTCAGGGAGCCGAAGCCTGATGAACTGCTTCGGCTCTACAACTTCGCCCTCGTCTCGGTCGTCATTGCCTACTCCCTCCATATCATGGTGGGCTACTCGGGGAAGAATGAAGGTCTTGAAAGGGCTGCGAGGAGCCTGGGTGAGCCGGAGGTCAGAGTCGGCTCTATAAGCGTCGACCTGAAGCCCTCAAAGCAGGTGGGTCTCCGTGGGGGGAAGGTGGAGGTTCTTCTCTCCCGGCTCATCGAGTCGAAGGACTGGAGCCTGAGGGCGGAAGTAGCTTATCCACCCCGTTACCACGAGACGAGGCCACTTGAATTAAACAAGAGGGAACATGGTGGCATGCTAGAGGTGGAGCCGGTCCCTGAGGAGACGATCATCGAGATAAAGTCCCCCGTCAGGAAGAGCAGCTTCGGTGATCCGATAGTCATCGAGGATGTGGTCAACAAGCTCGGCCTAACAGATAAGGAGCTGTTAAGGATGGTGGAGGCGGAGAAGGTGAAATACGTTAGACTCCCCGGCGTCTTAGTGACGCCGAAGAAGCTGGAGGCGCTTCGATCCGGCCTTGAGGAGGTCGAGGTGGACGACCTCCCTGCCTACAAGGCGTTTATGAAGGGGATGGGGTGCAAGAATCCGATTCCGGTTCTTGAGGCTCTGGGTTATTTCGTCGAGTTCGACCCCGAGACGCGTAAGCCGAAGGTGGCGAGGCTGCGCCGCGGAGCGTCAGGTTAATATCGCTGCGGGATTAAGGGGGTTCGGAGTAGTTAGCGACATGGGCTGGCAGGATTATCAAGGTGCTACGACGATAGGCCTCGTCTGTAAGGGCGGAGTAGTGCTCGCCTCGGAGAAGCGTGTCACCTGGGGTAACATGCTCACGAGCAGGAGCGGTATGAAGGTCTTCAAACTCAATGACAGGATAGGGCTCGCCTTCGCCGGCCTCATGAGCGACATGCAGGCGCTAACGCGTGAGGTCGCAGCATACGCTACCCTCTACGAGCTGGACAACAACAGGCCCATAGGGGTGAAGGCAATGGGTAAGCTTGTCGCGAACATGCTCTTCCAGAGGCGGATGTTCCCACTCTTCATGGAGACGCTAGTAGGTGGCGTAGACGAGGAAGGTCCCGCTCTCCTCAGCATGGATCCGGTCGGCAGTCTAATCCCAGACCCCTTCATAACAGCTGGTACCGGTGCCCCCATCGCGATGGGTGTCCTCGAGGCGGAGTACAAGGAGGGGATGAGCATGGAGGCGGGTGCCGAGCTGGCTCTCAAGGCTATCAAAGCCGCTGTTGCGCGCGATATTGCTAGCGGTGACGGTGTCGATATGCTCCTCATCACGAAGGATGGGACCGAGGAGCGCAGCATCAGTCTCAGAAAGTAGATTCCTAGGCGGTGGCACCCCCGTCGATTACAAGGGTCGCCCCATTCATGAAGCTGGAGTCGTCGCTGGCGAGGAAGAGTGCACCGTTGGCGATCTCCTCGGGTTTGCCTATCCTCTTGAGTGGTACTTCCTCTTCGAGGTATCTGCGCCTTGCGGCTGGGTCTTGTGCCCTGCTTATGCCGAGTTCGAGCATGGGAGTGAGGGTGACGCCGGGGCAGAGGCAGTTTACGCGTATGTTCTTGTCCCCGAACTCGAGGGCGAGGGCGCGTGTTATCTGGACTACTCCCCCCTTCGCAGCGCAGTAAGCAGCGTAGTTGCGGGCGCCGCTGATGCCTATCTCGGAGGCAGTGTTCACTATGACTCCCCCGCCCTGCTTCAGCATCTCGGGGATGACGCTTCTGCACCCTAGGTAGACGCTCTTCAGGTCGATGTCGAGGACCCTGTCCCAGTCCTCCTCAGTTGTCTCAAGGAATGGGCGGTACATGCCTATTCCCGCGTCGTTGTAGAGTACGTCAAGCCTCCTATATTTCCCGACGGCGAGCTTCACCGCCTTCTCCCAGTCCCCCGATTTGGAGACGTCTGCTTTGAGTGAGACAGCATCAGCGCCTCTCTCACGCGCCTGCTTCGCCGTGTTCTCCACCTCCCCGTCGATGTCGAGGAGTGTGAGCTTGGCACCTTCATCTGCGAAGAGCAGCGACGCTGCCCTGCCGATACCTGATGCGGCTCCGGTGATCAGAACAGATTTGCCCTCTAGTTTCATGGGTGATACGCCGCAGCGGGTGGCTTATCTGATTTGTTCCCAAAAGTAGTGAGAAATGTTAAGATGCGCATGCATTTGTGCTGAATAAGGCTTTTAACTCCGGCGAGAGTTGAAAGGGGCGTTGGGGCGCGTAGATTAGTAGTAGATCGCCTGCCTCGCACGCAGGAGGTCAGGGGTTCAATTCCCCTCGCGTCCACCACTTCTTGGTCAAGATTTATTGTTACGAAAATTATTGATTTGTCTAGTGTCTCTATGGTGGAGCTTCGCAAGTTCACAGTCGATGAACTGAAACAGTACGACGGTAAGAAGGGTAGGCCCGCGTACATCGCGTTTAGGGGCAAAGTCTACGATGTTACCGACAACTATACGTGGGGTGACGGTGACCACTTCGGCGAGCATCAGGCCGGGCAGGACACTACGGATGGGATCTCAAATGCGCCACATAGCGACGAGAAACTCGTAGCAACAGTTTTAATCGGTGAATTGGTGAAATAGCGCGCGGTGCGCATTCCCTGATTTGTCTATGGTTTTAACTTATTCAGTTGGAGGAGCCTGCGGAAGGGTACCCAGCGTCCCGTCTTTAGATTATAGAACCACGCATCGTCCACATTTTCGAGGAGCCGCTCCGTGATAGCTGCGACGGCGGGGTAGTAGGCGTTCTCCACCTCCACGCTCGCGGCCTGGACGGGTACCGAATCCTCGGGGTAGTCGATCATGCGGTCCTTGAGTGCTGTGCACGTCATGTCGAAAGTCTTCACGACTCTTAGTCCCTGGCTTATCACGGGGACGAAGGGGTATGACCTGCAGATGGAGGGGCGGTAGGCGTGCATCATGCATCCCCCGAACCTCCTGTGGGGGCATGTGTTTAGGCGCATCTGATAGGCGATGACCTCGAACCCGGGGTCCTTCGGGGATGCACCTACTCCGTAAGCGGGTCGGATGTTGGCCTTCCTGAACAACTCGACCTCACCGGGGAGAAGGGGCAGCCCCTTCCGAACCTCCTGCCGGTCAATGAGCAGCCTGTTACAGCAGACCCCGCAGTTTATGCAATAGTATATTATCGGCTCGCGCAAGGCTTCTCACGGCTAGAGCCGCTCAAGCTTGAAGACGACGGGGCGCAGCCCGTCGGTGCAGCAGCTGATCATAATGCCCTTCTCCCGTATCCAGGGAAAATCCCCTCCCAGGGACAGGTGTATTACGTCTCGCTGGATGTCGGCCCACGCCCAGCTGCAGAAACCCTCGGGCATCTGCATCCCCTTTGACATATACTCTTTGTCGCTCTTCATGACGGTGCACTCTGGCGTCATGTCTTTTGACGCGTACTTCTCGAAGACGTCGCCTGTGCCGAGTTTCTTGAGAACCGTTATCCTGACATCGCTTCCAACCATGATACCACCTGTAATACTCCCATCACCTCTCGTTTTAAGACATGTTCATGTTGCATGCAGCCGAAACCGCTTAAAGATAGGGGGAGGCGGTATCCAGGCGGGGACGTATTCGCGATGATAATCGGAAAATGACCCCGGAAACTGCTCCAATGGTCCCAGGTTATGTACCGAAATGAGACAATTAAACAGGATAGTTGTTTGGTGCCGCTGGCGTGATTTGAACACACAACCACTCGGTCTTCAGCCGAGCGCTCTCCCAGGCTGAGCTACAGCGGCGCGACAAACCATAAGCTGGGGGAATTGATATAAAGATTTTCGTCGCCGGAGAAAGTTTTCGACGTTAGACGTCAGCTACCTCTGTCGAAGCACTGTTCTTCTTAGCGAACTCTACTACAATTCCGATCTGCCGGGGATCCATCCCCTTCCCAGCCAGCGCTTCACCAAGACCATCGAGGCCCTTTATCTCAGGGTCTTCTATTACCCTCATGATGCGCCTCGCGTCGTAGTACCCTAAGGCGCTCCTAAGGTCCCGGTAGAGAGTCTTCTTAAAGAGTATGCTCAGCTTCATCCGATCCCTTCCTCATCGAAACCTTCTGCTCGACCTTGCCAAGCCCCAGCAGCAGGCCGTGTATGAGTGCCTCAGGCTTTGGGGGGCAGCCGGGTACATAGACGTCGACAGGTACGGTCTTGTCGACCCCCCCGATGACCGTGAAGCTGTCGTGGAATATTCCGCCGCCGCAGGCGCAGCTGCCGATGGCGACGACGAGCTTCGGGTCCGGTGTCGCGTCGACTGCGTTCCGCAGCGTAGCGGCTGACTGCCTCGTCACCGGCCCTGTCACCAGCAGAATGTCCGCGTGCTTTGGGCTAGAGACCCTCTTGATCCCAAACCTCTCCGCGTCGAAGTAGGGGGTGAGGGTGTCTATGATCTCTATGTCGCACCCGTTGCACCCACCGGTGTTGACGTGGAAGACCCACGGGCTCCTTCCGAGTCTCCTGATCCTCTCAAGCTTCCCCTCTGCGTCGAGGCTGTGTTCACTGCTCATCCTTGATCCTCCTGTAGGCGTCCGCTGACGCGTCGCCCCAGCGCGTCTTCTTGCATTCGGGGCAGAGGCGAACCGTCTCTTTTAGGCTCTTGTCGAGATCGTATGAAAGCTCCCCGTACTCTTGGAGGGTGTAGTTTAGCGCTCTCTCCGTCGTGAAGTATGCACCACATGACTCGCACTTCACCCTCCGCAGTTGGAGTTCGACTTCTAATGCCTCCTTGGTTGTGGATGCGAGCTCGTACTCCTCCGAAAAGTGGATGGCGTCGACGGGACACACCTCCTCGCAGAGGCCGCACATTATGCACCTTCCGTAGAACAGTCTCAGCTTCCACGACTCCTCCTGCTCCTCGACTGTCAATGCGTTGGGTGGGCACACGCGTACGCATGCGCCGCAGCCGATGCAGGTATCGAACCCTATCTCGGGCCTCCCCCTAAGCCCCTCAGGCGCCGGCTTTTTCTCGGAGGGGTA
>JADGNG010000099.1 GCA_017883585.1 Candidatus Bathyarchaeota archaeon
AGGTTAAGTTCTTCGAGGAGCCCAATTATCATCTGGTTGCTATTCTTGAAAAATGCCGCCCCAATCTCAACTCTCTTACCCTCTACGTCTATTCCATAGACTCTACCTCCGACTCTTTCTGAGCGTTCGTAGACGGTTATCTCGCAGGAGGGAATGAGTTTGTGGGCGAAGTACGCGGCGCTGCAGCCCCCCACCCCGGCCCCGATTATCGCCAATCTCAACTTATTCCCATTTAGCTACACACAATTATGTTAAAAGCGTTCTAAAAAATGAAAAATTATTTACAGTAATGAGGGAGAATGTAGTGAAAGTTCGTAAGCAGTAGAGGAAACCATTTTCTTCCCAACCCGCGCTTTACTTCTATGGCACCAAAAGCCGTCGACAGCATCCTTGACCTGATCGGGAACACTCCGATGGTAAAGCTGCAGAAGGTCGTCACCAAGACCGGCGCGGATATCTATGCGAAGCTCGAGTATCTTAACCCCAGCGGCAGCTACAAGGACCGAATCGCCTTTGAGATGATCCGCTCCGCGGAGTCGGAGGGCAAGCTAAAGCCCGGATACACCATCGTCGAGGCGTCCACAGGTAACACGGGGACCGCCCTCAGCTTTGTCGGGACTCGCCTCGGATACAACGTCGAGATCTACATCCCTGAGGGAATGACACGCGAGAGGATCAAGATCATGGAGAGCTACGGCGCCAAGGTCCATGAGATGAAGATCGAGGGCCTAGACTCCAAGGGCAGCGTCGCCGGCGCAGAAGTCGAGTTCATTCCACGGCAGAAATGCCTCGACCTAGAACGGAGCAACCCTAAGATCTGGTGGGCGAGGCAGTTCAGCAACTCAGCCAACTGGAGGGCGCATCTCGTGACAGGGAATGAGATCCTTGAGCAGATGAACGGTAAAGTTGACGCCTTCGTAGCCAGCATAGGAGTCGGCGGTACCCTCTACGGCGTCGCCAAGGCACTGAAGGCGAAGATCCCCAAGTGCAAGGTCATTGGATTGGAGCCGGCATCCGCAAGGTATGCTATAAGCAGTGGTGTCCTCTCACCTCCTGGGATCAGCAAGGAGATCTCAGGCGGCATAATCGAGGAGATGATGGAGAGCGGCCTTATCGATGAGGTAGTAAAGGTCACTAACGAGGATGCGATAAAGACATCAGACCGTTTAGTACGCGAGGAAGGGTTCTTCTGTGGCATCTCCGCAGGTGCTAACGTCTACTACTCTATGAAGGTCGCCGAGAGTCTCGGTAAGGGTAAGCGCGTCGTAACGGTTCTCCCCGACCACAGGGATAGGTACCTAAGCGAGAAGAAATATACAACCTAGTTAATTCTGTTAATAGGTATTAGATATTTTAGATAGTATCGGGCAGTTTTTGGGTTATTTCCTTGAGGTTTTCATCGTGTTCTTTAAGAATGTTGATTATAAAATCTAGGACATCGATTCTCTCAGTTAAACTCATATTCTGAAGACTTATACGTCCCGTTAAAAGTCATTTATGGTTTAGATATTCATAAATTTAAAATAATTATAAAAAATTTATCAACATTATTTTTTTTGATAAAAACAATCAAATGGTAGATAAAATGTAAACCAACGCTGCCTGAGTGTGTTCATCTAATTACTCCTATAGCCGTATTCTGTGAAACGATTATTGTTTCATTCCTTAATAAGAGTAATCAGAATTTCTATATCAATTACCCTCCAAGACATAAACGATGGTTCCTGAAGGGGCATTTAATAACCCTTAAAACGAGTATTGCCCAGTTTTTGGGTTCTTTTACGGGAAATGGGGAAAAGTATTAAATATTTAGGTAATCCTGAATTATATTAAGGTTGATTTCACTTGACTGATGAGATTAAGGTTGCTCCGATGCACAAGTTGATCAAGCGCGCTGGCGCGGATCGTGTTAGCGAGGAGAGCGCCATCGCGCTGGGGAAGGCTCTTGAGGAGATTGGGGTCAAGGTGGCGAAGGAGGCCCTCGACTACGCGAAGCACGCGGGCCGGAAGACGGTGAAGGCGAAGGACATCGAGATAGCGGCGCAGAAGGTTCTGGAGAGGTAGCCTTAATATACGAAAGCCGCGGGCGACTATTTGATTGCCATGCGGCTTGTAGACTGTGACGTAGCCGTTGTGGGCGGTGGGCCCGCCGGGTCGTCGGCTGCTAGGGCCGCGGCGGCCGCCGGCGCACACGTCATCCTGCTCGAGGAGCACCCGGTCATCGGGTCCCCCGTCTTCTGCGCTGAGGGGTTGAGCCTCAACGGCATAAAGGACGCGGGGCTGGAGCCCATCGCCCCACTCGTCGCGCAGAAGATAACAAAAGCCAGGGTCTTCGCACCTAACCGGAACTACATCGACCTCACGAGTGACAACTGGGTCGGCTACGCCCTAAACAGGCAGTTCTTCGACAAGGCCATCGGTGACCTGGCGGTTAAGGCTGGGGCCGAGCTTATGACTGACACGAAAGTGAGTGGCGTCTTCAGGGAGAATGGCAAGGTTGCTGGCGTCGTGGCTGAGCATGGGGGAGAGCAGGTCAAGGTCAAGGCGAAGGTTACGATCGGTGCGGATGGCTACTGGTCGATTGTCCGCCGCTCCGCCGGCATGGAGAGGTGGTACCCCGACGTCGTCACGTGCGCCCAGTACCAACTAGGTGGGTTGCACCTTGATGACCCATCCACGAACGAGTTCTACGTCGGGACATGTTACGCTCCGGGTGGGTACGCGTGGGTCTTCCCGAAGAATGGGGAGACTGCGAATGTCGGCCTCGGGGTGAGGAACATCCACACTGAGCCTGCTATTAATTATCTCAGGACGTTCCTCGACTCCGACCCTCGATTCGATGGTGCAAAGGTGCTCCGCAGGAACGGCGGCGTGACGCCGGTTTCTGGGATGCTCGATAAAATTGTGGATGATAACCTGATGCTCGTGGGCGACGCCGCGGGGCAGCTTGTACCCATGACGGGAGCGGGCATCCATAGCGGCATAGAGGCTGGGAAGATGGCGGGTAGGGAGGCCGTCGACGCTATTGTGGGCGAGGACACCTCGGCGGAGAGGCTAAACCTTTACCGTGTAAAGTTCGAGAAGTACTGGGGGAAGAGGATCAGAGACAGCCGCAAGATCGTGGAGATGCTCGACAAGTTCAGCGACGATGATCTCAACACTCTCTCGACTGTGATAACGAACGATGAGATTCTCTCCCTCGCCAACGGGCAGAACACAAATAGGACGGTCGCGAAGATCTGCGCGAGGTCACCAGGCAAGATAATGAAGCTTATGGCGGCCTATCTTAAGTAGAATCAAAATTTTCCATTTACATTAGACTTGTATTCGATTCATAATTTTTGGGTGGCGCCGGGGAAGGGATTCGAACCCTTGGGCTCGTGAGAGCACCAGTTTTCAAGACTGGCGCCGTAGTCCGCTTGGCTACCCCGGCCCTCGCTACAAATGTCCGAATCGACAGTAAAACCTTATCGGAGCTACTCCGGCTTAGAGAAGCCCTCTATCGAGACCTGCTTGCTCAGGCTCGTGACCCTGACGCAGACGCGTGGCTCGTCCCGGCCCACATACTTCTTCTGCGCGTTCTTCGCCACGACGAAGCGGTCGTCCTCGTAAGCGACCCCGTTTAAGGCGTCGAGGACCGCCTTCTCCAGGTTGTCGAGGTCCGGCGTGGTGGGGACCCAGACGTCCTTCCTCCGGCTCTTGGGGCGCTCCATGTAGAATACTAGGGAGACCTGAATCGGGCCGACAAGCGGCTCCTCGAAGTACTTAGCCGCTTCCTCCTTTACGGTCTTCTCCCAGACCGCAACCCTCTTCGGGGTGAAACTCCATGTCCTGCCGCCCTTGCGGACGGTGCGGGCGCGCGCCTTAGGCACGGGGTCCCCCTTCACCTCGAAGTAGACGTGCTGCATGCACGAAGATGGACGCGCCGCTTAGATGAGGATTACCCCAAGGCGAGGGCAACGAGGAGGACGGAGATTATCCCAGTAAAGTAGATGCTATCGGAGGTCCACGTGCCGCCGATGCTAACCAAAGAGGCGCCGCGCACGCCTAAGGCTATCACTGAACTCCGGGGATCATATCTTGAATAGGGTTTCAGCGTTCCGCGTCGTCGCCGCATACACGTCAGCCATGGGGAGTCCTTTAAGCTCGGCTAGGTGCCTAAGGGTCAGCTGCACATCCGCTGGCTCCGACTCCCTCCCAAGGCTCTTGATCCAAACGGGGGAATCCGTCTCGATGAGGACGCGATCCAGGGGAGCCTTAACCATTGCCACCCTGAGCTCCGGACTCAACTCCATCGCCGGCGTGCAAGACACGTAGTACCCCGCGTCGAGGACCTCGTCTAGCACGTCGAGGGGGCCGCTGTACCAGTGGAAAACGCCTCTACCCGGGCCATGGCAGGACGCGAGTTCGATGCAGTCTCCCCAGGCGCCTCGGCTGTGGATGGAGACGGGAAGGTTGACCTCGCGGGCGGCTTGAAGCTGTCTGATGTAGAACTCCCGCTGCCGCTCCTTCATCGCCGCGTCCTTTCGGACCAGCTTGTGCCAGTAGTCGAGCCCGATCTCACCCACCGCCACACACTCGCGGGCGTTCGCTCTGATAATCTCAAGCGCTGCCTCCAGGCTCTGGTCGAAGAACTCAGTCGGGTGCACACCGAGGGCCCCGTGGACATAGCCCCGGTGCTCTCTCACCAGCCTCAGCGTACCCTCGCAGGTCGTCAGGTTTGCACTCACCGCGACTATGCCTGTGAGCCCCGCTGCCTTCGCCCTTTCAACTACTCCCTCGGGCAGGTCCGCGAGGTGGGCGTGGGTGTCTATCACCGGTTCACTCTCCCGAGGCCCAGGCTATCATCCTTCTCCAGAGCGTTGTGTAGCCTTTCCACTCGGCGAACTCCTTCGGGCACCAGTGTGGGCCGATATCGCTGGTCCACGCGACCGCCCTACCCTTGCTATGCTCACCGACTACGAGCAGCGGATCAGCGCCGACGGTGGCCAGTACCTCCGCCCCCTTCTTCGCCTTGACCCTGTTGTACCCGAGGAGGTGCGGCCACGTAGCTTCTAGCCCCTTCGTGATCTCGTGTTTGGCCTTTGTCATCTTCGGCTGGACCCCCTCCGGGCACTCGACGCGGTCGTCGTAGGACTCCAGTTCCACGGGGAGCGCTTCCTCGACGGGGGTGCTGCGGTACCTAGCTGCGCCGTTGATTCCCTGGTAGCTCAGGTAGCCGCCCGCCATGATGAGGCCGCCGCCACAGCGGACGTATTCCTCGATGAGGCGCAGCCTGTTTGGGGTCCTCTCCCCGTTAATCCACGTCCGGGGGTGGAGGAGGAAGGTGTCAGCCCCTATGTCACTGAGGATAATAACGGAGTAGTCGCTGAGCTTTTCGGCCTCGAGGGGAAAGCCCGACTGGGCCTCGTGCCCTGGCATCTGGACCCAGTCCCCCCATCCATCCATCGCCCTCCTGAAGTACGCTACGCCTGTATCGTAGCCGCCGCTTACGAAGTGGTCGAATCCCTTGTAGTGGGTCGTGACCTGGACCCATGACTCGCCGACGAGTAACACCTTGCCGACCAAGCAACACACCTGAAAGGAAAAGTCAGCGACGAGATAAAAAACGAGTCTATTCTAGAACTGGGGACGTCTAGTCTCTTATGCCCTCTAGGACGCTTATGGCGTTCCAGATTCTCGTCCTGCTGTACATGGGCATATTCGGGTCCTGGCTGATGTCCTCTAGTAGGCTTATGGCGTTCGCCGCCCTCGCCCCGATGCTCACGCTCCCGTCAAGTAGCATGTCGGACGCCTGTTTCGCGGCCCTGCGGATGTTCCGGGGGGTCGTGTTGTCGTCGGCGATCATATTCAGGACGCTTTGAGCCTGTTGCAGTTTCTTCGCGTATTCCTCTTTACCAGACACAATCAACACCTCTGCAGGGCCCACCGAGGGGGCCTTGAATTGCCTTAATATAGTCGGAGAGCGGTTAAAAAACCTTCCATTTCGTCTATTTGTCATGCTCGGAGAGGTAGGTGGGGAGGTCAGTGACGCTTGGGATAATGACCTCAGGCCTGTTTACCTCCCAGGACTTGTCCCTGCGGGGCCCGGTGGCGACGCCTACGAAATGGCACTTCGCGTTCACGGCGCAAGTTGAGTCGACATGGTTGTCTCCGACGAGGAATGTCTCGTCGAGCTTCAGCTTCATGAGCTTAGCGGCGTGGGTCATAGCCTCGGCGTATGGCTTGGGCTGAGGTGTCTCACCCCTGCCAAGGACCAACTCGAAGTCCCCGAGCATCCCCGTCTTTTCGAGGGCTTTTATTGCATATTCGTGGTGGCTGCGTGTAAGTATGGCGAGCCTGTAGCCCATCTTCTTCAGTTTGTGCATCGTCTCATTAGCCCCCTCGACTATGGTGAGGGTATCAATTGCCTCAAGCTCCCCAAGGTCCATAAGCCGGGTCATCTCGTCGCGTATCCACTGGCGCTCCTTCTCGGGCTTCGCCTGCTCCGCCCAGAACTTCTCCGCCTTCTCGAGGATGGCCGCAGTCGTCATCTGGGTCGTCAAGATCCCCTTTGAAACCCCGTGCTCTTCGAGGATTGCTATCATCTTCATTTTCATTTTCGGGAAGTCTATCTCAGAGTTGACGAGAGTGCCGTCGAGGTCGAAGACTATGCCCTTGTACCTACCCAAGCCGATCCCGAATCCATATGGGGGAGTTAACTTAACCTTTTTCACGGATCATAGCCGAGGATTAGGTGGTGGAGCAGTTGAAGGTCTTGTGCAAGGAGTGCAAGTGGGCGAGTGTGATAGACCCCGAGACGCGCTTTGCACTCGGGCAGGAGAACAAAGAGATGCTGAACACCCTCCTCAACTCCCGGTACCGCTTAAGCGAGTTCCTTTACTGCTCCAAGAATGGTTGGCTAGAATCCGCGATTTCGAAGAAGGAGTGCGAGGACTGGGATTGGGTTGAGGAGTAGCCTACGCGGTCTGCTGTCTTCTCTTGCCGAAGCGGAAGTTCGTGAAGCGCGAAGTGATTATCCTCTCTGTAGAGAATATTTTCGCCGCGGCCCAGAGGACGACGACCGTGAAGACGCTGATGTAAGCAATGCTCCTGATCATGAGCCAATAGTCGCCGAGGAAGGCTGCCTTCGTCGCCAGCATAGTATGGGTGTAGGGTATGGCGAGCAGTATCCACTGCATCGTCGCTGGGAGCATGTCAATGTCGCTGAACATGAGGATGATGGCGGGGATAATCAGGGGGATGATGAGGACACCGGTTAGGCTTTGGGCGCTCCTGACGCTGTCGGTGAATACAGCGAGGCTGATGGCGAGCGCAAGTGCAGAGACGAGGGTAACGAACATGACTACCCCTAGAAGGGCGTAGCCGAGTGGCTGGATTCCTATCCCGGCGCCAGTGAGGTCGACGCTCGTTGTCGTAGCGGCGAAGCTGAAGGCGGAGTTCGTATAGTAGCTGAACCCGATTATGTAACTGATTGAGCCGGCGATTGCGATAACGATCGAGCCTGTGAGCTTCCCAGCAAGAATGGTGAGTCTGCTCACGGGGAGAGTCATGAGGGTCTCGAGCGTCTTCTGTTCCTTCTCTAGGGCGATGCTTGTCGCTGCCATCTGTATGGCGAATATGACCATCATCATCACCATGATGGGGAGCATTATGCTCTGGCTCATGATTAGGCCCGTTACCTGACTGGGGGAGACTTCGACAACGTTCCCCTTGATTATCGAGGCGTAGGTGAGGTTGATTGGGTCGTGGATGGCTACCGCGCTACTGGTGTCACCAGCAGCGGTTGACAATCCTTTGATGATTGCCAGCGAGTAGTAGTAGTTGTAGACATTGACGATGCTCCCCGCCACTTCGGCGCCGGTAGCCTCTGCGATGTTGAGATTCTTGAGGTTCCCGTATATCTTGACGTTTCCCTTCCCCCCGTTCGTTATGTTGTAGTTATACCCGTTTGGCACGTAGACAAGTGCTACGGAATCCGAGTTCTTGAACTGGACTAAGGCATCTGAGAGACTATTGGCTTGTATCCGCGTGACCGTGTTGTTCGTCATGATGTACTTGACTATTGCATCAGCGACCTGCCCCGAGTCGTCGCTGTAGAGGGAGAATTTTGCTCCCCTTACACTTGTCTGGACGGCCTGTTCGCTGATCTGTATTCCCTGTCCCATAAGGGGGTAAAGGAGGAGCGGTAGAAGTACGACGCCGAAGAGTATCTTCGGGTCCCTGATCAGCTCCTTGATCTCCTTTGTGACGATGCTTGTGAAGCTACCCAAGCTGTGTCGCCTCCATGAACGCCTGCTCAAGGTTAACCGAATTGTACTTCGTCTTCAATTCGTCTGGGGTTCCCTGGGCGACGATGACTCCCTCGTTTATGAGAGCAACCCTGTGGCAGAGGTACTCGACCTCGAGCATATTGTGGCTTGAGACGATGGTTGTGACCCCCATCTTCTCAGCGTAATCCTTTATCATGCCACGGACGTGGTACGCCTGTATCACGTCTAGCCCCGATGTTGGCTCGTCGAGTATGGCGAGCCTCGGCTTGATCATCAGCGCTCTTGCGATGAGGAGCCTCCTCTTCATCCCCCTGCTGTAACCATTTACGCGGTCCTTCAGTCGGTCGCCCAAGCCACTAATGTCCTTCCCAGCGGACACCATCGCCTCTGTAGTAGTCTTGTCATGGGCGTAGAAACCCGCCATGAACCGCAGGTACTCTTCCCCACTCAGGTACTGGTAAGCCCCCGCATCTTCGGGTAAGTAGCTGAGTATTTCCCTGACCCTATTCGCATCCTTGACGACGTCGTGCCCGAAAACCTCGGCAACCCCAGATGAGGGGCTAATGAGTGTCCCGAGTATCCTTAGAGTCGTCGTCTTGCCGGCACCATTCGGCCCGATTAAGCCGAATATCTCATTCTCCTCGACGCTGAAGGTCGCGCCTTTCAGCGCCTCGAAGTCTCCGAAGTTCTTCCGGAGGTCGCCTACCTTTATTGCGGTCCCCATCTAGGTCGCCTCTCATGCCTCAACGGTGTGGATGATTTAAACCTTCGCGGAAGTCATTTGTGGTCATATCTTAATGGGAAAAACTAATATTATTATAGAAAAAAGGAAGTTTTCCATGTTTAAAATTATTAAGATCGCATCTTTGCGAGCCTATGTCCCGCCACTTCTAACATCTGTAGTTTGTGCTCCTTCGACACCTGTGTAATTGTGACGAGATCGAAGACGGTGAAACCGATCCGCCTGATGTAATCCTCGAGGTGGAGCAGAGCCTTTACACAGCCATTGCCCGTACCACCCGCTGAGGCTATGCCAAAGGCGATCTTACCGTTCAGGGCCTTGAACTCGCTATTCACCTCGCATCGGCGGAGCCTGTCGAGGAAGATCTTCGCAGACTCGCTAAGGTCACCCCAGTAGACTGGAGTGGCGAAGACCGTCGCGTCAGCCGCATGTATCTTGTCGCGGAGCAGCTGGAACTCGTCGTCCTGGACACACTTTCCCTCCCGTCGGCACTGCCCCCACCCGCCGTCGCAGGCTATGCAGGGCTTTATTATCAACTCGTTCAGGTTGATGAGCTCGATTGTGGCACCCTCCGCCTCAGCGCCGTTAAGCACCATCTTCGCCGTCTTAGCCGTTAAACCGTCCTCGTTGGGACTTGACTGTATCGCTAGAATCCTCATGCATTTGCACCTTGTCTCTCTGGATCGCGTCCTCCAGCTTTAAATGCGACCGTGCCCTTGGAAAGGTACGTTTATATAACGGTTCTATATTATAACCGTTAATTCGGTGAACGAAAAATGGGTGAAGGATCGTCTGAGGAGCGGATGGATAAGATGCTTGACGACATCTACAGCGTCGTCCCCCTCTTCCACCGCACTCTACTCAGGGTCGAGAATCCGGGCCACAACCCGAATAGCTCGGACTTCAAGGTCTTGGGGATCCTAATGAGACACGGCCCTCTCCCTATGTCGAGGATAGGCGAATGGCTCGGCATCTCAAAGCCGAACATGACCTCCGTAATCGACCGCCTCATTATTGAGGGCTGGGTCGAGAGGAGGCAGGACCAAAAGGACCGAAGGATAATCGAGGTCGGACTCACCCCTCAGGGTAAGATGTATGTGGAAGACAGGTGGAGGGAGGCGAGGGAGTCCGCGAGAAACAAGCTCTCGACACTCTCCGAGGCGGAGCGGAAGACGTTGTACGCCTCGCTCGAGAACGTCAGGGTGATATTATCAAAACTCAACGAGATGAAGAAGCAGTGATTGAGATAGATTCAACGAGATTACACATACTCAACGGGAGGCTCGCATTTGGCTAACCCACTCATAAGGATACTCGGATACGTCAGGCCATACGTACGCACTAGTTTATTCGCGATAGGCTTACTGTTGGCTTCTGTGGCGGCGGATCTCACGATCCCTACGCTGATACAACGGATAATCGACTACGGCATCGTGCCAAAAGACCTGACCGTCATAGTCACCACGGCCCTGCTAATGATAGGGGTGGCACTCCTCGAGGCGGTCGTCACCATCGGCAACACGTTCCTCGCCGTAAGAGTCGCGCAGAGCTTCGCAGCCGACGTGAGAAGCGCCGCGTTCCACAAGATACAGAAATTCAGCTTCGGCAACCTCGACAAGTTCCAGACCGGCCAGCTCATAGTCCGGCTCACCAGCGATGTTAACTCCATCCAGATGATGGTAATGATGGGGCTCAGGATGTTCATCAGGGCCCCGATAATGATCGTCGGCAGCATCACCATAATGTTCCTCATCAACGCGGAGCTCGCTAAGATCGTGCTGCTACTGCTTCCATTCACACTGTTACTCGCTGGCGCATTCGTCTTCAAGGCACAACCCATGTTCCTTGGCGTACAGCAGAGGCTCGACAAGCTCAACACAGTTCTCCAGGAGAACCTCGCGGGCGTCAGGGTCGTAAAGGCGTTCGTCAGGCAGGACCACGAGGCGAAGCGCTTCGAGGACGCCAACGCGGATCTGACGAAGCAGTCCACCAACGTGCTCACCATTTTCGCTATCCTCTTCCCCACGATGCAGATCATCATCAACGTCAGCCTACTAGGTGTCGTCTGGTTCGGCGGCTTAGAGGTCATTGGGGGTAGGTTCAGTATCGGCGACGTTGTCGCCTTCGCTAACTACCTTCTCACCGCCATAATGCCCCTGCTCTTCTTCGCTATGATGTCCAGCCAACTCTCTGCGGCAAACGCATCTGCCCAACGTATCTATGAGATACTGGACTCCGACATAGAGGTAAAGGAGAAGCCCGACGCCCAGGTGCTCCCCGAGGTCAAGGGGAGGGTCGTCTTCGAGGACGTCTCCTTTAGCTACTCCGCCAACCTTAACGAGCCGGTGCTGCAGAATGTCAACCTAGTCGCGGAGCCGGGCCAGACGATCGCCATCCTCGGCGCAACGGGCTCGGGGAAGTCGACGATAATCGACCTGATCCCACGCTTCTACGACGTGACTAAGGGCAGGCTCACAGTCGACGGGGTCGACGTCCGGGACGTTACCCTTGAGTCACTCCGCTCGAACATAGGAGTGGCGCTCCAGGAGGCCATCCTCTTCAGCGGCTCCATACGCGACAATATCAGGTATGGCAAGCCTGAGGCCTCCGAGGAGGAGGTCATCTCAGCCGCGAAGGCCGCGCAGGCACACGAATTCATAATGAGTTTCCCTAAGGGCTACGACACAGACGTCGGCGAGAGGGGCGCAGGCCTATCCGGCGGCCAGAAACAGAGGGTCAGCATTGCGAGGGCCCTACTCGTTCAACCCAAGATACTCATACTCGACGACAGTACCAGCAGCGTCGACGTTGACACAGAGGCGAAGATACAGGAGCAGCTCGACAGGATAATGGAGAACAGGACGAGCTTCATTATTGCGCAGAGGATAAGCACGGTGCTGAAGGCGGACAAGATAGTGGTCCTCGAGAAGGGCCGCGTAGCCGCGGAGGGCACCCACAGCGAGCTTATGAAGTCTAGTCCAATATATCGTGAGATCTACGACTCCCAGCTCGGCGGAGGGATCAGGCTGTGACCCACCAACCACCGCAGGCTAGTAGACCAGGTGTCGGCCCGGGCGGAAGGGGCCCCGGGGCGGGTTTCGCCATGGGCGTAGCCAGGGCAAAGAACCCCGGTGTGACTCTGTCGCGCCTCGCCCGATACCTACTCGCATACAAGCTCCAGCTAGCGCTGATAGGCACCTTCGTTATAGTGGGCACGGTCTCTTCGCTGCTCGGCCCGTACTTCGTCGGTGTCGCCGTTGACCAGTACATACGCACGGGGAACGTCCCCGGACTCTTCGGCGTCGTCATCATACTGGGCTTCGTCTACGCCGTTGGCTACCTGTCGAACACCCTACAGGCCATCCTCATGGCGAGGATATCCCAGAGGGTTCTCAAGCAGCTGAGGAAGGACCTCTTCGAGCACCTCCAGACCCTAAGCCTCAGCTTCTTCGACAAGCGCACACAGGGCGAGCTGATGAGCAGACTCACCAACGACATCGACGCAATCAACCAGGCGCTAAGCCAGAGCCTAACCCAGCTCATATCCAGCTTTCTCTCGATAATTGGCATACTCATCGCCATGTTCATACTCAATGCGTGGCTTGCGCTGGGCAGTCTCCTCGTATTCCCGCTGATGATATTCGTGACGGTGTTCATCGGTGGCAAGACCCTATCCGGCTTCAGGGGCCTACAGAGGGACCTCGGCAGGCTCAACAGCACCATGGAGGAGACGATCAGCGGCGAGCGCGTCGTCCAGGCCTTCAGCAGGCAAGACCGTGTACTGAAGGACTTCGACGAAACGAATGAGTCCGTTCGCAAGATCGCGACAAGTGCGAACAGCTACGCCTTCGTCATAATGCCGATCATGAACATCATGGGCAGCGTAGCCATCGCGGTGGTCGCCGGACTAGGCGGCTGGATGGCCGTCCAGGGCCTAGTATCCATAGGAGTGATCACGACCTTCATCTTCTACGCGCGCAACTTCTCGCAGCCTCTGCAGCAGCTCGCCAACCTTTACAATACTATACAGTCTGCCCTCGCGGGTGCAGAGCGCATCTTCGAGACCCTCGACGAGAAGCCCGAGATAAACGACAAGCTCGACGCGAAGCCTCTCGAGGAGATAAAGGGGGATGTAGTCTTCGAGAACGTCGACTTCAGCTACGACGGCAAAACGCCCATTATTAAGAACCTGAGCTTCCACGCGAAGCCGGGGCAAATGATGGCACTTGTCGGCCCTACCGGGGCGGGTAAGACCACGATGGTCAACGTCCTCAGCAGGTTCTACGATATACAGTCGGGTGCCATCAGGATAGACGGTGTCGACATCAGGGACGTCACTCGGGAGAGTCTGAGGAAGCAGCTCGGCACGGTGCTGCAGGACAACTTCCTCTTCGCGGACACCGTGATGGAGAACATCAGATACGGTAACCTTGAGGCGACTGACGAGGACTGCATGGCAGCTGCGAAGCTGGCGAACGCGGACCAGTTCATCATCCGCCTCCCCAAGGGCTATAAGACGATGCTAACGGAGAGGGGGAGCAACCTTAGCCAGGGGCAGCGCCAGCTTCTTGCAATCGCTAGAGCCATCATTGCTGACCCGAAGATACTCATTCTCGACGAGGCGACGAGCAATGTTGACACGAGGACGGAGATCAGGATACAAGAGGCCCTGCTGAAGCTTATGGAGGGGAGGACGAGCTTCGTCATCGCCCACAGGCTCAGCACGATTAGGAAGGCCGACCAGGTCTTGGTGATTAGAGACGGCGAGATTGTAGAGCGTGGGACGCACGACTCTCTGCTCGTAGAGAGGGGCTTCTACTACAACCTCTACATGAGCCAGTTCAAGGGGACGAACATCGCCTCCCAGTCTGGGCAAACCCAATAAATGAGTGCCCCACTTCTCTCTCTCGCGTACGGTCGAGAAGTCGCTCTGAGAGAAGCTTGATGCGGACGATAGAGTCATCATTGATCATTACCTGACTGGCGAGTACAGTTTCAAGAAGAAGATCACGGAATGATCTCGCAGCCGTTATTTATCTCAGGATAATCTAGGGCGTCGGTCCCGAGTACACCTTCACGCAATAGCTTCTTGGCCGGTTCGACCAGTGTTTCGAGCTCTTTGATCATGTGGCGGGTCGATGTGCATACTCTTTCAAACCACTTCCTCCCCCAAAAGTTCGTTTTGTTTGCGAAGAGGCATCTCCCGCCGCAGATCCACTTGTCCGGGCAGAGGCTGCATGGCTCCCCAACAGGGAGGATGTCCCTGAGTGACTCGGGAGTGCTGTTCCTTATGTCGCCGACTGGTGAGTAGGAGAGCTCGGGCGCGATGGGGCAGACGTCGATACGGCCCCCTGTCATGATCGCGAAGCTTTCCCTGCCCGAGCCACACCAAATGTGCGGGACGGGTTCGCTGTTGATGAGGGTGCGGAGGACGGGAATGAAAGGCACTATGCCAGGGACCAAGCCCTTTTCGAGGGAGTCCCCGAAGTCTTTGACGAGCCTAGTTATTCCCTCATCATATCTGGCGAGCCATTCCTTTACTTCATGCTCGTCTTTAATCTCACTCCAGAAGACGTCGAGCTGCCAGTGAACGTGGTCGAATGCGAGGTCCCTAATGCTAAGGAGGTGGGTCACGTCCCTGTATATGTCGCCTCTACGACTGAAGGCTATTCTGGCGACTAGGTCGTTCTCGTAACCATTTCGACGGATCAAGCGACAGTTCTTGATCACTGTGTCGTAGACTCCCTCGTGCCTGTTGGCGTCAGTAACCTCCCTCCCGCCGTCAATACTAACTAGAATGGAGTCGAGGCGGTTGAGGTAGGCCGGGTCTACTTCGTCGAGGTGGGTAGCGTTCGTCTGGAGGGTGAAGGCCTTGGCTGGAACGCGGTCCATTATCTCGTACATCCTGTCGATGGCGAGGAGTGGCTCCCCACCGTAGAATCCAATAACCGCCTCAGGGTCGTGACTTATGAAGTTCGCCAGCTCGCACACATCGTACGTCACGTCAAGGGGAATCCCCTCTACATGCCTCGTGCCACCGCAGTAGCTGCAGCTCAGGTTGCACTTCTCGGTGAGTACGACGTGGAACTGCAAATCAGGAAATCGCCTCCCCGGAGCGATAAAACAGTAGCGGTCGCGAGATGCGCAACACGAATTGCTCATTTCGCTTATTAACGATGGGCCGGGCTCATACCACAACCAAAAAGCCGGTGCGATAATGCCAAACAACGAATTCTACCTGAGCCAGTTCCAGGCGAGGAGCAAGATCAACCCGCCGAAGCGGGTAATCATCTTCGATACGTCGATGAGGGACGGTGAGCAGACACCCGGCGTGACCTACACAAACGACGAGAAGATCGAGATAGCGCGCAAGCTCGACGAGCTGGGCGTACCTAAGATTGAGGCGAGCTTCGCTATCTCGAGCCAGGGAGAGGCAGAAGCGACGAAGAAGATCGTGAAGCTCGGCCTGAGCAGCATGATCACCACCTTGGCCCGACCCTTGAAGGAGGATATAGATAAAGCACTCTGGTGCGACGTCCCCTACGTTCACATATTCATCAGCACGAGCGACCTCCACATCAAGACTATGATGAAGACGACTCGGGAAGAGGTTCTCAGGCAGAGCGTGGAGGGCATCGAGTACGCTAGGGACCACGGTCTGCGCGTAGAATACAGCCCGCAGGACGCGACTAGGACCGACATGGACTACCTCATCGAGGTCTGCAAGGCAGCGGAGGACGCTGGCGCTGAGATGCTCAACATTCCCGATACGGTAGGTGTCATGACCCCACGCATGACCTTCGAGTTCTTTAGCGAGCTGAAGAAGCACGTGAAGACGCCTCTAAGTGCCCACGCCCACAACGACCTCGGTCAGGCGGTGGCGAACACACTAGCCGCCATCGAGGCGGGAGCAGAGCAGGCACACGTCACCATCAACGGGTTAGGCGAACGAGCCGGTAACGCGAGCCTAGAGCAGGTAGCCGTCTGCCTTGAGGCGCAGTACAAGATACAGACCGGCCTTAACTTCAGCAAGATAGCTGAGGTCTCTGAGATGATCCAGAACTACAGCGGCATCTACTTGCCACCGACGACGCCGATAGTCGGCGACAACGCGTTCGCCCACGAGTCGGGCATCCACGTACATGGCCTTCTTGCCCACAGCGGCAATTACGAGATACTCAGCCCCGAGTTCGTTGGAAAGAAGCGCCGCATCGTTGCCGGGAAGCACGCGGGGCGCCATGGAATCGGCAGCATGGTCGAGGACATGGGCTTCCATCCGAACAAAGATCAGTTGAAGCTGATCGCAGAGGCAGTGAAGACCCTGGGCGACTCTGGTAAGAGCGTAACGGACACGGACCTCTATGCCATCACTAAGAACGTCATGAACATCAAGGGCGAGGAGCGTGTCAAGCTCAAGGAGATGGTCGTTGTCACCGGCAATACGGTGACCCCGACTGCCTCAGCGATCCTCATCATCGACGGTAAGGAGTACGCCGGCGCCGCTATAGGCAACGGCCCCATCGACGCCGCCGTCAAGGCCCTCGCCAATGTAGAGAAGGGCTTCCGAGACATGAGCCTCGAGAAGTTCAACATGAAGGCCATCACCGGCGGTACGAACGCTGTAGCCGACGTCACGGTCAGCATGCGCCGCAATGGTCGCAACGTGACCGCGAGCAGCGTGAACGGCGACACCGTCATGGCGAGCGTCGAGGCAATCCTAAAAGGGATGAACCGGCTGCTGGAGTCAGAAGAACAATGAGCCAAACCGTGAGCCAGAAGATACTCGCCGAGCACGCTGGATTGAAGAGTATCGAGCCCGGAGAGATAGTGAAGGCGAAGATAGACATCGCTATGGCCCCCGACCTCACCGCCGTAATTGCCTATCAGGCCATGAAAGAGATGGGCGTGAAGAAGGTCTGGGACAAGAGCAAGGTCGTCTTCCTAAACGACCACATAGCTCCAGCGACGAACGTCCAGAATGCGACACTCCACAAGCAGTGTAGGGAGATAGCGAAGGAGGAGGGCTTCACATTCTTCTACGATATCAATGCTGGCGTCTGTCATCAGGTGCTCCCTGAGAAGGGGCACGTCTGGCCCGGCATGCTGCTCGTGGGAGCTGACAGCCACACCTGCACACACGGTGCCTTCGGTGCATTTGCCACTGGCGTGGGTTCGACCGACATGGGCGCCGCCCTCGCAACTGGTAAGCTCTGGTTCAAGGTCCCCGAGACCATCAGGGTTGAGGTGAACGGGGTCCTCCCCAAGTGGGTAGCACCCAAGGACGTCGTCCTCAAGTCCGCGAAGGAGATCGGTGCGGACGGTGCTACGTACATGGCGATTGAGTACGGCGGCGAAGCCATACGCTCCATGAGCATGGCGGGGAGGATGACCATATGCAATATGGCCATCGAGATGGGCGGAAAGACGGGAATCGTCGAGCCCGACAGGATCACTGACGCCTTCCTCAAGGACCGCGTCAGGAACAAGTACAAGATAATCAAATCCGACCCCAGCGCGGAGTACGCGAAGAGGCTAAATATCGACGCCTCCGCGCTTGAGCCGCAGGTCGCGTGCCCACACGCCGTAGATAACGTCAAGGGCGTTACGGAGGTCGCGGGCACGAAGGTCGATCAGATCTTCATAGGCTCTTGTACAAACGGGCGTCTCGAGGACCTTGAGGAGGCCGCAAAGATTCTCAATGGGAAGAGGATCAGCAGGGACGTGCGCCTCATGGTGACGCCCAGCAGCTTTGAGGTCTATGACGCCGCAAATGCGAAGGGAATAATCAAGGCCCTAATGGACGCGGGGGGCGTAGTCTGCAACCCGAGCTGCGGAGCCTGCTTCGGAGGCAATAACGGAGTCATCGCCCCCGGCGAGGTCAGTCTCTCCACGAGCAACAGGAACTTTAGGGGACGCCAGGGCAGCACGGAGGGGTACGTCTATCTCTGCTCTCCAGCGACGGCTGCTGCATCGGCTCTTACTGGCGTCATCAGCGACCCACGGGAGGTAAAGTGAATGAAGATAAAGGGTAAGGCATGGAACTACGGTGACAATATAAACACCGACTTCATGCTCCCCGGAAAGTACCTGGAGCTCACCGACAACAAGGAGCTTGCGAAGCACGCTATGGAGGGAATTGATCCGATGTTCGCAAAGAAGGTGCAGAAAGGCGACGTAGTCGTCGGGGGAAAGAACATGGGCCTCGGCTCCAGCCGGGAGCACGCTCCACTCGCCCTCAAGCACTCCGGCGTTGGAGCCGTCGTAGCAGAGAGCTTCGCCAGAATCTTCTATAGGAACTCCTTCAACGTCGGCCTAGCCGCCATCGAGTGCCCCGGGATATCTAAGGTGAAGACCGGGGACGAGGTGGAGATCGACACCACAGCAGGGACAATAATGATCAACGGCAAGGAGAAGCTGGCTATCAAGCCGCTCCCCGACTTCATGGTGCAGCTCCTAAACGAGGGCGGCCTAGTGCCCTACCTTAAGACGCATATGAAGGAGTGGTGAGGTCTTGGCAAAGTACAGGGTAGCAGTCATCCCCGGCGATGGCATCGGCCCGGAGGTCATGTCCGCCGCAGTAAATGTCCTCACCGAGATGGAGAACGGGTCGGGAAAGTTCGATTTCGAGTTCAAGGAGTACATGGCGGGCGACGCTTACAAGGCGAAGACCGGCACAGCGATGACGGAGGAGACCTTCGAGGCGGTGAAGGCGTCGGATGTCTGCCTCTTCTCGGCGGTCGGCGAGACGGCGAAGGAGGTAATCATCCCCCTCCGTCAGAGGCTCAACCTCTACGCCAACATCCGCCCGGCTAAGGTCTACCCGAACGTCCCCAACGTGAAGGGTCAGATGGACATGGTGATGGTCCGCGAGAACACCGAGTGCCTCTATAAGAGGATTCAGGACGGGGGACCCGACTGGGGCGTCGCTCTCAGAGTCATCACCCGCCAGGCATCCGAGAGGATCGCGAAGTACGCTTTCGAGTTGGCACGGAGGGAGGGGCGCCATAAAGTCACCTGCGTCCACAAGTCCAACATGATGGAGACGACCTGCGGCCTCTTCCAGGACAGCTGCAGGAAGGTCGCCGCCAGTTACAGCGACATCTCCTACAACGAGGAGATCGTGGACGCCTGCGCGATGAAGATGGTGATGTATCCGGAGAGGTTCGACGTGGTCGTGACGACGAACCTGTTTGGTGATATACTGAGCGACCTCGCTGCGGGCGTCGTAGGCGGATTGGGCATGGCCCCCTCGGCGAACATCGGGGACAATATGGCGATCTTCGAGCCCGTCCACGGAAGCGCACCCGACATCGCGGGGAAGGGGATAGCGAACCCGATCGCTCAGATGCTCAGCGCGGGCATGATGCTCGACTGGCTCGGGGAGAAGCAGGCCGCGAAAGCACTGGAGGCATCGATAGTCGAGGTCCTCAAGGAGGGCAGGGCGCTGACGCCCGACCTCAGGGGCACCGCGAAGACAAAGGACGTCACTAAGGCTGTCATCGCCCACCTCGGCGACAAAACCTTTTAACACTAGCCCCACCCGCGTGTATGTGGGCATTTGGTCCACTGGTCTAACGCGCGCATTTGGTGAATACTCAAAGATGTGTGGACTTCTTTAGCATAATCAGATTGCCTATTGTCGTCGCACGCGTGTGCATGATGAATTTATCTCTTCATTCTCTTGCTCACAAGCATATCTTTCACTTTCATAACGATATGCTCGGCACTTAGGCCGAAGAACTTGATTAGCTCCCATGGCTCACCTGATTCACCAAAAGTGTCGTTTATCCCCACCATGTCGAATATGATAGGTGTCCCCAAGAGGTTAAGGTCCATAGCGATAGCCGCCGCGATCCTATTTCCCATACCGCCTACCTGATGCTCTTCTATAGTGAGCAAGGCACCGGTCTCTTTCGCGGCGCGAACGACAGCGTCCTTATCGAGTGGCTTTATAGTGTGCATATTGATGACACGCGTCTCAATATCAAACTCCTTCTTCAGGATATACGCAGCACGCATCGCTTCACATAACTCGGGGCCGCATGAGACTAGTGTGATATCCTCATTCTCAGACTTATACTTCGAGGCAAGTGTCGTCTCGAAGGCATCGGCGAAATTCTCTTTCTCTCTCCTGAATCGGACCACATTCGCCTTGCCGTGCACATACGGCGTATTCTCATTAGTGACGATTGGCGTCGCTTCTCTCGAGAATCTCACATACTTGGGCCCTTTGTACTGGAACAGCAGCTCATCGCATGCGCGTTCCACCTCGACAGAATCGCATGGTACAACAACAGTAATTCCTGGCAGTGCACATACATTGTAGAACTCTTCAAGCGCCTGGTGCGTCGCACCATCTGGCCCTACCGAAATGCCTCCATGAGCGCCTGCTACGAACACATTGAATCCACCATAACATACAGTTGTCCGCAGCTGGTCTAGGTTCCTCGATGAGGCGAATACGCCGTATGTGCCGAACACAGGGAGTTTTCCTTCCTTTGCGAGTCCTGCAGCGATAGCGGTTGTACTCTGCTCCGCGATGCCCATATTGAGGAATCTGGCTTTCCGTTCAGGATGTTTGTCATAAAAATCGCTTATCTTTATCGAACCAGAGATGTCGCAACCTAGCGGAACTACCCTCTCGTCATCGCCCTTCTTTTCGAGGACACGTCCGAATCCATGTCTGGTCGGCTCCATCTTAACCTTCATCGTCGGTTGGACGTTCCACCAGTAGTCATTGCTGAACTTAGGCATCGAAGAGGAGATTTGTTCGTCGACCTTTTCCTGGAATTTCTTCGCGATGCCTATAAGCCTCTCTACAGGCAAGTCCGAAAAACCGAGCTCTTTGAGAGCTTTGTCTAGCTCCTCACGATTAGGAACCTTGCCATGCCAGCCAGCGACGCCTTCCATGAAACTAACACCCTTTCCTTTCACGGTGTTAGCGATGATCACAAC
>JADGNG010000019.1 GCA_017883585.1 Candidatus Bathyarchaeota archaeon
CTCTCCTTTACGGACCTGGCTTGGCCGTGGGCAGCAAGGCACCACGAGTCGGAGAAAATGGCGGTCACCGCTTCCCGGGCCTCCACCATACTGTGTGCCTCCTCGTAGCCCTTCTCGACGGGTGTCAGGCCCGCCTCCTTGATTATCCTCTTCGCCTCCTCGACCCCACTGAGGTTCTTGAACATCCTATACCAGCACCCGATCTTGATGCTAAGGTTCTCGTAGTCGACAAGGCAGACGGGGATGTAACGGTAGCCTATCTCCTTCGCGGCGGCGACTCGGTGCATGCCGTCGAGGACAACAAGGCTCCTCTCATCGACTATTATTGGATGTATCCAGACGCCATCGTGTGGTATCTTCTCGACGAGCTCCTGCATCTTCTCCGGGATTATCTCCTCATGTATGTGAAGACTACTAAGCTCCGCGAGGACGAGCTCAAAGCTGCACTGTGGATGGCTTATTACAAATCCACGGGGCCGAGTACTTCCCAAGTGCCTCGATCACTCCTTGAAGAGGTCTGTGCTGTAGTACCTGTCAGCGCTGTCGGGGAGGAGGGTGACTATTACCTTCCCCTTGCCAAGTTTCTTTGCGGCCTGTAAAGCGCACCAGACGTAGGCGCCGCTACTGTTGCCGACGAAGAGACCCTTCTTGCGGGCGAGCATCTGCGCCGTCGAGAGGGCGTTCTTGTCGGTGACCTGTATGACCTCGTCTATGATTTTGACGTCGGTGATGGATGGTATAAAGCCGTCACCGATGCCCTCGACCTTATGCTCGGCGCACTTTAAGGGCTCCACGTCCCCCTCGACGTTCTTACCGATCGGGTCGACAGCGAAGACCTTGAGGCTGGGGTTCTTCTTCCTGAGGACGTTTGATACTCCCATGAGTGTACCGCCGGTGCCGATACCAGCGACGAAGGCATCCACCTTCCCGCCGGGGACCTGCTTGAGAATCTCCTGTGCCGTCGTCTTCTCATGTGCCTGAACGTTGTCGTTGTTATCAAACTGGCAGGGTGCCCAGTGCTTCGGCCTCTTCGCTATCTCCGCGGCCCTCTTCACTGCACCCGCGATGAATTCACTCGCCGGAGTCAAAACGACATCGGCGTTGTAATGCTTCATAATGGTGCGGCGCTCGATGCTCGCCGTCTCGGGCATTACGACTATCATCTTGTAGCCTTTCGCCGCGGCAGCGCAGCTGAAGGCGATACCTGTGTTGCCACTCGTCGCCTCGACGATTGTATAACCAGGCTGGAGGTCGCCCCTCTTCTCCGCCTCGGCAATGAGGTGGCGGGCGATCCTGTCCTTCACGCTCCCGCTGGGATTCAGATACTCGACTTTGGCGTAGATGACTGCATCCTCGTTTGGGAAGGTGAGCTTGATCATCGGCGTTTCGCCGACAAGTTCGAGGGCGTTCTCGACGACCTTCAAGCGATAATTCCTCAAAAACTAACGCGTGATGCGGTGATAAACATATTCCCCTGAGCATCATTGAACCGGGAGAAACGCTCAAGACGAGAGTCTATTTCCTCTCCTCTTCTTCCATTACTCTGAACTCAACGATCCTCCTGATCAAGTCGTACGGGATCGACTTGTCTAGTGGGAACTTTATCGAGCCCTTCCCCGACTCATAGGGGGCGAGCTCCTCAGCGAACGCCCCCGTCGCCGAGGGGGTGGGATAGAGCCCTATATGGTTCGTATGTGCCGCGAAGTAGACGAGGTTATGTCTCAGTTTGTAGGCGGGCATCCCATAACTGATCCTTTCCTCCGCCTTCGGCGCCGCCCCCCTGACGATCCCCCTAATCTTCTCCAGAATCACCCGGACATCATCCGGGAACGACGTGATGTACTCATCCACCGTCTTGAACTTCCTCGAGGACTCCATGGTTTTCCATCGCCAAACCCATCTAATAAATCACGGACCTACCTGAACCCATGAAAATACCCTATTTCACGCCACTTTATAACTCGGAAAACACCGAAAACCGTCCAAATAAGGACTCAGTTATATGAATTTGACAATCAACCCAAAGCGCAAGTTAACCACCAATCAAACAACCCGCATGAAGATGAGAAAAACGATCAGCCAGAAAACAGACTCACACCCACCAAGCATATACGCACCCACACCAACCATAACCCAACTTGACCGACCAGAGCATGAAGGAAATGGCCGATATGCTCCGGCAAGGAGCCAAGATGCTCAGCACTACCTGCCCAGAGTGCGGCGCACCCCTCTTCCAGCTCAAGACCGGCGAGATATTCTGCCCACGCGAAAAACGTGAGGTCAAGCTCATGAACGAGGGCGAAACCCTCGAGGGCGTTAAGCAGGAGGCGAGTCTAGAGAAGACACTCCAGAACAAGCTCATTCTACTACAGCGACGCCTCGACGCCGCTACGGAACCAGCCGAGATAAAGGAACTGACTGAGACAATAACCGTACTGCTTGACGCCTTAGCGAAGCTGAAGCGAGGAAACCCTAAAGTTTAAGCCCCATTAATCCCTCGACGAGCCTCTGAACCTCCGCTTCGACCTCGTCAACCGGGCGGGCAGTATCAATCAGCCTCATCTCACCCTCTTTGGCGAAACCGAGGTAGATGTCCCGCACCCTCGTTAGGTAGCTCCGGTTCTCGAAGACGGTGAGCGTCCTCCCCGAGACCCTCATAAGGCTCCTCTCCGGGTCCACATCGAGCAGCAACGCGATGTCCGGCTTCAAGGCGAACTTTTGCAGGTCACGGAGCCACCTCACGTCGACTCCCGCAGCCCCCTGGTAGGCAAGGGTCGAGTGATAGTACCTGTCACAGATCACTGTCGTCCCCTGGTCGAGCATCTGGCTGATCCGCTTGCTATGCTCAAAGCGATCCGCTGTGAAGAGAAGTGCTTCTGACTCGGGGCTGAGGTACCTGTCCCCTGCCTCCGCGTAGTGGCGGATGAAGCGCCCTATGCTCCCGTCGCTCGGCTCCCTCTCCAGGACATGGTCTATTCCCTGGTCGCGGAGCTTCATGCTCAGCAGGTCGATCTGGGTGCTCTTGCCGCTTCCATCGACGCCTTCGAAGGCTATGAACCAGCCTGTGGGAGCCATCGATGGAGAAGGGAGCGGGTGGCGATAAAATCCTTCCTAGGTCTGGAACTTCTCACGCGTGTATGTGGTGAGGAACTCAGCCTTACCATTCCTGATCAGGATCATATCCTCTACCCTGAGGTAGTACTCCCCCTTGCTCCATAGCTTCGGCTCTATGCAGAAGACCATCCCGTCTACAAGGGACTGCGTAACATCGGGCCTTAGCCACGGGTCCTCGTGGACCTCGACACCAATCTGGTGGCCGATGACGCCCGTCTTCAGCCTGTTCCTCAGGAAGTTGCCGTACCCGTCCCTGTCCAGCATCTTCTCGATGAATGGGTAGAAGTCGCATAGGCGGGTTATCTCGCCCCCCACGGCGTCCCCCGCCTGGACGACGGCGAGCTGGAGGGCTTGGTAAGCCTGTAGGATATCAGCGCGGGGCTGGCCAAAGTAGAAGCTCCTCCCCCAGTCGCTGCAGTAACCGTCGACGACGAGGCCAAAGTCGAATGCGATGCTCGTCCCTTTGGTGAGGCCGGCCTCTTTCGGGTAGATAAAGGGGTCATCGGATGGTATGGTCCCCGTCTTTAGGTAGCCGCCCGTCGGTGGGAAGCTGGCGTCCGATGCGCCGAGTCCCCTGCCCATCATCTCCATCATTATCTGGAGATTCCTCTGGGTGAGCCCCTCCACTATCCGCGGGGAGATGAGACCCATTACCGCTTCGGTGACCTCCGCAGCTCTCTTCAGCTTCGCCACCTCCTCGGGCTCCTTGATCATCCGAATGATGTCGAGAAGCCCCTCGCCGACGCGGAACCGGGAACCCGCGCATGCCTTCGCTATTTCCAGGCTGGTACTCCCCCAGCAATAGTCGCCGATCGCGACGCGCCCTGGCTTCACGCCGAGGTCTGAGACGATCTTCTTGATCGTGTCGCCGTATGGCTGGCTCTTCTCGGCGACACGAACGTCCTTTATCCAGGTCCCAGCGGCCTGTCCCTGACTCTCCGGGTTTAGGGTGAGGACAGGCTCCCCATTGCGGGGCACGAAGACGTTGTCCTGTGGATGTAGGAGATCCCGTCCGCGGCGCCACTCCAGGTTGACTCCAGTCAGGTACTGGAGGTCGGGGCTCCCTCCGTAGACAACTAGGTCCAGACCCTGCTCCTCCATCTTCGCCTGGAGCCCGGTAAGCCGCCTCTTAAAATCCATATTGAACGTAGAATGGCGTCAGGCGATAAATCGGTTGCCCCTTAGAAGGTGCTAAAGAACCTCGACGAGCCCCTTGTCTCCAACCACGCGCAGCCACATACCCGTCTTAAGGGTCTTGATCGGGTCCGCGTCGAGCTTGTCGACCAGTGGGATGCTTGAGATGACGCAGCCAGTGGCGAGTATTGCCTCCGTCTCAACATTGACTATGGCGACCGGGGCCGTTTCCTGCTTCTTCATCCTGTAGATGACGTAACTACCGACGGTGCTCCCCTTCCCCGTGGGGAAGACGAAGACCTTGCCTGTGATGCATTTCCCGCAGAGAACATGCCCAGGCTCGATGATTATGCCCGTGTCCGGGTCGACCCCTCCATAGAAGCTTACGGGGTCCTTGCTGACGAGGGCCTCACCCTCGTCCGTGCCGCCGACAACCTTGCGCCCTTTTAGAATCACTTCAGGGCCTCCTTAACGAGCTCCCTCGCTGTACCAACCTTGGTCTTAAGCCCCATGTTGGCGCTATACTGCGCCCCCTTGAAGCTGTTGACGGCGACCTCCTTCCACCCCATCTCCTTGAGAGGTGCGACGACCATACATGTGTCAACGTAGACCCTGCCACCCGCGTCCTCGATCTGGCGCACATAGCCCTTCCTCTCCGCCTCACTGTACACGCCTCGGCTCGTGAAGACCCAGAGCTTCCTAGCGATCTCCTTGCCCTTGCAGAGGCTCGCGACCTCTCCGACCTCATGGAGGCTGCAGTGGGGGCACCCTATACAGGTGACTGGGTCAGTGATCTCGCAGGTGAATTTCTCACGCGCTTCCCACATGTCCTTCTCGGTGACCGTGACCTTCTCCACTTCCCTGATGTAGGGCTTTACCTTCTCAGCCTCGGGCGTGACCCCCTCACCGTGCCAGAGTGCGACACCACCGCTCGTGGCAAGTGCCGCCCCAAGCGTCTTAAGCGACTCCAGGTTTGGCTTCCCCAACCCCCTGAAGTAGGGGACCGTGGTGCCCACCATCCTCCCCGTAACATAGCCGAGGGCGCTGTAGTCCAGGGGGTCCGAGAGCTTCGCCTGGACCTCCACCAGCTTCCCCGGGAGCCTATTCTCGTCGAGCCGATACTCGTAGAGGGGGGTTAAACCCGTGATGGCACTCGCTATGGTTGTTGGCCCCGACTCCCTGTTAGTCCTCGCCCCTAGGACCGAGTTCGAGTAGCAGATGGCGGAAGACTCCGCCCACGCTATCTGAGCGCCGAATCTCGGCACGTGCCCCACGAGGTAAGGGGTACAGGTGCACGTCGTCTCGATGCCGAGGGCCTCGAAGGCGCGGATGACTCGAAGCTGCCCGTCAGCGAATTTCTCTGGGACATTCATCTCCCTCCAGCGGTTCATGTCCATCCCCGCTGGGTTGAGCGTTGCTCTTACCTTCGCCTTCGCGCCGAGCTTCGCCTGGTCCTCGAGCCACTCAAGTCCAGCGTCGCCGAGGTTCTTGTAGCTCACACCCGAGACGTGGGCGCCTTCGACTGGCACCAGCTTCTCCGCCCCGAAGACATCACCCAAGGCCACGAGTAGTTCAAGCGACTTCGCCACCCCAGCGCCGTGCTCCCCGGCGAGCATCCGCTCCTCCTCCCTCGTGAGATGCAACCAGTATCACAAAGACAGCAATATACGACGCTAAAAACCCTCGGAAACAATCGTTATTAGCAGTAGGGGTTTATCCCGAATACCTGTCGAGTATCTTCTTGACGCGGTCCGGGACGTTTATCTCGGCCTTCATGAACTTCTCCTTGGGCTTGCCGAGGGGACGCGTGGCGTCGAAGCCGACCTTGCACCCGAGCTCCGTCTGCTGGTCCGCTGTCGGGTCGAGGCTACTTACCCGTACGCCTGGCACTACGAGCAGGTCCTCGTCGCCCTTGAACCGCGTCGCTATCGCCCACTCGACCTCTTGCATGTTCGTCGGGTCGATGTCGCCATCCACCACGACAGCGTGCTTGAGGCTGGGGTGCGCCGCGAACATAGCCATAATGACGTTCTTCGGGTCCCCCTCCCTCACCTTGTCAAAGGATACGACGCAGTGAAGCCACCCGTTACCGCCGAGTGTCATGTTGACGCCCTTAACGGTGGGGACGATGTTCATGCAGTACTCCCAGATACGCACCTCAGGCGGCATCCCCATCAGGAGCATGTGCTCCGATCCTGCCGGCAGCAGAGCCTGATATATGTAGTCCCTCCTATGCATGACACCGACGATCTCGACGACGGGCTGCTTTCGCTTGACGTCGAAGGTCCCCGAGAGGTCCACGAATGGCCCTTCGTCCACGTCCTCATCAAGCCTGATGCGGCACTCAAGCACCAGCTCAGTGTTAGCTGGGGCAAGCGCATCTACATGTGGGCACTTCACTAGCTTCAGTGAGCCCCCGAGCAGGTTGTTTGCGACATCGTACTCGCATGTCCCCCAACCCACCGGGAGACTCGCCGAGAGCAGAACAGCCGGGTGAAGCCCGATGCTTATGCAACAATCCAGCGTTTTCACCCCTGCCTGCCTCGCTAACTGTGTCAACCTGTGTAGATGCCGAGGGACGATCCTGATCGTCATCCGCTTAGGATCCAACACCATGAACCGGTGGAAGCTAACGTTCTCAACTTTCCCATCGTGGCTCTTCGCGTAGAGTATCCCCGACGTGATAAATGGACCGGGATCCCCGTTGAAGTGTGTAAGGATCGGAATCTTCGTCAGGTCACCCTCTTCAATAACCTCCATAACCGGGCCCTTTTTGACCACCTCACATCGGGTCGGTGTCTTTATCGCCTGCTGGAGACGGGGGTAGAGATCCTTAGCCTCGATCCCAAGGCCGAGAAGTATGCGGTCACGTGTCCCGCAGACGCCCCCAACCATCTTTACGTCGTATCCATCCACCTTCTCGAACAGAAGCGCCTTACCGGCGTCGAACCTTTGTAGTGCCGCCGCTATCTCGAACTTGGTGTTCAGTGGCTCCTTGATACGTACGAGGTCGTTCCTCTCCTCTATTTGATTCAGGAATGTTCTGAGATCGCTCAACTCTTCTCCTCCGTAAATCGCCTAGCCAACTCGAGCAGCGTCTTGCCCATCTCCTCCCCGTACCCCTTCGAGATGTGGGTGGAGACGAGGGCCATCTTTCCATACTTCTCGGAGAGGTGTGTGCCGAGGACCCTGCCGATCAGCTGGTCCCTATCGCCGAGGAGCTGTGTCGAGGCCATACCCGGGAGGGTCACCGTTGTGGAGCCAAGCTTCGCCTCCTCCCCCTCCCAGAACAGCGCCAACACGGCGTTCTCAAGCTCCAGCACACCGCAGCGCAGGGTCTTCCCCTCGACCTCCATACTCTCGACGCGGAAAGCTAGGCTCATTAACCCGAAAGTAGCCGCAGCATGAGTTAAGCCTATCCAACGAGACGCCGAGTACAGTTTGACGCCCGTTGAAGGTCCTCGTCGTCTCCGACATACACAGCAACCTCGCTGCTCTCGATGCCGTCCTAGACGACGCGGGGCAATGGGACGCCGGCATCTCAGCCGGAGACACCGTCGGCTACGGCCCAAACCCAGAGGAGTGCGTCGACAGGCTCTACTTCAAGGGATTCAGATGCGTCGCCGGGAACCACGACAGAGCCGTCGCGACGGTTGAGACGGACTGGTTCAACGACGATGCTCAGGAGGCCATCCGGATCAACAGGAGACAGCTATCTGGTGGTAGCCTAAGATGGCTCGGAAAACTCCCAACAGAGCTGAAGACTGAGTTCGATGGGTTAAAAGTATCCGTCTATCACGGGAGCCCAACGGAACCCCTAACCAGCTATATTTACCCGGAAACCGCCGAGGCAAATGCCGAAGACTACTTACGCCTAACTGGTTCGGACGTACTAATCCTCGGCCACACTCACATACCCTACAGGATCGAGAAGAAGGATGACCTCATACTAAACCCCGGTTCGGTGGGTCAGCCACGCGACAGAGACCCGAGAGCGAGCTACCTGATCCTCGAAACGGACCCTCTCAGGGCTGAGCACAGGCGTGTAGAGTACAGTATCGACGCCACCGCGGAGGCGATAGATGCCGTTGGCCTCCCACACAGGTTCGCCACTCGACTATACAGCGGTACGTAGCCCGGTAATAGCTACTTAAATAAAAGCGAAAGCACCCTAATGGTTGAAAACCAATGGCCGAGAAAGGGAAAACCCCCGACCAGCAAACCAAGAAGACCGGCGGAGGTTTCCTATCCAGCATAAGGCTCAGCAGGGCAGCAGCGATAGAGATCGCCGCCCTTGGCCTCATCATCGCCGTTGCCATAGTCCTCAGGGTCATATTACTAAGATGGGGTGACTACCTCAACGAGTACGACCCCTTCTTCTTCTATAGAATATCTGAATACATAGCGAAGAACGGCTATGGCGCCTACTTCACGTGGCACGACACGCTGAGCTGGTACCCGAAGGGTCGAGACATCGCTGCGAGCAGCTATCCGGGCAATCCATTCTCTGCCGTGTTCATCTACCAGTTCCTAAACGCCATCCAGGTCAAGATCTCCCTCCTAGACGTCGCGATGTACTTCCCCGTCTTCATGGCGGTGATAGTATGCGTCATCGCCTATTTCTTCGGCAAGGACTTCGGCGGGAAGGCCACGGGTATCTTCACCTCACTTTTCATGGCGATCAGCCCAAGTTACATCGGTAGGACCGTTGCGGGCTTCTTCGATACCGAGAACATCGGCATATTCGGTATAGTCGCGACCCCGTTCTTCTTCCTCAGGAGCATACAGGCGAAGAACTCGCTTCCTAAACGTGTTGTATATGCAGTAGCAGGTGGGCTCACAATGGGCTACGCATTCGCCTCATGGGGCGCTGCCCGATACATCTCGAGCCTCCTCCTCCTATACATAGTTGTGATGCTCGTCCTCGGGAAGATCGAGCAACGTCATATAATCTCCTACAGTATAACCACCATAGTGGGATTTCTAATCGCCGTGGTTGTGCCCCGCCTAGGCATCAACTACATTCTAAACATCGAGAATCTCGCAGCATTAGGTGCTATAGGCCTGTTAGTCGTCTACGAGGTTATTAAGACAAGGATGCCCGAGTCCCAGGCGCGTATTTTGACCCTCGGCTTAGTCGTGTTAGCTCTCGCAGCCTTCATAATACTCCCCTATTTCGGCATCGGAAACCCAATCGCCGGTAAGTTCGCGAAGGTGCTAAATCCATTCGAGGAAGTCACCGCCCTCTACTCATCGGTCGGCGAGAATAAAGTGTCAAGCTGGTCCGTTTTCTTCGGCGACTTCGGTATAACAATTGTCCTTGCGGCTCTCGGCGCCTATTTCATCCTGAAGGAAGGCGGAGATAATCGGTATTATGTGCTACTCTTCTTCCTGACTGCAGTCTACTTCACTGGAACAGTAGTGAGACTCACTCTCATACTCGCCTTCCCCGCATCACTGCTCGCGGCATACGCATTAGTGAAAATCCTTGAGCCTTTCCGAGCTGTCTTATCAAGGCAAGAAACAAAGAGCCGGAGCAGGAAGGCACAGGCTGTGGCCGTGAGTAAGGGGTTAAGTATCATCTTCATTATCCTCCTCTTCGGCGCTCTAATCCCCCATGCACTCAACGCGACCTCCTCAGCTGCAAGCCCCGGCCCACTTGCGCAGAGTGGTGTACCTGTCCTCTTGGATGGTAAGTACTCCAATGACTGGATTAAGGCACTCAACTGGATAAATGCGAACACCACCCCAGGCTCAGTAATCTGTGCATGGTGGGATTACGGATACTGGATAGAAACGATGGCGAACCGTACCACACTCGCAGACGGTTCTACATTGAATAGAACTCAGATAATCAACATAGCAAACATGATGATGCAACCACAGAACGTCTCCCTCCCACTAATGCAAAAGTACCACGTTGACTACGTCGTCGTATTCTTCACCTACAACCCAAACAAGTCGACGGAAGAGTGGCCCTTCGGGGATAACGCTAAGTGGCCCCAGATGGCAAATATAGCTGGTTTAAACGTCACCTCCTACTATCAATACAACTCTCAGGCAGGACAATATCAGTACACACAGAAGTTCGCGAACACTACTATTGCGGGACTCATGTACGGCTTGCCCGATTTGAAGGATCACTTCGAGAACGTTTATCACTCCCCACTTGGATGGGTTCTTGTCTACAAGGTCAAATACTGACAACCCAACCCTTTATTTAAAACCAAATCCGGGCATTAGTGGATAGAGATGTCCACGAAGATCAGGGCGTCACACATTCTATTGGAGAAGCAGTCACAGGCCCTCAAAGTCGCGGAGGAGCTCAAGGCTGGCGGAAACTTTAGTGAGCTGGCCAAGAAGTA
>JADGNG010000100.1 GCA_017883585.1 Candidatus Bathyarchaeota archaeon
ACTCTCACAGAGACCCGTCTCCAAGAGGCCCCCCACCTGGGTGGTCTACCAGCCAGATGAGGTCAAGGCGCTCATAATCAACCTAGCGAGGGAGGGGCGCAAGGAGAGCGAAATCTGCACCTCCCTCCGTGACGAGCACGGCATACCGCTCGTCAAGCCGATTGTCGGCTACGGCATACGCAAGGTTCTGACCGAGGCAGGGATCGCGCCGACCATCCCCGAGGACCTATACAACCTCATGGTACGCGCTACGAGGATGAAGCGCCACATGGAGCGCAACCACAAGGACTACGGGAACAAGAGGGGACTACACCTCACCGAGTCCATGATCTACAGGGTCACGAAGTACTACAAGAGCAAGGGCGTCCTGCCGAAAGACTGGAACTACAGGGACGAGATCGTCACCATCTAGTCTGACCCGAATTGGAGCCCCCAAAGGAGTTTTTATCTTCCTTCAAGCCCGCAGCTGATCTATTCAAGATACACTCTGATCAGGGTGCGGTTATTCGCATCCTCACCCACAACGACGCCGACGGCGTCGCCTCAGGCGGCATTCTGAGCAACGTATGCAAGCGGGTTGGCACTCCCTTCAAGACGACCGTCGAGAAGCGCCTCGACGAGCAGATACTCAAAGGCGTGGCCGAGGAGAAGCCGTCACTCGTCGTACTCACCGACTTTGGCTCCGGTTACCTCGAACTTGTCGGTAAGGCACTACCCGACCTTGATGTCATCGTACTCGACCACCATATGCCGATGGGGAACCAACCCACCCGCGTCGTACAGGTCAACCCACTCCTCCACGGCATCGATGGCAGCCGGGACATAGCCGCCTCCGGCGTCTGCTACCTATTCGCGAAGCAACTCGACCCGAGGAACGTGGACCTCTCACCCCTTGCCCTAGTAGGCGCCCTCGGTGACCAACAGGACAAGGGCGAGAAGAAGAGCCTCAAGGGGATCAACATCCTCATCGAGGAGGAGGCGACGGCTGCTGGGCTCCTCTCGAAGGACGTTGACCTCATCTTCTACGGCCACGAGACACGCCCTATAGCACGCGCCATCGCAAACACGACGACCCCCTTCATTCCCGGCCTCAGCGGCAGGGAGGACAGCTGCGTCGCCTTCCTCGACCACGTCGGAATCCCCCTAAAGACAGGTGACCGGATGCAGAGCCTTAGCGACCTGGACGAAGAGGAGAAGAGGAAGCTATTTTCAGCCCTGAGCAGCCACATGGTCGCAGAGGGCTGCGATGCAAAGACCGTCCACAACCTCATCGGAACCGTCTACACATTCAAGAAGGAGGAGGCGACGACGCCCATGCGCGACGGGCGCGAGTACTCGAGCCTCCTCAACGCCTGCGCACGCATGAGGCGCCCGAGCCTAGGTATAGGAATCTGCCTTGGGGACCGCGGCGAGGCCATGAAGGACTCAGAGCAGACCGTGGATGAGTATCGCCGTAAGATAGGCGGTTACCTCGACTGGGTCAGGACCGGGGACAGGATAAAGGAGCTTAACGCCATCTACGTCCTCAGCGCGGGCACAGACATCGATGAGAACATAGTTGGTGTCGTCTCAAGCATCCTCCTGGGCCAGGGGATACTCAAGAGCACGAAACCGATAGTCTCCGCCGCCAATAGCGACGACGGAACCGTAAAAATTTCTTCCCGAATAGCGGAGGGGACCGCCTACATGGGTATCCACCTCGGCAAGATAATGCAGGAGGCCGCCGGAGCCGTCAAGGGCGCGGGCGGGGGCCACGACAACGCCGCCGGAGCATTCATACCCCCGGGGGCTGAGGACGAGTTCATGAGGAGGGTCGACGAGCTTGTCGCCAAACAGTGGAGCGGAAGCTGAGCTAACACTGCGCTACCCCGACGAGGAGACGGCGAGGGCGGTCGCCGAGGCGGTCAGCCCAGACAATTACCAAGCCCCCGAGGGCATGGAGGTCAGCGTCAAGCGCAAAAAGACGGAGATCGACATACACATTAGCTGCCCAAGAGGCGTGGGCAGCCTCATCTCAACTCTCGACGACCTCCTCAGCTGCCTCGCCGCCGCCGAAAAGGCGCTCAAAGGGCTCGGCTAGCCTCGTCCGTTTTAGGGAAAGGTATAAATGAGCGCCGGGCAGTTCCATGGTGCTGAAAATAGGAGAGATTCGAAAGCTTGTCTAAGGCCGTCAAGGATAAATGGCGTAGGAAAGACTGGTACGACATCATCCTCCCACGCTACTTCGGCGAGACCAAGGTCGGCGAGACACCCGCCGAGGAGGACGCGCTCCTCAACGGCCGCGTCTTCGAGACGACGCTCGCACAGATTACCGGAGACTTCAGCCAGGAGTACATCAAGATGTACTTCCAGGTTACCAGTGTCGAGGACCACAAGGCTCAGACCGTCTTCAAGGGGCACGAGTACCTTCGCGATTACCTCCGCAGCCTCGTCCGCCGCAGGAGCACCAAGGTCGACGGGATATACCGCATCACCACCACCGACGGTTACAAGGTCAAGGTAATAGTCACCGCCCTGACGCAGGTGAGGATAAAGTCGAGTCAGGAGCACGAGATACGCACCATCATGACGGCGATCGTCAACGAGAAGGCGAAGACACTCACCTTCGACCAGATTGCACATGAGATGGTCCTCGGGAAGCTCGCCAGCGACGTTTACAACCAGGCGAAGAACGTGACGGCACTCCGCCATGTAGGCGTTAGGAAGAGTGAGCTCCTCGCAGCACCAATCGGCGGTCCAGTCACGACACCCGTAGAAGTCGTCGCAGAGCCGGCCAAGACGACTTAAACGACGTTCGTAATCGGGGGAATAATCTGCCTCAATTTCTAGGCAGTCCTAAAAATAGGAGAGGGGAGTCACACCCAACAAGCTCAATTCAATCCTCCCGGCTCGAAAGGAGACTAAAAAAAGCTCCCGCTCGGGTTTGAATGTGTGTAAAAATGCACATTTAGCTTGCTTTAGGCGACGTAGATCGCGGGCCTGTAGGGCTTAGCGCGGCTCGCCCTCTTCGCCGGGTCATCGATCCATGGATCGCTCTCCCCCGAGACGGTGACGTCGCAGCCAAACTCGCCCTTGAGGAACCTCTCCGCGTCCTGTAGGAGGGTCGTCTCGTTGACGTGTCCCATGCCGCGGCGGAGCCTGAGGGTCGCCTCGGGCATCTTCTTGACCTCGTCGATGAGTGTCCGGGCGTAGGCTGGGACCTCCTTCTGTTTGGTCCTCATCTCCTCGTCCTTGAAGGCCTCCCTGATCATGGTGCCTATGTCGACGTTGCCCCTCGTCTGCAGTTCCATCGCCTTCTCGAGCATCTTCCACTTCCAGTTGTCTGCGGTGTAGAAGTGGATGGTTGATGGCTTGATGCCCGTCACCTTTGTGATGTTGGTGACGTCCTCGGTGCAGGTCTTGACGATGGTCTCGAGTTCCTCTGCGTCCTCCCTGATCTGTGAGCCGTCTACCTCGGGCCAGGGTGCGTAGGCGACAAAGCCCTCCCCTCCCATCTGCTCCCATATCTCCTCGCAGAGGTGGGGGGTGAATGGGGCTAGGAGGCGGACCTGTATGTCCAGCACCATCCACTCGACGTGGCTGATGGCCTTCCTACGCCCCTCGTGGTCCCTGTCGTAGGCGACCCTCTTCAGGTACCAGTCGAGGTCGGCGTCGAGGTCGTACGTCGCTGCGTGTATCGTCTTCCTGACCTTCAGCTCATGCATCGCCTCGTTCGCATCTGCGATGTGGCTCTGCAGTCTGCTGAGCATCCAGAGATCTGTCTCCTGCAGCTCGTAGGCGCCCTCCTGCTTATCTGAGATGATTCTCTGTGCTCGCGCGAAGAAGCCCTCGAGTAGCCCCATCATGCTCTTGGCTAGGTCCGGGCTGAAGTCAGCGTCCTTTAGCGGCTCGGCGGTGATCATGAGGCTTATCCTCAGTGGGTCTGCGCCGAAACGGTCGATGGCGTTGACTAGAGGGATAATGTTGTTCATGCTTTTGCTCATCTTCGCCCCCTCCATGAGCACGGAGCCGTTGACGAAGATGCCCTGCGGCCAGTACTCGCGCCCCCAGATGGCATCGTGTATGAAGATCATGAAGGTCAGGTGGTTGGGGATGAGGTCCCTGCCGCTGTGGCGGGCGTCCATGGGGTAGAAGTAGCTGAACTCGTCGTGCAGCTCCTTTATCTTCTCCATTGGGATGCCGGTCGATGCCTCGACCTTGACTGGTGTCCCTATGCCAAGGAAGACGTAGTCCCAGAAGACCTCGTTGAGTTGTTCGGGCTTTGGCTTGAGCTCGTTTAGGCCCTTGATGACGGTGTAGTAGGCCATATAGATGGTGGAATCGCTGAGGGACTCGATTATCCAGTCTGGCTCCCAGGGTAGGCGTGTGCCCATGCCGGCCTTTCTTGCACATGCTTTGGCCTTGAGCCAGTCGACGACGTTAAAGAACTCCTGCTTCAGCTCGCGGGGGACTATCTCCATCTGGTCAATATTCTCGCGTGCGAGTTTCTTCCACGCCTCGTCACCGTAGTTGATGAACCACTGGTTCTCGAATATCTTGACGACTACCTCGGTCCCGCATCGGCACTTTACTGGCTCGATCATCTCGAACATGGTGGAGGCGTTGCCGTTGGCGACGAGGTCGTTCTTCACCGCATCCTTCGCGGCCTGGACGTTTAGGCCGACGTATTGGCCGGTGTTGCCTCTCATCTTTCCTCTGTGGAACTCGTCGCTGTAGATCTCCTTGGTGGCTTTCTCTAGGTCGGGGCTGGTCTGGTCGGTGATCTTCATCTTCTTGACTATGTCGACGGCGGGTGATTCACCGTAGGTGGATAGCTCGATGACACTGATAGGTTCTAGGGCGGAGACGTCGCTGGGTTTGATGGTGTAGGCGTCTGGGTTCGTCTTGATCTCGCGTTTTAGTTGTTCGAGTGCGACGTAGTCGAAGGGGGCGTGTGCTGGGACGCTCATTACGACTCCCGTGGCGTTCTTGGGGTCGACGAAGGGTGCGGGGAGGATTATGATCTCCTTTCCGGTGGCTGGGTTGGTGAGTGTCTGCCCGATCAGGCGGGCGCCCTGGAACTCGGTCTCGACCTTGACCCTGTGGCCGAGCATCTCCAGCTTCTTAGCCGCTTCAGCGCTGACGATCCATGTCTCACCGTCGACAGTTGCCTCGACATAGACTGCGTCGGGGTTGAGCCACATGTTTGTGACGCCGTAGATGGTCTCTGGGCGGAGGGTCGCGGCTGGGAAGACTGCGTCGCCTTTCCTGAACTTGATGAGTGTGAACTCCTCGATCTCGGGCTCCTTGTCTCCGATTGTGTCATGTTGGCCTACTGGGTTGCCGCAGCTTAGGCACCAGCCGACTGGATGGCTTCCCTGTGTGATGTAGCCCTTCTGGCGGAGCTTGGCGAACTGCCACTCAATGAATTTGTGGTAGTAGTCGTCGACGGTTGTGAAGGTTCGGCGCCAGTCGATGCTGTAGCCGATCTTCTTCATGCCGCCCTTGATCTCGTTTGCGAAGTAGTTTGCCATGGAGACGGGTGTCTCTAGTTCCTTGAGCTTGGCTTCGGGTATACCGTATAAGTTGAGGAATGTGTCGACTAGGGCTGGGTCTCGTTCTTTGAGTCGTTCGACCATGGCAAATAGAGGTGTGCCGGTGTAGTGCCAGGCCATTGGGAAGAGGACGTTGTAGCCTCTCATGCGCATGTATCTGGCGTGTACGTCGGTGAGGGTGTAGGTTCTTCCGTGGCCGATGTGTTGCGGGCTGTTGGGGTAGGGATAGGCGACAGTTAGGTAGTATTTTGGCTTCTCGCGGTCGGGGTCGGTCTCGAAGGCTGCTGCCTCTGTCCAGCGGTCCTGCCACTTCTGTTCGAGTTGTTTCCAGTCAACCATGGGGTGTAGCCTCTGTCCTTATGTCTTCTTGGATGGCTCGGTGATTAAAGGTTATGAGCAATATGTGTTGCGGAGGGTCTCGAGTGGTTTTTTGTGTTGATAGCTTTCTTCTTCATATGGTTTGTTTGTCTGGTGTGTTAATTGGGGTGTGGGGCGGGTGCGCGCTTAATCATTCGACGATGGCCCTGATTCTTCGGATACCGGCTGCGACTGCCTCTTCCTTTGTAATCCTGATCCTACCGATCTGGCCGGTCTGCTCGACGTGTGGCCCGCCGCAGAATTCTTTGCTGAAGGCCCCCTCGAGTCTCCCCCCCGTGTAGTAGACCTTCACCTTATCCCCGTACTTAGCCTTGAAGAAGAAGAGCGCTCCGGTCTTCTCCGCTTCGCCCCTTGGCATCTCGTTGCACTCCATCCTGAGGTCCTGCTGGACGATCCTGTTGGCTATCTCCTCCGTCTTCCTGATCTCCTCGTCGGTGAGCTTCCGGGGGTAGGAGAAGTCGAAGCGGAGCCGCTCGGGGGTAATGTCGGAGCCCGCCTGCTTCACCTCGTCCCCGAGGACCTCACGGAGGGCCGCATGCAGCAGGTGTGTCGCGGTGTGAAGCCGCGTCACCTTATCCATATCCGCCTGATCCTTCGCCTTAAGCTCCCCAGTGTCGAGGATGAGCCCGTGCCCCCCGAACTTCTTCTCCGCTCCCGCACGACTGAGCTGCCGGTGGACCTCAAGTCTCTCCTCAAACGTCTCACGTGTGAGGGAGGCCGCCTTGGTCCCCCCGAACTCCTTGATCACCTCGTAGGGTAGCCCGAAGCTCTCGTAGAGCGTGAACGCGGTCTCCGTGTCCACGGTCTCGTAGCGCTCCAGTTTGCGCATGCCGTTGATGAATGTGTTGCGGAACTTCTGGTTCTCCCCCCGGAACACAACCAGTATCCTCTCTCTATCCAGCTTGTAGGTCCCGGCGTACTCGTCGCACACGATCCCGAAGAGCCGCTCAAGCGTCTCCCCGGAGCTGGCGCTAAGACTGCTCACGTCTCCCTCGCCGCGCTCAAGAATGCTCGCGTGGACAATAGACCGCCTCAGCAGCTTACGGAGCATGTACCCGCGATCCTTATTTGAGGGTTCGACGCCATCCGTGATGAGGAAAGACGCGGCGCGCACGTGGTCCGCGATGATCCTCTTCGACCTCATACCCTCGGCCCCCCCT
>JADGNG010000020.1 GCA_017883585.1 Candidatus Bathyarchaeota archaeon
GGCGTCGACGAGCAGGTCAGTGTTCCCCTTCTTACGGGGGCTTCCGATGAGGGCTAGTATCTTCATTGAGCAGACCCTACCACTCAGTCCCTTTATCCCTATCCCCCCGTACACGTAAAAATTACACCCGCGCGGGAGAAGACTATAATATTGGGGCCGTGGCATCATCTTCGGTCAATATGACCGGTTTCGTGGACATAACCAAGATACTTGGCGGAAAGCATGACGAGGAGCAGGTAATGATACGTGGCTGGCTCTACAACAGCAGGAGCAGCGGCGGCCTTGTCTTCCTCCACATACGCGACGGCACAGGTGTACTGCAGTGCACCGTGAACAAGAAGAACGTCGACGAAGCCACCTTCAATAACCTCGAGCGGCTCACGATGGAGTCGACCCTCGAGGTTGGGGGCAAGGTCCGCGTGGACCAGCGTGCCCCGGGTGGCTACGAGCTCTCCGTCAATAACCTCGGTACAGTCTACGAGGCACAGCCAGACTTCCCAATCACGAAGAAGGAGCATGGCCTAGAGTTCCTCCTCGACAACAGACACTTGCAGGTCAGAGACCCCAGGCTTCAGACCATCTTCAAGATCAAGGGCGAGTTCCTCAAGGCGGCCCGCGAGTGGTTCTGGGAGAACGGCTACACGGAGACGCAGAGCCCCAGCTTCACCAGTGCAGCCTGCGAAGGCGGCTCGACCCTATTCGAGGTCAAGTACTTCGACAAGAAGAACGTCTACCTCAGCCAGAGCTGGCAGCTGTACGCCGAAGCGATGATAAGCAGTCTCGGCAAGATATTCACCATCGCGCCGAGCTTCAGGGCGGAGCCCAGCAGAACCCGCCGCCACGTGACCGAGTTCTGGCACATGGAAGTCGAGGAGCCGTGGACGACCCACGACGGCATAATGAAAGTGGGGGACGCCCTAGTCTCGCACATTGCCCGAGACCTCGCGGAGAAGATGCCGAAGGAGGTCCAGGCAATTGGCAGGGACCCCAAGGACCTGCTCAAGATCGAGGCGCCGTTCCCAAGGATCAAGTACGACGAGGCCGTGGAGATCCTGCAGAAGGACGGCGTCGAGATGCTCTGGGGCGACGACTTCGGCTGGCAGCAGGAAGCGCCGCTGACGAAACACTTCGACCTCCCCTTCTGGGTGACGGGCTTCCCGACGGGGATCAAGCCATTCTACCACCTCCCGGACCCGGCGCGTCCCGACACGACGATGTCTGGCGACCTGCTGGCCCCAGAGGGCTATGGCGAGATCATCGGCGGCGGGCAGCGCGTGCACGACTACAGTCAGCTGCTCCAGCGAGTACTCGACGACAACCTCAACCCCGAGGACTACAAGTGGTACATGGAGCTGAGGAAGTGGGGTACGGTGCCGCATAGTGGCTTCGGCCTAGGCGTGGAGCGCGTCCTGACGTGGATGCTTAAGCTTGAGCACATCAGAGACACGATACCCTTCCCCAGGGATATGCGCCGGGTATACCCGTAGGCCGCGCCGATTTCACCTATTTTAAAAACTCACTTCTTCAGTGAGGCGACGAAGGCGTCAACCCTTTCGTCGATCTTCCCCTGTTTGGCATCTGTACCTTTTATCGCCACCGTCGCGAGGGGCTTCTTCCCGGCGAGCTTGCTCATCCCACCGAATGTCCCGGCGGTGTAGAGTCCGTAGGTCGCGAAGAAGGCGAGGTTGGGAAGCTTCGTGCTGTTCTCCTTGAGGTAGCCCTGTATGGGGATAGAGGTTGAGAAGCCGTTGACGGGTGTCCCGACGACGACTAGGCCGTAGCTAGAGGGGTCGAAGCCGCTCTGGGCCACGCCTCGCTCGCTGACCTCGCATAGGTCGCCGCCCATCCTCTTGGCGATTGCCTCGGCTACAGTCTTTGTGTTCCCCGTCTTCGAGTAGTAGACAACTAGGCATTTTCCACTCATGATTTATCGGTTCAATCTCCTCGGGGCTACTTTTCATACTTTTCGAATGTATTAGGGTAGCAGGAAAAAGCGTTAAGCGTGGGTTGGGGACTATGTAACGATAAGCATGCCCGCGTTCAAGGGTTGGATGCCCGATAAGAGCCTTGAGTACCTTGAAGGGATCGATGAGGAGTACACGTGCAGGGAGCCGCGTGCTATCGCGGCGAGGGTCAAGGCAATCGCCGAGGAGCACGACGACTGGAGAAGGAACAAGTGCCTGAACCTGAACCCATCCGAGAACGCAATAAGCCCGGGGGCGCGTAGGCTACTCGACACTGACCTCGCAACTAGGGTGACGGAGGGCTTCGTCGGGGACAAGGAGTACCCGCCCGCGCCGATGAACAGGTACATCGACGAGATAGAGGGCATAATCATTCACCTCGTCAAGAAGCTGTTCCACTGCGACTATGTCGAGTGGAGGACGCTCAGCAGCTCGATGGCGAACTCACTCGTTTACTTCGCCCTCTCGAAGAGCGGGGACACCATAATGTCCCAGTCGGACAGGGGCGGGGGGAACGACAGCTACCGCCCCAACGGGCCTCCGCTCCTCAGGGGCTCAAAGTCGCCGACCTCCCCGACGCCCCCCTCTTCGACATCGACTACGATGCCGTAGACGCGAGCATCACTAAGGTGAAGCCGAGCTGGATAGTAGTCGGCGGTGGCAGGATACTCTTCCCATACGACTTGAAGCGGCTGAGGGAAGCGGCGGACCGCGTCGGCGCCCACATCCTCTACGACGCCGCCCACGTCGGGCCACTCATCGCCTTCAACCTCTTCCAGGACCCGCTCGCGGAGGGCGCTGACGTGATGACCCTTGGCACCCACAAGCTAATGGGAGGCCCAATCGGGGGACTCGTCATCACGAACGACGAGGAGATGGCAAAGAAGATGCTCACCCTCACCCACCCTGCCTTCATACAGACCCGCGACCAGAACAAGTACGCCGCCGCGGCGTGGAGCCTCAGCGAGCTGGCCCACTTTGGCCCCGCCTACGCCAAACAGATACAGGCTAACTCGCGCACCCTTGCGGGCGCCCTCGACGAGAGCGGCTTCAAGGTCGTGGGAAAGAAGAAGGGCTACACGAAGACGCATCAGGTGATAGTCAATGTACGCGACATCGGGCCGCGCGCCATCGAGGCGAGGTTCAACGAGTCGAACATACTCCTCCCCACGACGGTGCTCTGGGACGACCTGCCGAACGACAGGGGTGGTCTCAGGATATCGGTGCAGGAGGCGACCCGGCAGGGGAGGGTGGAGGAAGAGATGAGTCAGATAGCCACGCTGATTAGGAGATCCGCCAACGGCGAGGCCCCGGAAAAGATGAGAACTGAAGTCGAAAAGTTCGTCGAGCCCTTCCGGAAGCTAAGATACTGTTTCTAGGGCTCTTTCTTGAACCCCGCCTTGGCGAGGGTGCAGTCGAAGAGCACATTCGCGCCGCGCTCAAGGTCCGCGGCGTCGCTACGCTCCCCAGGACTGTGGCTGACCCCGTTTATAGAGGGGACGAATATCATCGCCGTAGGGCATATGACGTGCATGAACTGGGCGTCGTGCCCCGCGCCGCTGGGCAGCCTGAAAGTCGAGTAGGTGCGCTTCCTAGCGGATGCCTCAACGAGTCCGACCATCTCGGGCCTGAAGTGGACGGGTTGCGCGTCCGCGGTCATCTCCTTATCAAGTGTTAGGCCGCGGCGCTTCGCAACCTCCTCCGCCCGCCTCTCGACCTCAGCCTTCCCCTCCTTGAATATGGCGTCGTCATATGAACGGTAGTCGATTGTAAAGTCAGCGAGGCTCGGGACGACGTTTATGGCGCCAGGTTCGAGGCGAAGCTTCCCAACGGTGCAGAGGGCGTTGCCCTTCTTAGCTACATATTCGAGAAGGCCGGTGTATAGCTCGGCTGCCCCCGCCATGGCATCCTTCCGCATGTCGAGGGGTGTCGTGCCGGCGTGGTTTGCCTCCCCCCGGAACGCCATTCTCCACCACGCTATCCCCTGAACGCCCTCAACGACACCTATCTCAAATCCCCTCTTGTGGAGCACTGGCCCCTGCTCGACGTGGAGCTCGAAGTAAGCCTCTGGCTTCACGTCATCCCTGCCGAGGTAGCCGATCCCCTTGAGGGCCTCCTTGACGGTGACGCCGTCGTCGTCCTTCCTCGCGTACGCCTTCTCGAGGGGGTAGCCTCCAGACTTGACGAGGCTGCCCATCATGTCGGGCTGGAACCGGACGCCCTCCTCGTTTGTGAAGGCAGCGACGCCGACGGGGTGCTGGGTCTCTATTCCCTCCTCATCGATGCGCCTAAGGATCTCTAAGGCACTGAGGACGCCGTAGGCGCCGTCGTAGATGCCGGCGTCTATGACGGTGTCGATGTGGGAGCCCATAATGACGGGCTTAAAGTTGGGGTTCGAGCCCCTGCGGACGCCGAAGATGTTGCCGATGGGATCGACACGGACGTTGAGGCCCCCCTCTTCCATCCATGACACTAGCAGATCGCGTGCCTCGCGGTCCTCCTCGCTAAGGGCGAGGCGCGTCACGCCGTTGAAACCCTCTCTCCTCCCGATCTTCCCCAGCTTGTTGAGGTTCCTGAGGATCCTAACGACGTCCACCCTCAACTCTTCGTTCAAGGCCCTTCCCACAGATATCGGCGTGTCTGAATAAAAAGCGGAGCCACGCCAAAATATTACATACCGTGAGCGCCGAACATCCACCATGAACAAGCGGGAGACCGAGGTATTCCAAGCGATAGAGGAGGGGAGGGACCGCATGATCAGGCTCCTCCAGCAGATACTGAGGATCGACAC
>JADGNG010000021.1 GCA_017883585.1 Candidatus Bathyarchaeota archaeon
AGACGAGGTCACACTTCTCCGGCTTGCAGCGCTCCTTATCGACGACGGCAACCCTCAACACTGGCACCCAGTCGTCGATTATTGCTTAAGCCCCTTATTTAAGCAGTAACAGAGCCGAGTTGAGCCAAGTACCATAAAATACGGTGCCGTGCGCGCGAACTGTATTTCCTCACCCGAGGCGATCGCCTTCGCGCGGCGAAACGGCGTCCTATAACCAGCTTCACTTAGGAATCTTCTTCAGCTTCGTCGCCTTCGGCGCCCACGCCTTCGTAAGCGTCTCTTCGACGACGCCTCTGTGCCCGGCGGGGTCGTACATCGCCTCGACGAGTGCCTCGTAGTCGATCCCATTCACAACTTCGACCCCCGAGTTGAGGGCGTTTATATTCAACGCAATCGCCTTCTCCACCGGCATCCGCTCAGGGTTTATATCAATGCCGTAGAAACCCGCGTAGTTGTACATCTTGAAGACGAGGAGGGTGGCGAGCATCTGGTCGATGCCGAGGACGCCGGCGTTGAGGTCCTGGTCGTAGTTGCCAAGTGGCTGGCTGTTCCAATGGCTGTGGGCAAGGCGCCCCTCTCGTAGTACCGAGGCGAAAGCGCCAGGTAGGTCCTCGTGCCCCATGAGCACGTGCCCCACCTCCGGGTTGAGGCCCACCATCGTATGCCCATCCTTTAGCAGGTTCAGATTCTCCTTGTGTTTCAGTAGTGTCTCGACGTTCCGCGCGAAGAGCAAACCGTTCGCCGTGTTCCGGTAGATGTTGTTCCCCCTAGGCTCATAGGGCTTCGGCTCCATAGCAACCCTCATCCCTGGAACCTCATCCATGGCCTCCGCGACAGCGCCTTCGAATCGGCTCCACATCCCGTAGTAGTCGTGGCCGAACGGGACCTCGTAGCCGTCGATCCCCGGCCAGATTACGCAGACGTCGGTACCGAGCTCCTTGTTTAGCCTGAGGCTATCCTTAAGGCGATCAGTCGCGACCTTCCTGACCTTATTGTCGGGGTTGCTGAGGCTGCCGAACTCGAACTGCCTGTCGAAGAAGAGCATCGGGATGCATGTGATGAGCTTGATGCCCGTCTCCTTCTCAAGCGCCTTGTAGAGGTGCACGTTGTCGCGGTTGATCTCGTTGGGGTAGTGGGCCTCCACGCCGAGGGAGCCGTCCACGATCCCCGCGTCCTTCATCGCCTTGATCTTATCGATGCATTGGGGGATCGTCCCCTTGTCTATATACGAGTCGTGGAACCGCCCCCCACCGGGGTAGAAGTACCAGACGCCGACGCTGAACCGCGGCTTGAGCTTCGAGCCCTTGAGGTGCTTGAGCATCTCCTCGGGGGTCCTCTCCATTTTCTGAGGTCTGAGGTCGAGCATGGGTTGATGGTGGCCCGATGTGGTAAAACAGTTTTCCGGATCAGGAAGAAAAGGTGCCACGTAGGTCGACGCTAAGCCTGTCCTGCATCACTTGGAGCTTACGGTACTTTTCCATATTTCCGGCGTCGGGCTTAGAGCGGGTCACCTCGTCAAGGTGGACGAACAAGTCGGTTATACCCGAGATTGAACCACCATCGTATGTCCACAGCGCCTGTAGCGCCGCCCCGTACGCCGCTCCCTCATCCACTTCTAGGCAGACGGTATCGACGCCGAAGACGTCTGCACACATCCGCCTCCACACCCGGTTCTTGGATCCGCCGCCTGTTAGGCGCACCTCACTCGGCTCTATACCCATCTCCTTGAGGCGGTTGAAGCCGAAGTTCAGCCCCATCGTCGCGCCCTCCATAGCGGAGCGGGCGAGGTTACCAGCGGTGAAGTTCTCAGGGGTGAGCCCGTAGAGGACGCCCTTGCCGTCGGGGACGTTCGGCGTCCGCTCCCCAGTCAGGTACGGGAGGAGTAAAACACCGTTTGAGCCGACTGGGGCGGTCTTCACCGCCTCCTCCAGTTCCTCGTAGCCGAGACCGAGCAGCCCACGGACAGCCTCTGTGGCGACTGTGACGTTCATCGTGCATGCGAGGGGGAGCCAGGCCCCGGTCGAGTCGCAGAAGGCGTGCGCTTCTCCGAGTGGGTCGACTATCGGCTTCCCAGAGTAGGCGTATATCGTGCCTGATGTGCCGAGGCTGACCGTGACTATACCGGGGCGGGTGTTCCCGGTACCTATGGCACCCATCATGTTATCGCCACCGCCCGCGCTCACGGTGATGCCCTCGGGGACTCCCAGCTTCTCAGCCGCCTCCTTTCTCAAGGTGCCCGCGGGTTCGCTCGAAGGCTGTATCTCCGGCAGCTTCGCCATCAGAGCGGGATCGATGGCGTCGACGACCTCCCTCCTCCACCTACGTGTCCTCACGTCCATTAGGGCAGTCCCCGAGGCGTCCCCCGACTCCATCGTCGCCCTCCCCGTGAGCCAGTAATTTAGGTAGTCGTGGGGGAGGAGCACCTTGGCAAGGTGTGCGTAGTTGGCGGGCTCGTGTCTCCTGAGCCAGAGTATCTTCCCCGCCGTGAAGCCGGGCAGAATCGTGTTGCCCGTCAGCTTCACTACCTCCCGTACTCCGCCGAGGCGCTCGATGAGCCACCTGCACTCATCGGTTGTACTAATATCGTTCCACAGCTTCGCGGGGCGGATCACGTCTCCGCGGGCGTCGAGTGGGACGAAGCCGTGTTGCTGTCCCGAGACACCTATCCCCTCGATCCTGCCCTCTATCTTCGCTTGGCTGAGGGCGTTCCTCACCGACCTGATCATTGCCTCAACCCACGTGGACGGGTTCTGCTCGCGGTGACCCGGAGGCAGCCCCTCAATAAAGCCGTAGCCGACGTAGCCGCTCCCCATGACCCTGCCGTCCCCCCCGTCGACGATGACGGCCTTCGTCCCTTGGGAGCCGCAGTCGACACCCACGAAGTAACCCGTGTGGCCCATCGATCAAACCTCACATCAGGTTGCCTAAGAATTCAGCCCTCCCAAGGCTGATAACCGGAATGCGTCGAATACATCGCAGGTGTAACCGTTGGCGCGCCACGCCGAGTTAGTCGAGCTACAGCTGCCAGAATTCGGCATTCCGACGAAGGAGCCGATCATCCCCCCCGAGACATACCTCGAAAGGATCGAGACCCTACGCGAGAAGGCGCGTGAGCAGGGCTACGCCTCCTTCGTCGTCTACGGGGACAGGGAGCACTACGCCAATGTCGCGTGGCTCACTGGCTACGATCCGCGCTTCGAGGAGACCCTCCTCATCCTGGACCTGAAGAAAGAGACGAAGCCCCTGCTCGTCGTCGGTAACGAGGGCAAGGGCTACACGGGGATAAGTCCAATCGAGAAGAAGCTACGCATCGTCCTCTACCAGAGTTTCAGCCTCGTCAGCCAGCCCCGTGGGGAGAGCAGGCCTCTGAAAGATATTCTCCGTCTAGGCGGGGTCAAGCGTGGGAGCAAAGTCGGCGTGGCGGGGTGGAAATACTACACCGAAGCCGAGGTGGACTACCCCGAGGCGACGCTTGAGGTACCCAGCTACATCGTCGACACAATCCGGAGGATGGCGGGGAAGGAGAACGTCGCCAACGCGAACGCGCTGCTCCTCCACCCCACGGAGGGCATCAGGGTGGTCAACGACGTTGACCAGTTGGCCCAATTCGAGTACGTGGGTACGTACACGAGCCAGTCGCTCCGAGATGTCCTCTTCGGTCTCCGCCCCGGCATGACTGAGCATGAGGCTGTCCGCCTAATGAACCTCAACGGCCTCCCCCTGAGCTGCCACCTCATGCTCAGTGCCGGACCAAGGGCATCCATGGGACTGCCAAGCCCCAGCAGTCGAGTGATCGAGAGGGGTGACCAATTCACTATGGCGTACGGAGCCTGGGGGAGCCTCAACTCCCGGGCCGGCTTCGTCGTCGAGTCCGAGGCGGAGCTACCGAAGGCGATCAGGGATTATGTCCCCAAGCTGGTCGCCCCCTACTACGAGGCGATAGCGGTGTGGTACAAGAAGCTCAGGATAGGGGCAACGGGTGGCGACCTCTGGAGGGCGGTTCACGACCGCATAGGCGACTCTTTCTTCGGCGTCCACCTCAACCCCGGTCACCTCACGAGCCTCGAGGAGTGGCTGAGCAGCCCAAGTTACGAGGGTTCGAAGGAGAAGCTGACCTCAGGTATGGCGATGCACGTCGACGTAATTCCGGGGACGGGGACGAGGTACTTCACGTCGAACGTCGAGGACGGGCTCTGCCTCGCCGACGCGAAGCTGAGGAGGGAGTTCGAGGGCAGGTACCCTGAGGCGTGGGGACGCATACAGGCACGCCGCAGATTCATGGTCGATGAGCTCGGCCTCAGGCTCGCCCCCGAGGTACTCCCATTCAGCAACATCCCCGCATACCTCCCCCCCTTCATTCTCTCCCCCCGCATGGCGATGAGGATGACCTAGCCGACTGTTTTTTATCCCCGCTCAGCAAAGTCAGACGGCATGCAGGGCGTAATAGGCGTATACGCGCGGGAGGACGTCGGCAGGAAGAGCCTCTACACCCTCTACGGCGTCCAGCACCGCGGACAGGAGAGCGCGGGCGTCGCAGCAGCAGGTGACAGAAGTCTCAGGGTCTGGAGCGGAGCTGGGCTGGTGTCTCGGGTCTTCGACGAGCGCTACGCCCCCTTCAGCCACCCTGACGACTACATAGTCGTCGGCTGCGCCTCGGGGGAGGATGTCTCCTTCGGCTTCGCGCCGAGGGTTCTGGAGAATGAGCGTTACAGGATCGCCCTCGCCCTCGATGGGTACCTCCCAAAGAAGCCGGGTGACTCGAACGAGAAGGCATTCTTCGACGTACTCGAGGCGAAGCTCCAGGGGACGAGCATCATCCCAGCCCTCAAGGAGGCGATGTGGAGCCTCCCCACCGCCTACTATAGCCTCGTCGCTGTTGTGCTCGACAAAAAGGAGGAGCAGAGCACCCTCTTCGCGGCCCGCGATCCGCGGGGTGTCAGACCTCTCCACGTTGCGAGGACGAAGGACAAGCTCTTCATCGCGAGTGAGTCGGCTCCCGTCGACGTGCTCGAGGGGATGGGTGAGGCGTTCGACGACAGGAGAGACGTGGTGCCGGGCTCCCTCATCTACATCAACTCGGAGGGTATCAGGGAGGAGCAGGTGATCGAGCCGCGCCCAGCCCACTGCGCCTTTGAGTGGGTCTACTTCGGCCGCCCCGACTCAGTCATGGAGGGGAGGAGTGTGCACGTGGCCCGGAAGAACCTCGGTCACGCCCTCGTGAAGACACACGACCTGAAGAAGCATTACGGCGTCGAGAATGGCCCTCGCAAGGACCTTGCCGTCATCCCTGTCCCCGACTCGGGGCGAAGTGTCTGCACCGGCGTCGCGGAGGGACTCGGCGTCCCAGCCGACGAGGGCATAATAAAGAACGCGTACTTGGGCCGCACCTACCTCATCTACGACCCGACCTTCAGGAAGACGGCGTCTGACCTGAAGCACAACGTTATACGCGCCACGGTGGGGGGGAAGAAGGTCGCCATCTGCGACGACAGCATAGTCAGGGGGACCGTCAGCGAGTCAGTCGCCAAGAGCCTCCGTAAGGCTGGGGCAACCGAGGTCGACTTTCTTGTCAGCTACGCCCCCATCTTCAACCCCTGCTTCAGTGATCCTGCCGACAAACCCCTCGCTGCGAAGCCCTACCGGGGTAAGAGCATTGAGGAGATAGGGCGCCTCGTCGCGAAGGGGCTCCCCAGCATCGACCACGTCCTCTACAACACGCCTGAGAACGTGGTTGAATCAATTGGCCTACCCCTCGAGAGCATTTGTACCTTCTGCATAACGGGTGTAGACCCATTCAGGAAGAAAGAGTAGCTTAGAGTGTGTAGGTCTTACCCTTCTCCGGGGGCACGGAGCCCCTGTACATCGCCTTGAACATCTCCGGGTGCTCGGTGTGGACTGGGTAGACTCTCTCCGGCCTCACTGTGGCGAGTGCGTCGCTTAGCTCGCCCTTGCTTATGTGACCGGAGGCGTGGAGCTGGATGTACTCCAGCCCGAAGTGGTTCACCCAGTTGCGGAGCACCGTGCCCTCGACTTCGTCCTCGGCGAAGTGCTCGCTCATGCTGTAGATGAATGGGGTGCCCTTCTCGGGACATATGTCGATGAGCTCGGTAAGTCCTGTGAAGTCTATGTTGACCATGTAGCCGTTGGGGCTCTTCTTCAGCTCGGCGGGGGTCACCATCTTGTCGAGGAAGGGCCTCTCCCACTTGTAGTAGTCGCTCTCGTCGTAGTGGCCGCTCTTCTTGCGCCTGTAGTAGACGGCAATGCTGTCGTCGACACTGGGGTCGGGGAGGTCGAGGTGCTCGTCGTGTACGAGCTTGGATAGGAGGTGTGCCGTCTTTGGGTTGATGACTATCTTCCTTCCGCAGACTGTGGCCGCTGTGTAGAAGGTTCGGAGCCTGTCCATGTCTCGGGGGCCATGGGTGTAGATCATAAGCCTGCTCTTGTTCCCAGCCTTGACGCAGGCGTCGACGACGCCTTTGTAGACCTGCTGCTCACTTAGGCTCTGCTTCCTGTCCTCTGTGGTGACGCGTGTGCCCTCGCTTATCATGACGAGTGGCCTTGACTCCGCAGCGTACTCTATGAACTCCTCCGTCATGTCCGCCTTGGGGCCATGGACGCGTAGGTCCCCTGTGTAAACAATGGTGCCCCCCGAGGTGTGGATTATGAATCCGTAGGCACCGGGGATGCTGTGGTCCACGTGGATCGGGTGAATCTCTAGAGAACCTATCTTGAGTTTGTCCCCCGTCCTGAATGTCCGATATGTGTGCTCACCGAGGCGGTTAATGCTCGTCTCGTCGGATGCCTCCATGAAGAGTTTCGTCCCCGCACCGGTGTAAACAGGTATCTTTGGGTCGACGAATCCGAGATGTCCGACGTGGTCGCCGTGGGCGTGTGTGATGAGTATTCCATCGAATCGCGGCGCCCGGTACTTAGTCTCCGTCTCCCCGAGCATCTCCTCCGCATAGAGCCCCTCGACCTTTGGGAGAAGGTCGAACTCGAAGAAGTCTTTGAGCCCAGCTATGCCGCGAGGGGCTAGGTACCCCGTGTAGTAATCCTCCCCGGAGTCGAAGCTCTTCCCGAAGTCGAGCCAGACGCGGGTGTCTCCATCCTCTAAGAGTATCTTGTTCCCGCCTATCTCTCCCACGCCGCCGTAGAACCGGAGCCCGACCATCATGGAGACTCCGCGCCACGGTTATTTAGGCGTTGAACGTTGACGCAGGGGATATAACGGCGGGCCCTCGATCTGGGGGCATGGGAGCACCGAGAGCCGTTGCCGTCGTCGGCTTCAAGGCCGCCGGGAAGACACGTGTAGTCGAAGCGATCGTCACCGAGTTGACGCGGAGGGGATACCGCGTGGGGACACTGAAACACACAGCGGACGATCAGCCCCTCGACAAGGAGGGGACGGACACCTGGCGCCACGCTGAGGCGGGGGCCGTCTCATCAGCTATTCTCTCCGACAACAGGACCGCCATCTTCCTGAAGCGGGCGATGAACCTGCAGAGGGCTGCGGACGCCCTCGGTGAGGTTGACTTCATAGTCATGGAGGGGTTTAAGGCGCTCGACATTGCGCCGCGGATAATCGTACCACGGATGCAGGAGGAGGTCGCCACCCTCACGACGGGGCTTGAGATAGTCGCTTTAGACGTGGAGGGCAGGACCTTCGACACCGGTGCTCTACCCTTGATAAAGCTGAGCAACGTCGTCGCCCTCGCGGACATCGTCGAGAAGCGGGCATACCCATTACTCGCGGGGCTGAACTGCAAGGCGTGTGGGTCCCCCACTTGTAGGGAGCTAGGGAAGGCGATTCTGGCTGGGGATGGGAACGCGCAAAGCTGCGTCAAGTACCGTCACGAGGTGCTCCTTAGGGTCGACGGTTCGGTCATCCCCCTGAACAAGTTCACTGGGGCCGCTCTCGCAAACGTTGTCCTCGGCTTCATGAAGACCCTGAAGGGTTCTGAGGCACCGCACCGGGTGGAGATAGAGTTCGAGGTTAGGGAAGATGCCTGAGAAGCTCCACATCTGCGTCGACAGCAACGAGGCGAGCAGCCGCCGTGACATCCTCAACTACCTGCGCCTATCAGGCGTCAACGTGGACATCCAGAAGCTGACGGTCTGCGACTACGTCGTCTCTGACCGGGTTGGGGTTGAGAGGAAGGACGTGGGAGACTTCCTCGGGAGCATCATGGATGGGCGCCTCTTCAGCCAGGCGAAGGCGATGTCCGAGGCATACGAGAGGCCGGTCATCATCCTTGAGGGAGCGATAAGCAGGGCGCTCAAGCGTAGCGCGATGAAACCAGCCTCCATCTACGGAGCTCTCGCGAGCATCGCCCTCGACTACGGGATCAGCGTCCTCCCCACGGAGGACCCCGACTCCACGGCTGTGCTTCTCCAGCGCCTCGCCTACCGGGAACAGACGAAGGACAACAGGACCATCCAGCTACGGGCGGTCGACAGGAGCCTCCCATTGAACAAGCAGCAGCTTTTCCTCCTCAGCGGCTTCCCCCAGATCGGGACGGCTTCTGCGGAGGCCCTGCTGGAGAGCTTCGACACCCCACTCAGGGTCATTGAGGAGCTCGCAGAGGCCGAAATTAAAGTCTCGGCGAGCGGGAAGACGAAGAAGCTCACGGGACCACTAAGCGAGGTCGGTGGCATAGGCCCGACAATCGTGGAGTACGCGCAGACGCTCCTTAAGAGCAGCTACCGGGTGGCCTGCTTGGAGAACTCAGACTGAGCCGGGTACCCCTTTATTTTCGGCGGAAAACCTGGATCAACCATGGAGTCACTTACCCACACGTTCTCGATTAAGGCCCTACTGATCCTCCTCAAGTCGGGGCGGAGGATGACCCTTGAGGAGCTCGCGAAGGATATGGGGGAGCAGCACGGCAGCGTTACCCACGCCGTCGACGCGGTCCGGGATGCAGGGCTCGTCGCCACGTTCACGAGGCGTGGCGCCCCGTACGAGGAGGATGTCTACCTCACCCCCGTGGGGCGGACGGTGGCTGAGAAACTGAAGGAGATAGAGGACCTCCTGGGCTGGACTGGCGTCGGCGGCATATCCTAGTATTGTATGCCCTCAGTGGAGACAAAGGACTTCGGCGCCTTAACCTCCCGGACCTCGTTAACAAAGTCAGCCCTGTCGATGAGCGCCTTTGGGACGTACCTCCCGGTGAGGACGGCGTCCGTGCACGGTGGGAGCTTGTCAAGGAGGGCGATCACGTCGCTGCTCTTGATTATCCCCAAGTGAGCCGCGAGGCAGATCTCGTCAAGTATGATCAACTCGGGCGGGTGTTCGACTGAGATCATTTTTTCCGCATATTTGAGGGCTTTCCTCGCCGCAGCCTTGTCTTCATCCGTAGCGCTTCTGAGGTTCGCCTTGAAGCCGCCAACGTCGACGTCGTCGCCCGCCTTTCCCGTCTTTATCCAGCCGGACCTCCCGAACTGTTTTATCTCGTAGAGGGGGGCGAGGGTCTTCGCCGCCTTGTACTCGCCCGTCTTCTTCCAGTACTTAAGGAACTGGACGACGACGACGCGGTGGCCGTGGCCTAGTGATCTGAGTGCTAGGCCGAGGGATGCGGCGGTCTTGCCTCCGCCGGTGCCGTAATAGAGGTATATGTGTCCCATGGCTGTCACCCGCAGATCTCGCAACCCTCGACTGGGCGGCCTCCGGCGTACTCCGCCTCGGCGGTGGCCACCTTCTCCTCGCCTCGTGCCTCGACGCCTAGGTTGAGTACCTGCGTCCCCTTGCTTCCGTAGCGGTAAATGGTGACGCCCTTGCAGTGGAGCTCGTGGGCGAGGCGGTAGACACTCTCCACATCCCCTATGCTAGCGTCTTCGGGGAGATTGACGGTCTTCGAAACAGCGTTCTCGGTGTACTTCTGCCAGGCGGCCTGTACCCTGACGTGCCACTCGGGCTTAATGTCGTGGGCGGTGACGAAGAGGCGACGTATGTCCTCGGGGACCTCCTTGATGTCCCCTATGGTGCCGTGGCTCACTATTTTCTCGAGAGTCTCGCCGCCGTAGAAGCCGCGCTCCTTCGCCATCTTCTCGAAGATGGGATGTAGCTCGAAGAGACGCGCGCCCTCTAGGACGTGACGCATGAAGGCGACGGCGAAGAGGGGCTCGACGCCGCTGGAGCAGCCGGCGATGATGCTTATGGTGCCCGTGGGGGCGACGGTTGTCACTGTCGCGTTCCTCCGCGCCTTGTACTTACCCTCCCAGATGCTGTCCTTGAAGTTGGGGAAGGAGCCACGCTTCAACCCGAGTTCCTCCGACGCCTTCGCGGACTCCTCCTCGATGAATTTAGCCATCTCCTCCCCGATCTCCACCGCCCTCTCCGAGTCGTAGGGGACGCCCATTAGGATGAGGAAGTCCGCGAAGCCCATGACGCCGAGGCCGATCTTCCTGTTGGCCCGGGTGATGGCGTCCGTCTCCTTGAGTGGGTAGGGGTTGACGTCTATTACGTTGTCGAGGAACCTGATTGCCGTCTTTATCGTGGCGCGTAGCTTTTCCCAGTCGACCGAGGCGTCTGGCCTGAGCATCTTGGAGAGGTTTATGCTGCCGAGGTTGCAGGACTCGTATGGGAGCAGCGGCTGCTCGCCGCAGGGGTTGGTCGACTCCATCGCGCCGAGCTTGGGGGTGGGGTTGTACCTGTTGACCTCGTCTATGAAGACTATGCCGGGGTCGCCACTCCTCCACGCGTTGTCGACTATCCTGTCCCAGACGTATCGGGCGTTGAGCCGTTTCGCGGGCTTCTTTGTCCTGGGGTTAATGAGATCGTAGTCGGTATTCTTCTCAACTGCCTCCATGAAGGCGTCGGTGACTGTAACGCTTATGTTGAAGTTTGTGAGGACGCCGGGGCGAGCCTTTGAGGTTATGAACTCGATGACGTCGGGGTGGTCGACGCGCAGGATTGCCATCATGGCGCCGCGGCGTCGACCCCCAGCCTTTATGACCTCGGTGGCGGCATCAAATATCTTCATGAAACTGACAGGTCCGCTTGCAACTCCTATGGTGGTCCTCACTATGTCGCCGGTAGGGCGTAGCCTGCTGAAGTCGAAGCCGACGCCTCCACCCGTCTGCTCTATTAGGGTCATGTTCTTGAGGGTGGTAAAGATGCCCTCTAGACTGTCCTCGACGGGGAGGACGTAGCAAGCGCTTAAGGCAAAGCTGGTTTTGGTGCCAGCGTTGAAGAGGGTGGGGCTATTGGGGATGAACTCGAGGCGGCTCATAGCGGTGTAGAATTCCTTGGCTCCCGCCTCGGGGTCGCCGCCGTACGCTTTGTCAGCGGCGGCGATGGCTTTGGCGACCCTCCAGAACATGCCGGTGGGTGTCTCCGTGATCTGCCCCTTCTCGTCCTTGAGGAGGTAGCGGGCCCCGAGCACCTCGATGGCGTTTACGGTGAGCTTGGGCTCGTCTATAATGCCTAGCTCCCCCCTTAAGGCGCGTAGCTCGGCCTTACGAAGTCGGTAGGCTTGGTAGTCCTTAGCTACGGGGTCGTGCCCTGTCTCGCGGAGGGTCTCGACGACTAGGTCCTGTATCGCCTCGACGGTTGGGGCGCCGTCGGGGTAGAGCCTGTCGAGCTTCTCGACTACCCTGTCGCTGACTGCTTTGGCGGTTGTGCCGTCGCTGCCCTCGACGGCGAAGAGGGCCTTGTAGATCGCGTTCGTTATCTTTCCCTGGTCGAAGGGGACGATTCTGCCGTCCCTCTTCCTGATGCTCTTGACGGTGGACACGCCGTTTTCCTCGATTACTCGGGGTCAACGGCTGTATTAGAATTCGTGGGTGTTTCAGCTTCGGCTACTGCTTGGAGTAGAGGTCGAGGGGTGTCTGCCCCGTGAGCTTGGACTCCTTGATGAGGAAGTCGCGTAGCTCGCCCTCGTCTTTAAAGATTCTGGTGCTGTACCACTCGAAGAATGGGCTGGGCTCGTATGGGTAGTAGACGTAGACGAGTTTGGCGAGGCTCTTGGCGTAGACCATCTCGCACATGACGCCCGCCGAGATGCTCTGGCGCGGGTGGTAAACGACGACCATGTGGCTGTTCTCGATTATCTTGTAGTCGCCGTCGATTATCTGGAAGCGTAGGTTCTTTATGGCTGCCTCCACCTCGGCGGCGTCTAGGATTACTTCCTTGGGGCCGTCGTGGTATTGGATTCTGATGGGTATCCTATTTGGGCGGGGTTCGCCGAGGTCGATGGCGGTGTTGAGGGCATCGCGCCAACACTCGACTATCTCCCAGTCCTTAATCATGCTCGGGTCATAGACTATGTAGTAGTCCCTGAGAGCGGCGGCGAATTTTGTGAAGTATTTGAAGGAGTCCTCGTCCTCGCCAGTGATGGGGTGGCTGAGATAGAACTTCTCCTTGTGGGGGTTGTAGATTATATCGCGTAGAAAGTCTGGGCCGTTCTCGTATGCGACTATCTGGACCTCCTTGCGTGGAGTGAAGCTGCGTGCCTGCTCATAGACGTCGGCCATCTCCTCGCGGCGCCAGTTGGCGATCTCCCCGAGGGTGTATCTGTGCTCCATCCACTGGGGGTCCTTGGCGAGGCGCTCGCGGACCCTGATTATGTCGTCGAAGACGACGATGAAGAGGTCGGGGTCAAGGCGCTCGACGTCGCCGCGATCTAGGCCCTTGAAGCGGTTGCCCTTCCACTCAAAGTGGTGGGGGGTGCTGATTATATTGACTCCACCGTGTTCCTTGATTTCAGCTTCTATGCGAGTGACTGCTGCCTCGCGTAGGGCGTCCATCCTCTCAGGTTGGCTGTCGTAGAAGTCGAGTATGTTGAGTTTGCTTAGATTTGTGCCCTCGAGGCGTGCCTGCTCTACTATGTACTCGAAGAGGTGGTAGTAGTGGAAACTGGCCTTTTCCCTCATCTTTTTGAGCATCTCATCGCGGCCGTTGCCGGGTGGGCCGGTGCAGATGATGACGTGCCTCGCGGACATAGCTGATGAGTAAGCTTAGCGCCTTTTTATCTGCATGCCCTCTCAGGGAAGTTATTTCTAGCTGTAGAGACTATTCGGATGGGTGGTTTAGCATGGCTTTCTATGAGCCTCTGAGGTCGTTTGAGCTTCACATGCCGAGCAGGGTTCTGTTCGGGATCAACTACGTCGAGAAGATAGGCGTCGAGGCGAAGCGCTTTGGCGCCGCGAAGGTTCTGGTGGTGACTGACAAGGGTGTCTCGAAGACGGGGACGCCGGAGAGGGTAAGGGCCCTACTAGCGAATGAGGGGCTTAGCGCGGAGGTCTGGGACAACGCGGAGACGGAGCCCAGCATAAGCAGCGTCGTGGGGCTCCGGGACCACATCATGAAGGGAGGCTTCGACCTGCTCATCGGCCTAGGCGGGGGGAGCTGCATGGACATGGCAAAGGCAGCCGCGGTCCTCAGCCGCAACGAGGGGGACCCGGAGGACTACTTCTCCGGCGGCAAGAGGGAGTTCGCGAAGCCGGGGATACCGTGCATCACCATCCCCACGACGGCTGGGACGGGGGCGGAGATAACATGGGACGCCGTAGTCAAGGACAAGACGGGCATCAAGGCTGTCTACGAGCACACATACATCATGCCAACCCTAGCAATCGTCGACCCCACCATGTCGGCGAGCATGCCCCCGAGGCTCACCGCCTCCTCCGGCATAGACGCTCTAAGCCACGCTATAGAGTCGAGCCTCACTAAGTTCACGAACCCCATAACTTTCGCACTTGCCCTCCAGTCCATACAGCTAATCTCTAGCAATCTTAGGAAGGCGGTCTACCAGCCAAACAACCTCGAGACCCGGTACAATATGGCGCTGGCAACATTGACGGAGGCGTTCTCGGAGATGAACGCTGGGGACATCGAGGCCCACGGTTTCGGCCACCTTATCGGATCAGTCTACAGGATACCCCATGGAATCGCATGCGGGATAGCCCTCCCACACGCGATGGAGCACAACATACTCGTCACCTCGGACCGCCTCGCCGCGATAGCAGAGGCGATGGGCGTCGACACAACCGGCATGACCCTCAAGCAAGCAGCCAACTCTGCTGTGGACGCCGTCGCCGAACTCATTGAGGACGTGGGTCTACCCACGACGCTCCAGGAGGTTGGCGTCAGGCGTGAGGATCTACCGAAGCTAGCGGAGCAGGCCGTTACCATCCCATGGATCAAGGTCATGTTCAGCTATGCGATACGCGACATGACGAAGGAGCTGGCCCTCGAGTTCCTCGAGGAGATATACGGCGAGGAAAACCCCCTCGTCTCCTAAAGGTGTCGTAGTTCGCGGAGCGTGGAAACGCTTTAAACCCTAATCCCTGAACCCTAGGTGATTGAGCCCGTTGCCCAGCGGATAAGGCGCCGGCCTCCGAAGCCGGAGAGCGTGGGTTCGAATCCCACCGGGCTCGCCACTACTTCTCAGAGGGCTCGGGCAGCGTAGGGTAGAGGTCCACGAACCTCTTGGCGTAGGTGGGGTCGATGCCGTGCTCCTTCATGCCCTCAACCATCCAGCTCACGTACTTCTTCGCGGGCGTGTACGGCTCCTCCGGCTTCACCACGTGGTAGAGGTCCGCTGTGTACCAATTGTCATCCTCCCCCAGAACCTTGAAGCCCTCCCTCTTGTAGACCCCCAGCGACACCTTCTCAAGAATACCCAGTGCCGCGATCTCCTTAGAGTCGACCTCGTAGATGACGCCGTGGACAATCTCCCCCGGCGCTTCTATTATTGTACTGATTCCGCCCTTCAGGTTGTCCGAGTAGCGGCGGAATTCTATGTGAAAGTTGGGGAGTAAGGCACGCCTGACGAAGACGGCGCTCGGCGTGTACTGCCTGACGTACTTCGTTGACAGGTTTGAGCCATAGGCGAAGTAGAGCATGAAGATATCCACACCCTGACCGATTTGAGACTTACCCCCTAATGCTTAAATCCAGTAAAATGACGGGGACGAACATGGCTCCACACTCCGGCGAGGCGTCTGAAGTCCCAGAAGAACTTGACCGCGGCATTACCCTCCCCGTCAACGTGAAGATCGAGGCCGACCACAAGGTCTACGACCTCTCCGAGGCCAAGGTCATCCTGAGTAAGGCACACAGAATAGCCGTGGGGGACTGCCCCTGTAGGACCGAGCATCACAACTGCGACGCCCCACTCGACGTCTGCCTCAGCCTTGACGATCAGGCTGATCTCTCACTTGGCAACGGGGAAAACAACCGCGAGGTGACCCTCGAAGAGGCACTTGCCATCCTGAAGAGGAGTCACGAGGCCGGG
>JADGNG010000022.1 GCA_017883585.1 Candidatus Bathyarchaeota archaeon
AAGGAGCTGATCCGCGACTTCCAGCGAGCGCTACTGCAGGCAGACGTCAACGTCGCCCTCGTAATGCAGCTCAGCCAGAACATAGAGAAGAGGGCGCTAAACGAAGAACTGCCCCCGGGCATTAGCCGCAGGGAGCACGTCGTCAAGGTCGTTTACGATGAGCTGACCAAGTTCGTCGGCGAGAAGCAGGACGACATAAAGATCGTGCCCGGCAAGCAGAACATACTGATGCTCGTCGGCATCCAGGGCTCGGGTAAGACGACCACGGCGGGTAAGCTCGCTCGCTACTACCAGAAGAGAGGCCTCAAGACGGGGCTCATCACCTGCGACACGTTCCGACCCGGCGCTTTCAACCAGCTAAAGCAGATCTCGGAGCAGATCAAGGTCGACTTCTACGGCGAGCTTGAGAGCAAGGACCCAGTATCCGTCGCGAAGCACGGCGTGGACCACTTCAAGTCGTACGAGGTCGTCATCCTCGACACATCGGGTCGCCACAAGGAGGAGAAGGGCCTCATCGAGGAGATGCAGCAGATCGCCGCAGCTGTGAAGTCCCAGGAAATAATTCTCGTCCTCGACGGCACCATAGGGCAACAGGCGTCATCCCAGGCTCAGGCCTTCATGGAGGCGACTCCCATCGGCAGCATCATCGTCTCGAAGCTCGACGGTACAGCGAGGGGTGGAGGTGCGCTCAGCGGTGTTGCCGCCACGGGTGCCCATATCAAGTTCATAGGCACCGGCGAGAAGATCGAGGACATCGAGCCATTCGCCCCGGGCCGCTTCGTCGGCCGCCTACTCGGCATGGGGGACATAGACGGGCTCGTCGCCAAGGTCAAAGAGGCTGAGATCCAGCCGTCCGAGAAGGATGTCCGCCAGATGATGAGCGGCAAGTTCAGCCTCCAGGACATGTACGACCAGTTCGAGGCGATGAGCAAGATGGGCCCAATCCAGAAGGTCCTAGGCATGATCCCCGGCATGAGCTACCAGATGCCCGAGGCGGACATGGAGAAGGCCGAGGAGCGCCTCGAGAAGTGGAAGGTAATCATACGCAGCATGACCGTCGAGGAGAAGGACGACCCGAAGGTCATCAACTCTAGCAGAATGAAGCGCATTGCCCGCGGCTCGGGTACAACGGAGGCGGATGTGAGGGAGCTGATCAAGAACCACGAGAACATGAAGAAGATGTTCAAGCAGCTCAAGGGGAACCGCCGCCTCAGGAACATGCCTATGAAAATGTTCCAGAAATAGCCTACCTCAGCAAACCCCTAGGGCCCAGCTTCTCGATCACCTCTGGTAGACCGAGCTCCACGAGCATGCTCTCCTTCTGCAGACCCGTCTCCGGGTCCCAGCCTTGGAAGGTGTAGTACTCGTCGAGCATCCTCTCCCACGTCTCGTGGTCAATGTGCTCCCCCTTGTAGGGGCCTGACTTTACTGGCTCCTCCCAGAACCTCTTCGGCGGGTGATCATCCTTCCTACCGAATCCACCGTGGAGGACGTTGAAGGCCTTCTCGAGGTTGTTGACCTGTCGCCCAATCCTCATGAATGGCTCGGGGGATAATTCCATCCCCGTTAGGCTGCTTGCCAGCTCCGCGATGTACTTCGCAGAGTCGGGGGCGGCCTTCGTCTCCCATGAGAGGAGTCCGTTGTTGTAGAGACAGGTCCCAGTCATATCGACTATGGCCTTGAACTGCTCCTGCATGTAAACGCTGTATGGAACTCCATCATAGCTGAGAAACTCCTCTGGGGTGAAGCTGTGCGTCGCACCCCGGAGGTGGCGCCCCGCGGCTGGCGACGTGACGACCCCGAAGCCCCACCCCTTGGAGATGCGGACACCGTCGACGGTATCCTGCCCCTTTATATGGAGTGCAAAATCCTCCGAGCCCTTGCCGAGCCTCTCCGCGGCGGCCTTGACGCCGTCAGCCAGCAACTCGCCGATCCCCTCCCTGTAAGCGATCTTGTTTATGAGAGCCAGCACAGCATCGTGGTTGCCCCACGTAAGTTCTAAGCCGTCAGTGTCCTCCTTCGTGAGCAGTCCCTTCTCGTAGCACTCGAACGCCCACGCGATGACGACGGACACATTATCCCCGTCAAGCCCGAGTTGGTTCGTCCTCAGATGCGCCTTGATCGCGGCCTCAGGGTTGGAGCAGTCGACGCGCGTGCAGAAGCTGTTGCTGCTGTTGTTCCACCAGCCCTCTCCCTCGATGGAGTATGGGCCGTCTGGTATGAGCATCCAAGGCATGCAACCGACAGGGCAGCTGGAGCAGGCGAGTATCTTGGTCCGGTACTTCTTCATGGCGTCACCTGAGACGAGTTTAATCTTCTCGGGGTCCCAGTACTCGTCCTGACCGTTCCTGACAGGGCGGAAGCCCGCCTCCCACGCGGGGCTGCCGTAGTAGCTCTCGACACCGTAGTAGCCGTCTACACGGTACTTCGCCGCCTTTGGGAACTGCTCTATCTTCGCCCGAGCCGCGTCCACCGCTTTGATGAACCTCTCCGGCTCCGCGATGGCTATGGACTGTGTGCCCCGGGCGGCGATGGCCTTGAGATTCTTCGAGCCGAGTATGGCGCCGACGCCTGAGCCCCCAGCGGCCTTCGACCTGTCTGAGATGACGCAAGCGGACTTAACGAGGTTCTCACCAGCAGGGCCAATTCCTATGACTCGTACCTCGTCGTCGCGCTGCTCCTCCCTAATGGTGCGCTCGGTATCCCACGTCGTCTTCCCCCAGATCCTGTGAGCGTCCCGAAGTTCCGCCTCTCCCTCGTTGAGCCAAAGGTAGACGGGCTCCTCGGCGCGCCCCGTGAAGACGAGGGTGTCGAAGCCGGCGTGCTTCATCTCCGCACCGAAGTGGCCGCCGCAGTTGGCGGAGCCGACCCCACCCGTGAAGGCGTTCTTTGTGTCGATTGATATCCTGCTCCCGAATGGGGATAGGGTCCCTATGAGTGGGCCGACGCCGAACAGAATCATGTTCTCCGGGTCGAGAGGCCTCACGGTGGGGTCCAGCTCGTTGAAGAGTATCCAGGCGTTGATGCCCCTGCCGCCGACGAACTTGTCGGAGTACTTCGCCGTCGGCTCGACGGTGAGCCTTCCGCGTGTGAGGTCGACCCTGAGTAGCTTTCCCGCGTATCCCGGCCGCCTCATTGCTTGACGCTCCTAGCGCCGTATGCGCAGTACTTCACACAGAGCATGGTCTCCTCCCCCTCGCACCAATCGCATGTGGAGTCGAGGCTAATGGTGATCTTCCCCGAGTCGTTGTCCCTGTGGACGTGCGTGCTTATTACGGCGAGGTTGAACGCCTCATGGCCGGTGTGGTGGAGGGAGCAGGCAGCCTCGCAGAGCTTGCACCCCTTGCAGCGGGTGGGGTCGAGGAGCATCAATGGCGATTCCTCAGAAAAACGGCATGGGGGGTAAATGAACCTGTCTAGAGATAGGTCTCGAACCAGCGGAGTATGTGTTCGAGGCGCGCCTCCCTATGCTTCGGCTTCCCACTCCGACTCAGCTCGTGGTTCTCCCCCGGGAACCTGATGAATTCAGTCGGCACACCGAGGTACTTGAGGGCGGTGAAGAACTGCTCACCCTGCTCCATAGGGCAGCGGTAGTCCTCCTCGCTGTGGAGGATGAGGGTCGGGGTCTTCACATTCTTCACGAACCTTATCGGGCTCTTCGCCATGAACTCCTCCTCGTTCTCCCACGGGACGCCGAGCATCTCCCTCCTCCCGAAGGTCCACCCGATGTCGGAGGTTCCGAAGAAGCTGATCCAGTTGCTTATACTACGCATCGTCACCGCTGCCCTGAACCGGGTCGTGTGCGTGACTATCCAGTTCGTCATGTAACCCCCGTAGCTGCCGCCGAGGCAGGCGAGGCGCTCACCGTCAACCCAGTCGTAGACCTTGATGCAGTGGTCGACGGCCTCCATGATGTCAGTGTAATCCTGCTCACCGTAGTGGCCGGGGAGCCCTGCCTGGAAGTCCTCCGTGTAGCCTCCGCTCCCCCACGGGTTGATATACATCACCGCGTAGCCCCGACCGGCTAGGACCTGATGCTCATGCATGAGGGCGTTTCCGAAGACCCCGCGTGGTCCGCCGTGTATCTCGACGGCCATCGGGTACTTCCTCCCCTTCTTGAAGCCGCTCGGCTTCATTATCCAACCCTCGACGGCGTGGCCGCTGCTGGATGTGAAGTTGAAGCGCTCATGTGGGCGGAGATCGAGGCCCTCCAACCACTTCTTGTTGAAGTCAGTGACCTGCCTGTCCTTACCGTTGGTCCTGATCCAGAGGTCTGGTGGCCTCGTCGTGGCGAGGACCGTGTAGGCGAGCGCCCCCTCCCCGTTCATGCTCCAGGACTCGACGCCGTGGTCGACTTCACCGAGTAGCCTCTGGACCTTGCCTCCCTTCGCCTTCACCCTGTTTAGGGAGCTGACGCCGGCGAAGTTGGAGGTGAAGTAGATGAACCCGTCACCGCCCCAGAGGGGCGTTGGGTCGATGGAGGAGACGCGCACGTCGCAGCTCAGCCTCACGCCGAGGTCGGGTTCGAAGCCCTCGGTGACCTTCCTCGGGGCTCCACCCTCGGCGGGCATCACCCAGATGTCGGCTTTGGTCGCGCCGCCTCTCCGGTAGTCGTGGCCCGCGAACGCGATCTCCTTGCCATCCGGGGAGGGGGACACACCGACCATACCACCCTGCGCACCGTGGATGCTCCATGTCCCCTCGGTGAGCCTCTTCGGCTCCCCTTTCGGGTCGACCATGTAGATGTGGTCATAGTCGTCCCTGTCTGATTCCGGGTCGGTGTTGCCGTAGAATAGTATGTTGGAGCCGATCCACTCGGCCCCCTCTATCTTGTACTCTCCCTTCGTCACTTGCCTCGGCTTCCCGCCCCTGAGTGGTATGGTGAAGGCGTGCTTGAATATACCCGGGTAGAAGCCCCTGCCGTTGAACTTGTAGCCAAGGTGTGTTATGCGTTTGGAGTCCCCCTTAGGGTCCTCAGGCTGCGTGGGGCTGATGAATAGTATCTGCCTACCGTCGGGGCTCCACCGAGGTGCCTCCACGCCGAGCTTCAGGTCGGTGAGCTTCCTCGCCTCCCCGCCGTCGACCGGGATGACGTATAGTTGGGGCTTCTTCTTCTCCTCACCCTCCTTAGCGGGGGGAGTTGACGTGAACAGGAGCTTCTTCCCGTCGGGGGACCAGCACGGCCCCTTGTCCTTCCCCCTCCCCGAAGTGAATTGCTCAGACGCACCCGTATTCGCATCCGCCACCCAGATGTCGTTCACATACTCGTCCTTCTCGTAGTCCAACGTCGTGTGGACGAATGCTACGCTTCGCCCATCCGGGGAGATGCGTGGGTCCGATATCATCCTGAGCCTGAAAAGGTCCTTTGCCTCAACCGGTTTCCTCTTCGCCAATAACACTCACATGGTTAAGTTTCTTCGTATTCTTTAAAAAACCCGCGAGTGGAGACGCGCGAAATTAATAGAACTTATAAAAGAGTGTGTTGATTAGGTGTGGTGCTCAGCCGGGGGCTATGCCGCCGGAGATGGGGCGAATATAATGGGAAAGAGCCAAGGTCTACGCAGAAAGAGCAGGTCGGCGCTCACTAAAAAGGTCAGGGAACGCGGGAAGCTACCGCTAAGCAGACTACTTACAGAGTACCTACCCGGTGAGAAGGTCATCATAAAGATCGACCCCGCCATACACAAGGGAATGCCACACAAGAGGTTCGCGGGGCAGGTCGCCACGGTCAAAGCGAAGCGCGGGAAGGCATACGTCGTAGAGATCCCGCAGACGAAGATCGTAAAGACGATCATAGCCCTACCCCAGCACCTTAGGAAGCACGTCGATTAGAGGGGCTTGAAGCCATGTCTGTAGTTGAGAAGAAGGAGATAACCGTCGCCGAGGCAAAGGCGCTTCTAGAAGCTAAGGCGGAGGAACTCGACCCACTGCAGCGCAGGGTACTCGACTACACCGTCCGCTTCGCCAAGACGGGCAGCGCCGACTCCGACAAACTCGTCTCAGAACTAATGGAGAAGGGCGGGATCGACAGGCAGCTTGCCGTCCAGCTCGCGAACTGTATGCCGGGCAGCATCGCGGAGATCCGCACATTCCTGGGTCGCCAGAGGATCATATCCGAAGAGGCCGTCGGCAGCATTCTGACAATAATTAAGAAATACAGGGCCACACAGTAGTTCACTGTAGGCCAGCCCGGGTGTGAACGTTTTGTATAGGGACCAAAAGAAGTACGAGGAGTACGCCTACGTCCTAGACTACCTAGAGCACGGCCGCCCCGGGGCACCAAGGACCCCCCACACGTCCAGCGGGATAATCCAGATGGTCGGCGAATCATACTTTACCCTATTGGAAGCCTCCCCAAAGAAGGACGCTGAGTACAACCCCCGCGACAGGATATTCGTAGGCAAGGGCGACAGGGCCCTGGTCTCCCACATAATCGGGAGGGTCACCTACTCGGAGCTTACCAACTCGGCGAAGGCCGAGCTGCCCGGTGTCGTCGAAATAATCGTCAGGGCGAACGAGCAGTTCTTCGTCAACTTCTTCAACATGAGCCAGCCGGTGACGCCTCGGATGCACAGCCTCGAACTCATCCCGGGCATAGGGAAGAGGCTCATGTTCCAGATCCTCGACCTAAGGGAGAAGACACCCTTCGTAAACTTCAAGGACATCGAGGAGAGGATCAAACTGAAGGACCCCGCCGCGCAGTTTGCCAAGAGGGTTCTAGAGGAGCTCAGCCAGGAGGAGAAGTACCTCCTCTTCACGAGGCCGAGCGCCGACCACGTCTACCCCTAGTAGCCGTCTGATTATCCTTTTACCCTGAGGGGTATTATTCTCACCCTGATTGGGTTTTGAGGCTGGACGACGAGATCGGGGAGCTGAGGAAGGAGCTTCAGAGTTTCCGCGCAGAGACGCGGCAGAGACTCGAACTCATAGAAGGTGAGGTCACGAAGCAGGTGAGCCTGAACTACAACCGGGCGATCGTTGACTACCTACAAAGCGCCACGCTCGACTTCATCGACTCGATGAAGTGTGAGAGGGGTGGGAAAGCTGAGGCGAGGTGCAAGCAGAAGATGAAGGAGATTCAGAGGAAGTACCTGGATCTCCTAAAAGCGGGGAGGCTTAGAGACAGCCTCGGGGCACTGAAGGAGGCGATCGAGGTCTCGACGGGTATGGAAAAGGGGCTCTCCTCGGGTGGGAGCACTATGTGCGCGGAGTGTATGAGGAAGGAGACTGACTTCCTCGAGATCAACGGTGGGCTCCTGAGCCAGCTCACGATGCTGCAGGAACCGTTAGCCCCCGTCTCGGATGAGAGGAGCACGATAGGGACGCTCGACCCAGTCGCGATGGAGCGGGGGATCCTCGACCCTGTCGCCCACAGGGCACGATTGCAGGTGATGCTAAGCATCTTCAGGGGGGAGAACAGGTTCGCCGACTTCACGGCCGCCACCGGGTTGAAAGGGGGCCACCTGCTCTACCACATAAACAAGCTACTAGAGGGCGGGCTGGTCCAGCAGTATGAATCGAAGGATTATGTGCTGACGCGGAAGGGGTTGAAGACGCTTGTTCTGCTCGCGCAGATGGGTGAGGAGATCGCCCCCGCGGTGAATTGACTCCCCCCACCGCTTATATTGGCTAGGCCTCCTCCATGGCATGGAGCCATTATGTTTTTAAGATTCGTCATGTGCATGTCTGTGGATAAACCTTGAACGCCAGGAACTTCAGGAACCCGGACCGCATGGCTTACACGCGGCGCAAGTTCATGGGCGGTATACCCGGAAGCAAGATCGTAAAGTTCACCATGGGCAACACGGGCAAGAAGTTCCCGATGAGGGTAGAACTCATAAACCTCATGCACGGCCAGATCAGGAACAACAGCCTCGAGTCCGCCCGCATCGCGGCGAACAGGCAGCTGGAACTCCAGCTCGGCCACGACCTCTACGCGATGAAGGTTGTGCCATTCCCCCACATAGTGCTGAGGGAGCACAAGAGGGTCAACGTCGCCCAGGCTGACCGTTTCCAGGAGGGCATGAAGCGCCCATACGGCAAGCCCACCGGCACGGCGGCGAGGGTGAAGCGCGGCGAGCCCCTGATCGTCATCGAGGTCGAGCAGGAGGGCGTCGAGGTCGCGAGGGAGGCCCTCAAGAGGGCCATGGATAAGTTCCCCGTCCCGAGCAGGATCTTCGTCAGAGAGAACACCGAGTAAGACCAGTCTCTTCGACTGGATCTTCTTAGATTTTACCGATTCAGGGCAGTTCGCGTTTATTACGTGTCTTAAATGCGCAGTGCGTGCGCATCATTGGTTCTAGTGCTTGGGAAGTTAGATTTTGCCGTACTCCCAGAGGAACGCGGCGCACATCTTCGCCGTCGTGATGAACTCCTCAACTCCTATCCACTCGTTAGGGGCGTGCGCGTAGTGCGGTGGCATCGCGTCGCTCCCCGAGGAGGACGAGACCATCTTGAGCGGCGGGGCCGTGTAGTACATGCTCGGGCTTGAACACCTTTTCTAGGGACATTGTTTCCCGGAGGCATGCACCCCGGAGCCTATTTTAATGTTATAGCCCAACGTCTAGTTACATGTACGAGCTCGAGCTTGAGAGGGTCACAGCCGAGATAAAGAAAAGGGGGGCGAAGAGGGTCCTCCTACAACTGCCCGACGGGATGCGCCCATTCGCCTTCCAGATAGCGGATTATCTACGGAAAGCCACACCCGTCGAGGTGATAATAAGCGGCGACTCCTGCTACGGCGCCTGCGACCTCGCATCGAGGCAGGCCAAGGAGCTCGGCGTCGACCTCCTGATCCACTACGGACACGCCTCCTTCATCACGGAAGCTGGCATACCAGTTCTATACGTTGAGGCAAGAATACCCATCGACGTCTCGAAGATGGTGGAGGCGGTCCTCCCCAGTATCCAGGGATGGAGGAGTGTCGGCTTGACAAGCACGGTCCAGCACACCACCCAGCTCAGGGAGGTGGCTGAGGCGCTCGGGAAAAAGGGTATCAAGGCACTGATCGGTGAGGGGGCGGGTGAGACCCCCGAGGCGGGGCAGGTCCTCGGGTGCAGCTACTCCGCCGCCACAAGGCTCCCCGAGGACGTCGACGGCTATATCTTCATAGGCGGGGGAAGGTTCCACGCCCTTGGCCTCGCCCTGACGACTGGGAAGACTGTAGTCGTCGCCAACCCCTACAACGGCATCGTGACGAGGTTCGACGAGTATGAGCTAATGCAGCTCGCCAAGAAGAGGATGGCCTCAATAAACGCGGCCAAGGAGGCGAAGACGATCGGCGTGCTCGTCAGCTCCAAGCCGGGTCAGCGCGACCTCGCCGAGGCTATAGTCATCGCTGAAAAGCTCGGGGACAGGGAGAAGACCGTCTTCCTCATCTACGTCGACGAGGTACGGGCCGACCAGTTGAATAACTTCACCGAGCCCGAGGCGTTCATCGAGACGGCGTGCCCACGTATAGCCATAGACGGCGTTTCTGGGATTGACCGACCCATACTCACAGCCTCCGAGGCACGCGTCCTCCTCGGAGAGAGGACCTGGGAGCAGACTTGGGGCCGCGGCTACCTTGGCTAGGAAGCTTCACCAATCAGTTTATTAAAAAGCGGGAGCATAAACAGGGTCGGTCCCTAGGGGATCGGCTCGTAGTGCGGCGGTTTCCGACGCAGCAGGCGCGATGAAATGTCTAAGGCAGGAAACATCCAGAAGAAGGTCTTCCCCGGCGATGAACTCGCGGTCATAGAGGAGTACAACAAGGGGGAGGGCAGCTACCAGGAGGACGGGCTGGTCCGATCCGAGGAACTCGGCGAGACAAGGCTCAACAGGGAGAAGAGGGCCCTAGAGGTCAAGAAGGCCACCAAGCCCCTCAACCTACCGGTCGAGGGCTCCATCGTGATAGCCGAAGCCGGCTCAGTCACTCGAAGGGACGCAAGGGTCGACATCTTCCGTATAAACGGTAAAAAGATTCAGCCCACCTACACTGGTGTCATCCACATAAGCGACGTCGCCCGCGAGTTCAGCAGGGACCTGGAGCAGGCGCTCCATAGCGGCGACATCGTACGCGCCGTCGTCGCCAACACGAAGAACACGATCATACAGCTCAGCATCGCGGGCCCCGAGTTCGGCGTCGTCTACGCCTACTGCAGCAGGTGCGGCGGAATCCTAGAGAACCAGAAGGGAAACCTAACGTGCCCCAACTGCAAGCGCGTCGAGCGCCGCCAGACCGCAAGAAGCTACGGAAAGGAGGACATATCGTCATGAAGCTCAACATAATCAAGGAAGAGGAAGGCTACATCGAGGTCGAGTTCGGTGGCGAGAGCCACACGCTCCTCAACCTTCTGCAGTCGAGCCTACTGGAAGACCCCGCCGTCGAGATGGCGGGCTACACGCGCCCACACCCGCTGATGGACAGGAGCAGGCTCTTCATCCGCTTCAAGGGGAAGAAGGCGAAGCCGATGGAGATACTCAAGAAGGCAGCGGACAACGCCGAGGCCAAGCTCAACGAGTTCGACGAGGGCCTAAAGCAGGGCGTCTCCAACCTTAAGAAGTAACCAGCCCACCCTTATTCTCGAAGACAACTTGGCCCCCCAGAGGCTACATCAGATTAAGAGAGAGATCAGAGTCCTAGGCGTAGCCGCTAGGCAAGACTCCGGTGGCTTCACAATCATCGGCGTCGTATACCGGGGGAATCTGTGGCTCGACGGTGTCCTGAGGGCGCACTCTGAGGAAGCGGACATCACCGACGCCCTCGCTGAAATGCTGGTCGATTCACCACACTCCGGGCAGGTCCGGGTAATCATTATAAGCAGGGAGAATCTGCCGGGGGAGGTTCGCGTCTCCCCCGAGAAACTTAGTACTAAGACTGGTAAGACCGTCATCTTGCTGGGCGATACTGGGGAAACCTCATACATCTGGAGTAACGGTGACGAGAATGCGACATTTTCCGCGGCGGGGCTCAGCCGCTGGTCAGCCGAGGGAGTTTTAAGGGCGTCAACGCGCGAAGGAGTAACCCCGGAGGCCCTCAGGGTTGCCGCCTTAACACTCCGCGCTATCCAACGCGCAAGATGCATAAGGTATTAATACAGCCCATCCGGGTAACTGGCTGTGATGGAGGAGTAAAAAACGAAATTCTGCTCTGAGTGCGGGACAATGTGCATCGTCGACCACAAGAAGAGGTGCTACGTCTGCCCCAAGTGCGGTGCCGAGCAGCCGATGACGGAAGGGATGAAGATAACGCGCGAGACCAAAGAGACGGATAAGATCGTCGTAATCAGCAAGAAGGAGCAGAACCTCCGAACCACGCCTCAGGTCAAGGCGGAGTGCCCCAAGTGCGGCAACGACAAGGCATACTGGTGGATGGTACAAACGAGGGGAATAGACGAGTCGAGCACCCAATTCTACAGGTGCACAAAGTGCGGCCACACTTGGCGCGACTACAGCTAAATCACCCTAAACCGACGATTTATCGCATATCTTTCCCCATCAGGCGAGTATTCGCATTTTCATCTGGGGGGCACGGGAAGGGTAAATATCCTTTTATTCCCTCTGGTCCTAGGCTAAGACAACCAATTCCAATCTAAGGAGACATTGATTTGTTCGAGGTAGAGGTTTCCAGTATCGACCCGTTCCGCAACCTGATCAAGGCGCTAAGCGTCATCGTCGAGGAGGGCACATTCGTGATGAACGAGGCGCAGATCAAGCTCCTCGCCATGGACCCGAGCCACGTCGCCATGGTAGACTTCGAACTACCAGCCGACTTCTTCGACGCCTACAAGTGCGAGGGCGAGCCCCACCTCAGCATAAATATAAAGGAGCTCCTCAAGTTCCTCGACCGCGTCGACAAGGACGAGGAGACCAGGATACGCCTCGACGAGGAGAAGGCGAGGTTAGTGATCCTCTGTAAGCGCGGCGGCCACAGCAGGCGCTTCGAGATGCCCATCCTCGAACCCATTGACGACGAGGTGCCCCAACCCAAGATATTCTTTAAGGCGAAGGCACGTCTCATCACCGATAGCCTACGCAACGCCATTAGGGACGCGAACCTGGTCAGCGAGCACGTCAAGGTCGCCGTCGAGGGCGAGATGTTGAAGATCAGCGCCAACGGTGACATGGGTAGCGCCCACAGCGAGTGGGAGAAGGGGAGCGACGATCTCATCGACCTCAAGGCCGAGGAGGACAGCAGCGCGACCTTTACCCTCAGCTACCTCAACGAGATAGCGAACGCCGCGGGTAACAGCAGCAAGGTCGCCACCATCGAGTTGAGCACCGACATGCCCATCAAAATGGACTTCGAGCTCCCGAAGGGGAAGCTCGTCTACTACCTCGCCCCTTGCATCGGCGTCTAAGAATAGATGCGACTTTTACAGCATCTTCTCCATAGCCTCGTACCCCTTATCGAAGGCCTTGTTGTTTGCTTCTAGGAACCTCTTCGACAGGGACTCGCATATAGCCTTCCTCAGGGAATCCGTGGAAAGGACACCCTCTCCGAGGAAGGCATAGGCGCCTAGGATAACGATATTCAGGCTCGCTGGCGCGTCGGCCTCGAGGGCTAGTCTGCGGGCATCCACCCCATAGACCCTGCAACCGATCCGCTCCAGCGCGGAGGTGAGCTTTGGTAGCTCTGGGTACGTGGCCTCCTTGAGTAGGACGGGTATCGGGTAAACGGGGGTGGTGCTGAGGATGACCCTCGTCCCCGGGCCGAGGTACTCGGGCGTCCTCACAGCCTCGGAGGGCTCGAGACTTAAGAGAACGTCGCACCTTCCCCTCGGTATCAGGGAGCCGTGTACGTCCCCGCCTATCCTGATGTGGCTCTGGACGGAGCCACCCCGCTGAGCCATTCCGAGGGTCTCCCCTACCCTCACGTTAAGCCCCTCGTCGAGGGCGGCGTGGGCGAGGACGCGCGCCAAGGCTATGCCGCCCTGCCCCCCGATGCTGTTTATGAGGATGTTGTGCTCCAAGTCACTCCCCCTCCCCGATGGCGTGGACTGGGCAGACCTGTGAGCAAAGCCCGCAGCCTGCGCAGGAGACCTCGTCGATCGCCATCTTTCCCCCCTCGATGTTCATCGCGGGGCAGCTGAGGGTGCGGATGCAGACGAGGCAGCCTGAGCACTTCTTCGCATCCACCCTTCGGGGGAGACCGAGGGACTTCTGCCGGCCAGCTACTAGGGAGCAGATCCTCCTGAGGATGACCGCCGAGGGTACCTCGCGGCGTATCGCATCCTTGAAGGCGTCTGTGCTCGCCTTCAGGTCGTATGGGTCGACAATGATGACCTCCTCGATCCCCGATGCCCTAAGCATATCCTCGATCTTGACGGACGAATCTGGTACCGTCGCGGAGGGCGAGGCCGGTGAGGGCTGGTGGCCCGTCATACCTGTGATCTGGTTGTCGAGGACGGCGATGACGAGCGGCGTACCCCTCCACCCGGCGTTTATTGCGGGCGGAATTCCGGCGTGGAAGAAGGTCGAGTCCCCTATGGTGGCGATGACGGGTGTTTTCACCCCTGCGTACTTTAGCCCGATGGCGTTCCCGATGGATGCGCCCATACTCACTTCCGTCCAGCAGCTGCTCCACGGCGGGTACATGCCTAGGATAGTGCAGCCTATGTCACCGGTTACGATGACCTCGTCTTTCTTGAAGCCCAGCTCCCTGAGTGCATGTGTAAGGGCAGTGTAGGTCCCGCGGTGGGGGCAACCGGCGCAGAATGGCAGGTTCCGCGGTGGGGCGAGCTCTTTCGCCTCCTTGCGTGCCAAGTCGAGGACCGGGTCGCCAACGGTTGGGCTCCTACCCACGAGGGAATCCATCGCACCTTGAACCAGCTCGTTATTGTACTCTCCTATCCGGGGGAGGGCGCCGTCCAGTTTGCCGATCACCCTTATCTCGCTGTCCATGTCGGCGACCATCGCCTTGACCTGTAGCTCCACGAAGGGCTCAAGCTCCTCGAGCACGAGGAGAGAGTCAACGTGCTTCAGCATCCTCCTGATCATCTTAGACGGTAGGGGGTTTACGGTTCCGATCCTCAACATGGAGACTTTGTAATTGCCTGAGGCGAGGACATCCTCAAGGTAGCTCCAGGTGGCGCCTACGGCTATTACGCCAAGTCTAGAATCAGAAATAACATCGAATCCGTTGAACGGTGAGGACTCGAACTCGTCGCGCACCTCCTCGATGCGCTCGTTGAGCACCCTGTGCTGGTTCTTCACCCAGAGGGGGGACGCCCGAGTGAATCGGCTTATATCCTTACTCATGTGGAGCCTTGGCTCGACCTTCTTTATCTCCCCGAGGCTTACTGGGGCCTTCCCATGGGCGACCCTTGAGGTTAATCTAACCAGTACGGGTATCTTGTGCCTCTCGGAGAGGTCGAATGCGGCGACTATCATGTCTTTACCGCTCTGGGGGTCGGACGCGTCGAGCATCGGGAGGGGGCAGGCCGACGTGAAGACCCTGCTGTCCTGCTCCTCCATCCCGGCGTAGGCGCCCGGGTCGTCTGCGACGTAGATCACGAGCCCACCGACGACGTCCCCGTAGGCCACGGACATTATCGAATCGGAGGCAACGTTGAGCCCTGCGCTCTTCATGGTGACGAGGCACCGGGCGCCGCCGAAACTCACGCCTGTCGCGATGTCAAAGGCAACCTTCTCGTTGACTGCCCACTCGGCGCGGA
>JADGNG010000023.1 GCA_017883585.1 Candidatus Bathyarchaeota archaeon
GCCTGATCCTTCGCCTTAAGCTCCCCAGTGTCGAGGATGAGCCCGTGCCCTCCGAACTTCTTCTCCGCTCCCGCACGGCTGAGCTGCCGGTGGACCTCAAGTCTCTCCTCAAACGCCTCACGTGTGAGGGAGGTCGCCTTGGTCCCCCCGAACTCCTTGATCACCTCGTAGGGTAGCCCGAAGCTCTCGTAGAGCGTGAACGCGGTCTCCGTGTCCACGGTCTCGTAGCGCTCCAGCTTGCGCATGCCGTTGATGAATGTGTTGCGGAACTTCTGGTTCTCACCCCGGAACACAACCAGTATCCTCTCCCTATCCAGCTTGTAGGTCCCGGCGTACTCGTCGCACACGATCCCGAAGAGCCGCTCAAGCGTTTCCCCGGAGCTGGCGCTAAGACTGTTCACGTCTCCCTCGCCGCGCTCAAGAATGCTCGCGTGGACAATAGACCGCCTCAGCAGCTTACGGAGCATGTACCCGCGATCCTTATTTGATGGTTCGACGCCATCCGTGATGAGGAAAGACGCAGCGCGCACGTGGTCCGCGATGATCCTCTTCGACCTCATACCCTCGGCACCCCCTGGAAGCATATCGATTAGCCGCTTGAGCGTGTCAATCTGGAACATGTCCGAGTTCCCGGTGACCGCGGCGCTTATTCTCTCCAGCCCTCCGCCGAAGTCGACGTTTCTCTGGGGCAGCTTCTCGAACCTACCGTCCTCGGTCTTCGTGTATTCCATGAAGACCGAGTTACCTATCTCCATGAACCTCCCGCACTCGCAGTTCGGGTGGCAGTGTGGCCCATACTTGAGGTCGTGAGGAGTGCCGAAGTCGTAGAATATCTCCGAGTCCGGCCCACCCGGCTCGCGGGCAGGCATTTTCTCCGGCGGACCCGCCCGGCTCCACCAGTTCTTTTTCGAGCTATAGTAAAAAATCCTGCCCCCCTGCATCCCCACCTCGTTCCCCCTGTTGGGGTCGCCAATGAAGACGGCCTTCGTATCTATTTTCGCCTTCTTGAAGAGTTTACGCCATATCTCGACGGACTCATCGTCCCTCGGGATGCTATACTTCTCCTCCCCCGCGAAGACGGTGACGTAGAGCTGGGAGGGGTTTATCCCCAGCTCTTTCACTAAGAAATCGAAGACCCACGGGAGCTGCTCCGGCTTGAAGTAGTCGCCCAGCGACCAGTTTCCCAGCATCTCGAAGAATGTAGTGTGCCTGTTATCCCCCACCTCGTCAATGTCCTCCGACCTGAAGCACTTCTGAGAGTTTACGAGGCGCCTCCCGTTGGGATTAGGTTCGCCGAGGAGGTACTTGATCAACGGTTGCATGCCCGACCCGGTGAAGAGCGTCGTAACGTCCCCCTCGGGTAACAGGGAGGCCGACGGGATTAGCGTGTGTCCTATTTGCGTATAGTAGGCGAGGAACCGACTGCGGATTTCGTCGGAGGTGAGCATCCCAAGAGAATGATTGGGCTCCACTGAAAATCTTTTTGAATTGCAAGCCGGTCCCCGCCCGTTTTTCCACTAACTATGCAGCCCCCTGGAGGGTAACGTAAAATGAATAGAACTTCGGGAAACGAAAATTGCTAAGAAATAAAAGGTTTAAGAGATTAACCGAAGAGGGCGCCCAGACCCTGGAGGTCCTCTTCCTTCTTCTCCTCAACCTTTGGCTTGGCGGCTGCCTTCTTCTCCTCCTTGACCTCAGTTGGCGCGGCGGCTGGGGCTGCGGCGGCTGCGAAGACCGGCGCCTTAAGTGCCTCGTCGATGTTGACCTCTGCGAGGGCTGCGACGAGTGCCTTGATGCGTACACCGTCGGCGGCTACACCGGCGGCTGCGAGTATGGCGGTGACCGCCTCCTCAGTGATTGGCTTCTTAGCGCTGTGGAGAAGCATAGCGGCGTACATGTACTCCATTTTAATACACCTATTCCTTGAACTGCTATGAAAGGAACAATATATCCTGCATTTAATCTTTCCTATAAGGAGCCCCCGCCCTTGTGGCAACCGTTAAAGGGGCTCAGACGCCTCTTGAATCGATTATAATGGTCAAGAGGATACAGAAGATACCCTTCGAGAAACTCACACCCTCCGGGACATCGACCCTAAGCCCTTTCAACAAGCCCATCGCCACCGTCAAACCCGGTGAGGAGGTCGAGATAGAGACTTGGGATGCCTTCGGCGGCTGCATCAAGACCGAGCAGACGCGCGCCCAGGCTCTGGAGAAGGGGGTCAAGGTCCCCGTCAATCCCGTCACCGGCCCCATCTACGTCGAGGGCGCGGAACCCGGCGACAGCCTAACCGTTGAGATACTAGGCATCGAGCTACCCAGCAGCGGGGCGACGACTATAAGCCCCGGCTTCGGCAGCCTCGAGGGTTGGCTAAACCTCATGATCCCAAGGACGAGGATCAGCGAGATCAAGGCAGGTAAGGTACTCTACAGGACCGATAGCGGTAGGATCGTGGAGGTCACTGCTGAGCCCTTCATCGGCACCATCGGCAACTCCCCCGTCTACGAGGCGATAAACACCCTCACCCCCGGCCCACACGGCGGCAACATGGACTGCCCCGACATTCGCCCCGGCAACACCCTCATCCTCCCCGTAAACCAGCCCGGCGCCCTCTTCGGCTTAGGTGACGTCCACGCCGTCCAGGGAGACGGAGAGGTTGGCGGCTCAGCCATCGAGATACCTGCTGTCGTCAAGCTCAGGTTCGGCGTAAAGAGGCACTACCCAATAGCATGGCCCCGCGTAGAATCCCCCGAGGAGATCATGACCGTCTGCAGCGCCAAGCCTCTCGAGGACGCAGCCCGCCTCGCCCACCGCGAACTCGTAAACTGGATGGTTGCCGACTACGGCTGGGCCCGCGACGACGCCTATATGTTCCAGAGCATCGCCGCCAAGTCCCGGATAGCTCAGATAGTCGACCCTCTCTACACCGTCGTCGCAAAGATGCCGAAGAAGTACCTCAAGCCGTGATCTCATGGACAAATGCCCGAAATGCGGCGGAGTCCTGACGGAAGGCGAGATCAGGTTCGCCAGCGACTCCGAGATGCCCAGCCCGATGAACTACATGGCAGGCATACCCAGGGGAGGCGCACCCAGCGTCTACCCCACCTCAACTAGCTGCCCCTACTGGGAGGAGAAGACCGGGCGCAGGACTGGTTTCATCATCAAGAGCGAGGAGAAGAAAACCCTGAAGATAAATGCATACAGGTGCACCCTATGCGGGTACATAGAGATGTACACCTCCGACAAGCATGAGAAGCGCTAGACCTGCCCGAGAATGTCGCCTTCAGCAACTCCTCCCAGTTCTAGGAGCTCTCAAGCTCCGTGAGCTTCGCCTTCCACTTATCCGGTTGGCCCCCGCCCCCGCCGCTTGCCCTCCACGCGTCAATGCAGACCTTGTAAAAATCCATCAATATCTAGTCCGCCTCGAAGTCGCACGAGCGAACCTCGATGAAAGCATATTTCCTCTGCTCATTAAACGGATGGACCCACCATTCTGTATTTAAACCGGGTACATTGTTCCTCATTTTTAAAAGGAACCCTAAGCCGCGCGCCTCCGGGGGACTTGGATACGTCGGCTAAACCTTTAAATTTGGAGGGCGTGGTTAACAGTTGCTAAAAAGCGGGGAAAGGCACATCTATATATGCCACTCCCTGCACCGATAGAGTAGCATCTGGGAAAAGGGAACGAGATGACGACAGCTTACGACGTGCCAGCCGACGTGCTCATAGGGAAACTAAGCAGCTACATCAAGGAGAACATCAAGGAAGTCACCCCCCCGGAGTGGGCGGCCCACGTCAAGACGGGCAGCCACGTGGAGAGGGTGCCACAGGTGCCCGACTGGTGGTACGTCAGGACCGCCTCCATACTCAGAAAACTCTACATGAGCGGACCTGTAGGGGTCCAGAGGCTCAGAGGCGAGTACGGCGGACGAAAGAGGAAGGGTGACGCTCCCGCGCACCACAGGAAGGCGGGCGGAAGCATCATCCGCGCATCCCTCCAGCAACTCGAGAAGGCGGGCCTCGTTGACAAGGTCGATAAATCCGGCCGCATCCTCAGCAAGAAGGGCAGAAGCCTCCTCGACGCAATGTCGACCCAGATAAAGAAGGACCTGGACAGGGAAAGGCCTGAGATAAAGGCAGTATAGTCGTGGTCGCCGATGTCGGGTGACGAGGAGCTACAGAGACTCAAGGCCCAGCGCATGGCGGAGCTTCAGGCGAGGCAGCAGCAGGGCGCAGAACAGCAGCGCGCCGCGGCCGAGGCCGAGGCCCAGAAGCAGAACATCATGCGCCGACTCCTGACTCCCGAGGCGCGGCTCCGGCTCGCCAACATCAAGATGGTGCGCCCCGAGTTCGGCCAGCAGCTCGAACTCGAGCTCGTCCAAATCGCCCAGGGTGGAAGAGTACCCCTCCCAATCACGGACGAACAGCTGAAGAGGCTCCTCGTCCAGCTGGAAGGGCAGCAGAAGAAGAGGGACATAAGCATAAGGAGACTATAACGATGGCAAGAAACAAGCCGCTCGCATACAAGCTCCGCCTCATTAAGGCGGGCAAGTCCAGCAGATCGGTCCCCGCGTGGATCATAGCCAAGACCAACGGTAAGGTACGCTGGAGCCCTAAGAGCGTACGCGCATGGCGCACCAGGAAACTCAAGGACTGATGAACGATGTCTGAAACCGAGCGAATATATACGGTTCCTCTCAAAGAGGCCTGGAACGCCCAGCGCTACAGGCGAAGCGAGAGGGCCATGATGGTCCTCAAAGCGTTCGCCAAGCGCCACATGAAGGCGGAGACCATCACAGTCGACACCACCGTCAACGAAGCCATCTGGGCACGCGGCATAAAGAGCCCACCCCACAAGATCAGGGTCAAGATGACCAAGGACGACGAGGGCGCAGTCACAATCACGATGGCCGAGGTCGAGGCTAAGCCCGAGACGAAGGAGTCCAAGAAGGAGCCCAAGTCAAAGGCGAAGGCCAAGGCGGCCAAGGAAGAGTCGAAAGTCGAGGCGAAGGCTGAAGCAGAAGGAGAACCCAAGGTAGAGGCTGAGAAGAAGGAATGAGCGAAGTAAAGATTTTCCGGGTCAAGGGCGAGATAAACAAGCAGAAATTCTTCATCCCCATGGCCTTCAGCCAGGAGATCCGTGCGGTCAAGATGGAGCACGCCGTCGAGCGCATCTACGCCGAGATGGGTAGCCGTCACCGCGCCAAGCGTAACCAGATAACCATCTTCAGCGTAGAGGAAGTCCAGCCCACGGAGAAGGCGGGTTAACCCCCATGGCCTCCCCCAGCAAAGAGGACCAGCTACGCAGGATTCTATACGAGCTACAGATGATGGAGGGCACAGCTCAGGTCCTCCAGCAAAGGCTCCAGATACTTACAAGCGCCCAGCAGGAGCTGCGCGTGAGCCAGCAGAGCCTAAACGATATGAAGGAGCTAAAGCCCGAGACGCCGATGCTCGTCCCCATCGGCGGTGCCGCATTCATACACGCAAAGACGGGCCCCATCGAGAAGGTCATAGTCGGCATAGGAGCCGACGTCTCCGTCGAAATGGAGTTCCCCAAGGCGCTAGAAGACGTGAACAAGCGCCTCGAGGAGGTCGAGAAGACGCTCACCTCGGTCGAGGAGCAGCTGGGACAGGTCCTAGCCCAGATGCAGAGCCACCAGGAAGTAGGTAACCGGCTCTCAGCCGAGCTTCAGGGTGGGGCACCCAATGTTCGATAGGCTCAAGCAGGGCCTAAAAGGCATAGTCGAGAAGATTTCTAAGACCGGCCTAACCGAGAAGGACCTGGAGCCACTCGTCTGGGACCTCCAGATGCAGCTCATAGGCGCCGACGTCTCAGTGCAGGTCGCGGAGAAGGTCTGCGAGGAGCTGAAGACGCGCCTCATGGGGGAGGAGGCCAACCGCTTCGGCAGCAAATCCGACGTCGTCAAGAAGGCTCTGAAGGAGTCGATCGAGTCGGTGATGCAGACGGGGAAGGGTATTGACCTCGTCAAGGCTGTCGCCGAGGCGAAGAAGCAGGACCACCCATACGTCATCATGTTCGTCGGAATCAACGGCACCGGCAAGACCACAAGCATCGCCAAGGTCACCCATCTCCTCCAGAAGAACGACTTCACAGTCGTCCTCGCCTCAGGGGACACCTACAGAGCCGGGGCCATTGAGCAGCTGGAGGAGCACGCGAGGCGACTCGACGTCAAGATCATCAGGCACCAGTACGGGAGCGATGCCGCGGCGGTGGGCTACGACACCGTCCAGTACGCTAAGGCGAAGGGCATCGACGCCGTCCTTATAGACACCGCGGGGCGCATGCAGACGAACCGCAACCTCATGGACGAGCTGACGAAGATCAAACGCGTCGTACAGCCCGACCTCACCCTCATGATCCTCGACTCACTTATCGGCAACGACGCGACAGAGCAGGCCCTCAGCTTCAACAAGGTCGTTGGCTTCGACGCGGCTATCCTCACGAAGGTGGATGCCGACGCGAAGGGTGGGTCGAGCCTTAGCGTCAGTTTCCTCACGGGGAAGCCCGTCATCTACGTCGGTGTGGGCCAGGGGTACGACGACCTTCAGCCTTTCGACGCGGGGTGGTTCGCGGAGAAGCTCCTCGGGGATTCGTAAAGGATTTAAGGGTACCGTGCGCCTGAGAGGGCGGTAAGCGATGGGCATCAACGAATTCATCGAGAGCGCGAAGAGGCTTCTGGTCACCATCAACAGGCCCGACTGGAAGACGTTCAGCCTAAGCCTTAAGATCGTGCTCCTAGGCGTCGGCGTTCTCGGGATCATCGGCTACATCATACGCCTCGTCGCCGTCGTGCTTCAGCCAGTCGGCTGAGCCTAGCCGTCCCAAACGGCGCAATTTTCCCCAACTTAGCAATATTAATATTAGCCATCTGCTTACGCTTACGTTGCAACCGGACGTGGCAGATGTGCCAGACAAGCCCCAGACCCAGCTCTTCGCGGTGAAGGTTACAAACGGCCAGGAGAGGACTGTAGCCGATATGCTCGCCGATAAGGCGAAGATCGAGCACATTTCGGTCCTGGCGATAATGGCGCCGTCGGAGCTGAAGGGCTACATAATCATTGAGAGCGTCAACCCTCACATGGTCGACGAGCTCATAAGGGGCGTACGTTATGCCAGGGAGCGAGTTCAGGGGACTGTCTCACCCGCAGAGGTTGAGCACTACCTTGAGACGAAGCCGGCCATCGAAGGCCTGGCTGAGGGCACCCTGGTGGACGTCGTAGCTGGGCCCTTCAAGGGGATGCAGGCGAGGGTGGTGCGCGTGGATACCTCCAAGGAGGAAGTCACGATCGAGATCCTGGAGGCGGCTTTTAGCCTGCCGATAACCGTCCACGCCGACTATGTCCGGGAGGTTAAAGGAGCTAATTAGAAATTGGTAGAAAAGAAGTTCAACTTTATCGTCCCGGGTGGCGGGGCGACAGGTGGTCCGCCGATCGGCCCAGCGCTGGGTCCGATGGGTGTCAATATAATGAATATCGTCGCCGAGATCAACAAGCAGACCGGCGAGTATAAGGGGACTCCAGTCCCGGTGGACGTGTTCATCGACACGGACACGAGGGAGTTCACGGTCAAGGTCGGGATGCTGAGTACCTTCGCCCTGCTTACGCAGGCGGTCGGCATCTCTAAAGGCTCGGGCACTCCACACTCAGCGAAGGTGGGTGACATGCCCTTCGACCAACTCGTGAGCGTCGCCAAAAAGAAGAGGGCGGGCCTATACGCTGCTACCCTCAAGACGGCTGTCCGCGAGGTCCTCGGCACGTGCCACAGCATGGGCGTCACAGTCGACGGCAAACCCGCAAAAGAGGTCCAGGACCTCATAAAGAGTGGGGCCTACGACGCCCAGCTAAAGGAGGATTAAACATGTCTCTCCAACGCAAGGACATAAACGAGGCAATCACCAAGGCGAGACAGGCCTCCAAGAAGCGCCGCTTCGAGCAGACCTTCGAACTCGCAATCAACCTCCGAGAACTCGACATGAAGCGCCCCGAGAATAGGGTCAACCTGCGCGTCCAGCTACCAAACGGGATCGGTGGACAGAAGGTCCTAGTCTTCGCGGGCGGAGACCTCGCCCTCAGAGCCCGCAGGAGCGGCGCCGACGAGGTCATCGAGCCGGCGGAGCTGGCTGAGCTTGCTAAGGACAAGAAGGCTGCAAAGAAGAGGCTCAAGGACTTCGACATATTCATTAGCGAGGCACCGTTGATGCCGACGGTTGGTCGCGTCGCCGGTCCTATCCTGGGCCCGCGCGGCAAGATGCCTACCCCGGTACCACCACAGGCACCAGTAGACAACGTCATCGAGCGCGAGCGCAGGGCCATAGTGCTGAGGACGAGGGATAAGATGTTCTGCCACTGCATGGTTGGTCGCGAAAACATGACCGACGAGCAGGTCGCCCAGAACATCGAGGTCGTCCTCAACAACCTCGTCGCAGCGACGAAGAGAGGCTACGCAAACATCAAGAGCATCTACCTGAAGACGACCATGGGAGAGGCCGTCAAGCTGTTCTGAGGTGGCATGAATGTCGACAGTATCTGAGCAGAAAGCAGCGGTAGTCGAGCATACAGTCACCCTACTGAAGAAGTACGACATCATCGCCGTGGCGAACCTAAACAAGGTGCAGAGCGGCATGCTGATGGACCTCAGGAAGAGACTGAGGGGGCAGCTCGAGATCAAGACCGTTAAGAACACGCTGATGAGGATCAGCATGGAAAAGGCGGAGAAGCCGGCGACGACGGAGTTCATAAAGGCGGTGGCGGGGCAGAATATGTTCCTCTTCACCAACGGGAACCCCTTCAAGCTGGCAATGAACCTCGAGAAAAGCAAGGTCGAGAGCTTCGCCAAGGCTGGGGACAAGGCGCTCAAGGAGCTGACCATCCCAGCCGGAAACACGGGCATCAGCCCGGGCCCCATGATCAGTAAGTTCGGTGGACTCGGAATCAAGACCCGCATCGAGGCGGGCAACATCTGGGTTATAGCCGACACGGTCGTCGCCGAGAGTGGCGACGTGATCACGGCTGACATGGCCGACCTCTTACAGAGGCTCGGCATAAAGGCTGCACAGAGCGGTCTCAGCCTCAAGTGCGTCTACGAGAGAGGCATGATCATCCCAGGTGCAGACCTAATAATCGACGTCCCGAGCTACAGGAAGCAGTTCATGGAGGCCGTCGGTGGCGCGTTCCAGGTCGCACTCGCCAGCGAGTACGTCACGGCCCAGACGGCCCCGACGCTCGTCACGATGGCGCTCCAGAACGCGAAGAGGGTCGCCGTCGAGGCCGGGTACATCACACCGGACACAGCCGCGGAGATAATCGCGAAGGCCAACGCTCAGGCGAAGAGCCTGCAGGAGAAGGTCGACGCGAAGAAACCCGCCCAGTAGACCGATTACACGCCCCGGTTCTCAGGGTCTTTTCTCTCATATCCCCTTATCATGTGCTACTATGCATAGCGATTTTATTATTTCGTGAGTTTAAACCCCAGCCTTGTGGCGCCTAAATCAAATCGAGAATAGTTAATATAAGGCGAACCGCCTCTCCCGTCAGTATGGACGTTCTCAAAGCCATAGAGACGCGTAGGAGCGTCAGGAAGTACAAACCCGTCCCCGTGCCGGATGGCGACCTGAAGAAGATCCTCGAGTCGGGCAGGCTCGCCCCATCAGCGGGCAATAAGCAGCCCTGGGGCTTCGTCGTGGTGCGCGACGCTGATCGGAGGAAGAAACTCGCCACGGCAGCGAGTAACCAGATGTGGACTGCGGAGGCTGGTGCCTTCCTAGCCGTCTTCAGCGACGCCGCCAACTCCCCCGGCGGCTACGGGAAGTGGGTCGAGAGGGACCCGATGATAGCGGTGGAGAGCATGATACTCGCAGCGTGGAGCCTCGGATACGGCACCTGCTGGATAGGTGCTTTCGACGAGGCGAAGGTTAAGGCGCTCCTCGGCATACCTGAGGACAAGAAGGTCATCTGCCTCTTCCCCGTCGGCGTCCCCGCGGAAACCCCGGACCCGAAGCCCCGCAGGGCCCTCAAGGAGGTCTTCCACGCGGAGACTTACGAGACGCCCATGGAACTCTAGAGCTTCTTCTCCTCTTTTTTCACTGGCTCTATGGACAGGAACTTTAGCGTCTTACCTCCGGTGTTCCTGATCTGGTGTAGCTCGTTTGGGGCGATGTACAGCACCTCCCAAGGCGTCAGAGGGCTCGTGCCAGTTGACTCGACCACCTCCCCGGTGCCCTCTAGGACGAACATCGCGTGCTCGTAGGGGTGGGAGTGGTGTAGAGTGCTGCCTCCGGGGTTGATCTCGACCTCGGCGACCGTGAAGTTTGGCGCACCCATAGCCGCATCGACGAGCCACCTCCTTCTCGCCCCGACGGCGGGGGAGGCGATGTCCTCGAGCGGGACCTCGGCGTGGTAGAAGTGTTTCATGGGTATCCGTTGGAAGGGCCGTGGAAAAAGGTCTCGCTAGGAATCGTTTAATCGCGGGGCGCCAATATCCCAGCCGTGCTCAAAGGGATACGTCTAGTAATCTACGACCTCGACGGCACCCTAATCGACTCCACCGAGGCGATAGTCGAGACCTTCAACCGAATCGTCGAGGAGCAGGGAGAGGCCCCCTGCCCACGGGGGCAGATAGAGGAGATGATAGGCTTACCCCTCACCGATATGTTCAGGCGCGTCCTCCCCCCTGCGAGGCACGGCGGCGTACAGGCCTGTTGGGACAGGTTCGTAGAGATATACTCCGACGTGGGGCCCACTAAGACCCGTATACTCCCCGGCGTCCAGGAAACCCTCGCACACTTCAAGCAGGCCGGATACCTCCAGAGCGTCGCCACCACGAAGCGGGGCGACGTCGCCACCCGCCTGCTCCGCAAGCTCGGCCTCGGCGACTACTTCGACCTAATCCTGGGGATAAACGATGTGACCCACCCGAAGCCCGCCCCCGATGTCATCATCCTCACCCTAGAACGCCTTGCCGTGAAACCGCATGAGGCAGTGTTCGTAGAGGACACCACGATAGGGCTGGAAGCGGGGGTCCGTGCGGGTGTCCACACCGTCGGCGTCACCACCGGTACCCATGGCATCGATAAACTCGCGACGCTACACCCTGACTACCTAATCGACGGGCTCTCCGAGCTGACGGGGCTGATACGCCGCTAGCTATTGAGGGCGAACTGGAGAGCCGCCTCGGCGTGGATCGTCGTCGTATCGAAGACGGGTATCTTCGTGTCGATCTGCTTGATTAGTAGGGGTATCTCGGTGCACCCGAGGATGACGCCCTGGGCCCCATTCGCCTTGAGCCGATCCATGATGGCGAGGTAGTTCTTCCTGCTCTCGTCCTTGATGATCCCGTAGGCGAGCTCCTCGAAGATGACCCTGCCGACCTCCTGCTGGTCCTCCTCGTCAGGGACCACCACCTTGATCCCGTACTTCGCCAGCCCCTCTCGGTAGTAGGGCTTGTTCATCGCGAACTTGGTGCCGATGAGGCCAACCCTCTTTATCCCCGCCTTCTTCACCTCCACTCCCGTCGCGTCGACGAGGCTGAGTAGGGGTATGATGTTCCTTCTGTCCAGCTTCTCGTAGAGGTTGTGCATCGTGTTGGTGGCTATGACGGCGAAGTCCGCCCCAGCGTCGTGTAGGGCGTGGAGCCCCTTCGTGAGCTCGAGCTCCATGCTCTCCCAGTCCTCGACAGCCATCCAGTCCTCGAAGCGCTGGAAGCTGACGCTGAAGACGACCACCTCCGGGTAGGCTTGGTTGTGGAACATCTCCTCGTACCTGTGGATTATGTGAATGTAGTATGGGACAGTCGACTCGGGGGTGAGCCCGCCGAGGATGCCTATTCGCTTGTACATGGATCGAGAGTGATCAAACGTGTATAAGATAGGTGCGGCTCACTGGGCGACGTCGACGAAGTCGCCGACGATGCCTCTTAGCTGCTCGACGGCGAGGTTCATGACAGAGTTCGGGGTCCCCGCCGCTGCCCACACCCTCTCGAAGCGGTTGAGGCTCCCGTCGAGTAGGACCTTGACCCCCGAGTCGTGTGGGAAGGGCGGAACGCCGCCTATCGGGTAACCTGTGAGGTCCTTCACCGAGTCTGCGTCGGCGTTCCCCACCTTCAAGCCGAGATGGGCGGAGACCTTCTTTGCGTCCACGCGCCTGTCACCGCTGATGACGACGACCACGACGCCCTTCCCGGCCTTAAAGACTATGCTTTTCGCTATCTCGGCGACGGTGCACCTGAGGGCGTCTGCGGCGAGCTGGCTCGTCCGCGTCGACTCGTCAAGGGTGACGACCCTCGCCTCTATGCCCTTCTCCACGAGGTAGGTGGAGACACGCTTAGAGCCGCGGAGGCTGTTGGCCACCCTAAAGGCGCCTCCACTTCTCGATGAGGTCGAGGAGCTGTGCCTTCGTGGGACCTCCGCGAGTCTCCTTCTTCGTCGCCTTGAAGCTACCCGCCGCGTTCCCCCAGCGGAGGGCTTCGGTATCATCTAGACCCTCTACCTTCGCGGAGGCGAAGCCGCCGATGAAGGCGTCCCCGCACCCAACGCGGTTCACGACGGTCATCCCAAACTTCTCGATTGGAACCGCGTCGACGTGTATCATCGCGCCGACGCTGTCCTGCGTCAGGGTGCACCCCTCCTCGCCGTGCTTGATTATACACTTGAGTCCCCTGAACCTCTTATGTATCATCCTCGCTATCTCGTGGGCGGAGCTTGTGCCGAGAAGGTTCTCGTACTCTAGGTGGTTGAGGATGAAGTAGTCGATGTTGGCGAGTGTGGGCGCGAGGGCGTCGAGGCCGAGCTCCGCGTAGACGCCGGGGTCCCAGATGACTGTTACGCCGTGCTCCCTGCAGAGCTCCGCGAGGCAGCGCGCCGTCTCGAGCGGCGGGTCCATGATTACACAGACCTTCGCCCCTTTGATCAGCTTGAGCCTTTCTGGGTCACGGAGGCAGACGCCAACTAGCTTCAGGTTGGCGCCGAAGTAGGTGTGTATCTCGTTCTCACCGTCGCCACCTATGCTAATGTAAGCCTGCCCCGACTCCTCCCCCTGGATAAATAGGAGGCCCGAGTCGTCGACACCTTCCTCCCAGAGGATGCCGCGCTGCTTGTCGGCGATCTCGTCCTTCCCGAGGGCGCCGATGAAGGCGACGCGCTTCTTCCCGAGAAGGCGAGCGGATGCTACGGCGACGTTCGCTGCTGTCCCCCCGCTGACCCGCTGTATCTCCCGGACGGGGACCTCCTCACCAGCCCGTGGGAGCCTGTCCATGAAGAGGTTTATGTCCCAGTTTATAGCGCCGCAGGTGATGAGGTCCGCCACCCTAGCCACCCTTGCCGACCCTATCGGAGATCATCTTATGAAACCTCGGGGCGTCGACCTCGACGATGACTTCGTGGTTCGCCTTCAGGTTCTCCTCTCGGTGGTACCTGCGCCTGTCGACGACCGTCATCCCAATCGTGTGTGTGCCCGTCGTCTCGACCTCGACCTTGTACTTCTCTGTCTTGAACATCGTCGGGTCGGCTACGTAAGCCATGGCCATGGGGTCGTGGAGGCTGAAGCCGTTATACCTCTCCACGAGGACACCGCAGAGACCCTTGATTAGTTCGGATCGCTTTCCTTTCTTCACCACCATCTCGGCATACATAGCCTTGTTCATCCTGTAGTCGGGGTGCATCGTGGTGTCGAGGCCAGCGCAAACCATGGGTATGCCGCTGTCGAAGACGAGCTTGGCGGCGTCTGGGTCGTGCCAGATGTTGAACTCGGCGACGGCGTTCGCGTTCCCGGAGCCGTAGGGGGTGAGGGAGAAGGCGCCGCCCATGATGACGAGGCCCCCCACTTTCTCCGGGATTGTGGGGTCGGTCAGGATAGCCGCTGCGAGGTTCGTCAGTGGCCCGATTGCGACGAGAGTCAGCTCCTTCCCGAGCCTGTTCACCTCGTCTATGATAAGCTGGGCCGCTGCCCTCTTATCCACCTTCATCCTCGGCTCGAGGAGCACCACGTCCATGAGCCCCATCTTCCCGTGGAAGCTCTCCGCGTTCCCCATTGGTCTAAGCATCGGATGCGAAGCGCCGCGTGCTACGGGGACATCGTCCCGCCCGAGGAACTCAAGTAGCTGCCGTGCATTGCGGGTTCCCTTCTCAACGTCGACGTTGCCATCTACTGTGGTGACAGCTTCGACCTTTATCTCAGGGCTCGCGAAGGCGAGAAGGAACGCAAGGGCGTCGTCGACGCCCGGATCCGTGTCGAGGAGTATGCGCTTCAAGCAAAATCACCAGTGATAGACCGATGAGCCGCTTGGGTTAATGAGCTTTACCGGTGGGGGGGGGGGGTAAAAGGCGGCATGCTAAGCGTAGATCGATAGCAGTGCCATGGCCGAAGCCATTAGCGGAAAAGACCACGCTACTTAAGCACGCCTTAAGCAAGGGCGAGCGCTAGCGCTCGCCTTCTCCCATCCGACATACTACACGACAAGCTCCTAGAGCAGTGGATGGAGAAATCCTACGCGCTCGTGGCCTTGCTGTCCTTGAAGGCTAAGAAGAAATGAGCCTACTGCCCCTGGCCTCGAGCAATGCTCCGTTGATAGCCCTCGACTAGGCGTTTCATCCTCTCGCTCTGTGGCAGATCACTCAGCTTAGCTAGGTTGCCCCTCTTCTGCTCAGCGAGGGCATTCAGCTCCTCTGGGTGTTCCCTCCACATTTGCTCCTCGAGGACGCGCTTTACGACGACCTCAGCGAGGAGCTCGTCAGCTATCGGGCAGTCGTCAAACTGCTTACTCCGCCCTATACTTGCCAGTAGGTCCCCCGCGGGGTAGCCACGGCAGGTTCCGGGGCGAGAGGGATAGGCAGCGCAGAGGTTGCCGTGGAGTAGCGGGCAGGGCTGGGAGACGATGAATGTGCCGTCCCCCATCGGCGCCGCCCTCATCCTATTTTTCAGCCGCTTGTACTCAACGTGCAAGTAGTCGGCGACGCCTTGGAGCTCTTCCTTCTTGAGCCGTATCGAGCCCCTTCCCCTGCAGCAGTTTCCGCAGCGCGTACATAGGACCTGCTGAAGCGCCACAATCATTGCCACCTCCGTCTCTAGGACAACGCCGAGGCTGCTCACCGCCTTGAGGACGTCCTCTTCCCTGATCGGCGGCATCTTGATCTTCGCTTTGGATAGCCCGAGGACGCGGAAGGCGTGTGGTCCTGAAAAGGGTTTGAAGTCCTGGCGCGCCAGGAGGCGGTCGAGTGGGGACTTCTCCTCGCCCATGGTTGGGAGTACCCTTCAACCGGCTATAAAGAATCCCCCGCCGCCTCCCCGCCAGCCGCACCTGCCCGAATTGGTTAAATACCGTGATCCGATTCAATTCGCTGGTAAGTTTAGAGGTGCGATCAATGCGCCAATTTATCCTCGCCTAAGCAGGAGCCAAGCTCCAAACCTAGTTCTCTCCAACGGCCGGGTCGACGCCCGGATGAATGAAACCCTGAGCTACGCAAAAGCTTTCGGCTTCTTCGGGTTTTACGCCTCCAGCCTGTGCTGAAGGGGAGGCTCGGAGGCACAGGCATGTCGAAACTAGTGATATCTCAGAAGATCAAGCTCGCCGTGAAGAATGGGCACGGCTGCGTCAGGATAAGGGTCGGGAACGTGACCATCGGTTGCGACCAGATCGTCGTTATGGCGGGGCCGTGTAGCGTAGAGAGCAGGGAGCAGGTGCTTGAGACGGCACGCATCGTCAAAGCCGCGGGCGGGCACATCCTCAGGGGCGGCGCTTTCAAGCCGCGAACCCTCCCCTACAGCTTCCAGGGACTCGGGGAGGAGGGGCTCAAGATACTCGCCGAGGCCAGGGACGAGACAGGTCTCCCGATTGTTACCGAGGTGATGGCGCCCGAGGACGTCGAGCTGGTCGAGTCCTACGCGGACATACTCCAGATCGGCGCCCGGAACATGCAGAACTTCACCCTCCTCAAGCGGGTGGGGCGTGCCGTCAAGCCGGTGATGCTTAAGAGGGGAATGTCCGCCACAATCGAGGAGTGGCTCGGCTGCGCCGAGTACATCCTCAACGAGGGCAACCCCAACGTCATACTCTGCGAGCGCGGGATACGCACATACGAGACCATCACGAGGAACACCCTCGACGTCTCGGCAGTGCCGGTGATCAAGCAGCTCAGCGACCTGCCTGTGGTCATTGACCCGAGCCATGGCACGGGGATCAGGAGCCTCGTAGCACCGATGGCGAAGGCGGGTGTCGCCGCGGGGGCAGACGGCCTCATAATCGAGGTCCACCCCCACCCCGAGAAGGCGCTCAGCGACGGCGACCAGAGCCTCCACCCGCCTGAGTTTGCGGACCTGATGCGTGAGCTGGCCCCTATCGTGGGGGCCGTGGGGAAAAGGCTCTGATATGTGCCTCGAAGCTTACAAGGCCGCCCAAGTCCACCTTGGGGTGAGGAGTTACCCGGTCCTCGTCGGGGGCGGGCTCCTCATACGGCTCGATGAGGCGATCTCCGAGTACATCCCAGGCGTAACTGGGTGCATTATTGTCACATCGCAGTCCGTGGACGCCCTCTACGGAGGGCAGGCTATGGCTGCACTTGAGGGGCTGAACCCGGGGAAGTTCATCGTGCCCGAGGGGGAGGACGCCAAAACCTGGGGTGCGACCGAAAAGTTGCTCGGCGGCATCATAGGACACGGATTAGACCGCAGGGGCGTCGTCGTCGCCCTCGGTGGGGGCTCAGTCGGCGACTCAGCCGGATTTGCAGCTAGCATCTACATGCGCGGGATACGCGTCGTCCAGGTACCCACCACCCTCCTCGGACAGGTGGACAGCGGCATCGGAGGCAAGACGGCTGTGAACCACCCCTCAGGGAAGAACCTTATCGGTAGCTTCCACCAACCGAGCCTCGTCGCCTGCGACACCGCGCTGCTCGCGACGCTCCCCAGGAGGGAGCTGTGCAGCGGCCTCGCCGAGGTGGCGAAGTACGGAGTTGTCTCAGACGCTATCCTCTACAAAGGGCTTGAGGTAGAGGTAGAAGGCATCCTCTCCGGGGACGCTGAGCGGCTCCGCTGGATAGTGGGGCGCTGCGCCGTCTCGAAGGCCCGCTACATCAAGGCGGACGAAAGGGACGACGGCGGGGTACGCGCCGCTCTCAACTACGGCCACACCGTTGGCCACGCTGTCGAGACGCTCTCGGGTCACACGATCCGCCACGGTGAGGCGGTCGCGATCGGGATGGTCGCGGCTTCACGTGTCGCCCACAGTCTCGGGCTGCTCAAACAGGCCGACCTGGTTAGGCAGATCAACCTGCTTCATCGACTTGGGCTGTCGGTCGATGTCCCCTACAGGCTCGACGAGGTCATTCCACTAATGAAGCGAGACAAGAAGGCCGAGGCCAGCTCGATCCGCCTCGTCCTCCCCACCGGGATAGGCTCCGAGACGGTCGTCCGGGTGGCCTCGGAGACCGAGCTCCGGGGGGCACTGGGGGGATACGATGACGCGCCCTAGGATATGCGTCGCTGTCCCCGCCACGACCACGGCGGACGCCCTGGAGACAATTCGCCACCTGGAGGAGCCCGACCTAATTGAGCTGAGGCTCGACTATACCCTCGAAGCGTTGAACCTACGGGCACTCCGGAAATCAACCGACGTTCCACTGATCGCGACGGCGCGCCTACCCAGCCACGGTGGGAGATGGGTCAGGGGCGAGGACAAGAGGCGGGCCCTCCTCCGATCAGCCGCCAGCGAGGGATTCGACTACGTCGATGCGGAGATCGATTCATACTCAATCGGCGAACTCGCTACCGAGGTCCATGCGGCTGGGGTCAAGCTGATCGTCTCACGCCACTACCTCGATCGCGCACCTAGTCTCAATGAGATCATGGAAAAGCACATGGAGGCCAAGGGTGTGGGCGCCGACGTCGTCAAGGTCGTAGGCTCGGTGTCGTCACCCGCCGATAACCTATCATGCCTCGAGTACCTCGGAAGGGAGCCTGGGAACGTCTGCTTCAACATGGGCCCCCTCGGCGTGCCATCGCGCGTCCTCTCGCCCCTGATGGGTGGGCGCTGGACCTATGCCTCGGCGAGCGACGAGGGATGGGTTGCGCCGGGGCAGCTCACGATCGAAGCGTTGAGGGAAGCATATCGCCTCATGGGGTTCTACGATTGAGGAGACTTTACTTAATCGGTTACCCCGTCGCCCATTCGATTAGTCCCCAGATGCAGGGTGCGGCAATCGAATCGTTGGGACTCGACTACCGATACGAGGCTATACCAGTTACCCCCGAGGGCCTCGGTAGAGCCGTCGCTGGCCTCAGGGATCCCTCAGTCGCCGGTTTCAACGTCACCATCCCATACAAGGGTGCCATCCTCCCCCTCCTCGACGAGGTCGACGCCACAGCGAGAGCTGTAGGCGCTGTGAATACTGTAGTGAATGAGGGCGGGCGCATAAAGGGCTACAACACGGACTCCCCCGCAGCCGTCAGGGCGCTGGGCGAAGCCTACGGTGACCTCGGCGGCTGTAGGGTTGTAATCTTTGGAGCAGGCGGTGCGGCCCGCGCTGTCGCATTCGGGCTGGTCCCGAAGGCGAGGTGGATAAGGATATTCGCTCGCGACGCCGCGAAGGCGGAGAACCTCGCGAGTGATATCCGTAGACAGCACGATGTCGACGTGCTCGGTGCAGGGCTCGTGGGGGCACAGTGTAGCGTCGGAGCTGCTGACATCCTCGTCAACGCGACTCCCGTGGGCATGTCCCCTAACGTGGGCAACAGCCCAGTCGATGCATGTATACTCCACTCCAGCTTACTCGTTTTCGACCTCATTTATAGCCCCGAGCGGACCCGACTCCTACAAGACGCCGAGGCAGTCGGCGCGAAGACACTCGGCGGGTTAACGATGCTCGTCTACCAGGGGGCGGAGGCTCTGAGGCTCTGGACGGGCAGGCGGGCGCCGGAGGACGTGATGATGGGCGCCGCGAGGCGCGCTCTCGGGGGTGGTACGCGTTGAACGTGGCTCTATTTGGCTTCATGGGGGTGGGCAAGACCACCGTCGGCAGGCTCCTCGCCACCCAACTAGAGTACACCTTTGTCGACTCTGACGCCGAGGCGGAGAGGGAGGCGGGGATGAGGATCTGTGAGGTCTTCGCGAGCCTCGGCGAGCCCGCGTTCCGCACGCTGGAGCACGGGGTTGTGCAGCGCCTCAGCGCGGGGGACGGTCAGGTGATCGCCCTAGGCGGCGGCGTCGTCCTCGACCCCCTCAACACTGAGCTCCTCCGCCGCTCAAGCCGGATGGTCCTCCTCACGGCGAGCCCAGAGGAGATAAGCCTCCGCACCTGGTTGGACAAGACCCGCCCACTGCTCGCTGGGGAGGACCGGCTCGGCAGGATCAGGATGCTCCTCGACGAGAGGCGTGAGCGGTACCTGGCGGCGGCTGACATGGTGGTGGACACTAACGGCGTGCCGCCGATCCGGGTCGCCAAGGCGATCAAAGAGCGACTGGAGGCTATGTAATGAATGTCATTGTGAGTCGCTCCGAGGTCGATGGCACCCTCACCGCGCCATCCTCAAAGAGCATGACCCACCGCGTCCTTGTCCTCTCCGCCCTCGCTAACGGTAAGAGCACTATAGTGAACCCACTGACCGCAGACGACACGGAGGCGACCGCTTCGATGCTCAACAAGCTGGGTATCGTCCTCATCCGCAGCGAAAAGTGGACCGTTGAGGGTGGCGAGTTCAAAGCCCCGGCAGTCGATCTCCACTGCGGCGAGTCGGGCACGACACTTCGGTTTATGGCGGCGGTCTGCGCCCTCATCGACGGCGAGTGCCACCTCACGGGCGGGAAGTCACTCTATGCGCGCCCCATGGGGCCGCTCCTCGACGCCCTCACCCAGATAGGGGTCAAGAGTACGAGCCGATGCGGCCTTCCCCCTGTAACTATAACGGGTAACGGGAGGATCAGGGGTGGAGAGGCTAGGCTACCCGGCGACATTAGCAGCCAGTTCGTCTCCACACTCCTCGCTGTCGCCCCGCTCGCCGATGCGCCTGTCGAGATTAGTCTCACGACCCAGCTCGAATCTAGGCCGTATGTCGCCATGACGATGGACGCGATGAGGGCCTTCGGCGTCGAGGCGCGTGCCACGCCAGACATGAGGCGGCTCACCGCTCCTCTGGGGCCCTACAAGGCTTCCACGGTGGAGGTGGAGGGGGACTGGTCCTCGGCCGCCTACGTCCTCGCGGCGGGTGCCCTAACCGGCAGTGTGACGCTCAGGGGATTGAACCAAGCAAGCTCACAGGCGGACAGGGCGATCATTGAGATACTTTCCCGGATGGGCGCCGATGTATCCACAAACGGTGGCACAATCAAGATCTCAAAGTCCCTGCTGAGGGGGATCAGCACCGACCTCAGCGACTGCCCCGACCTCTTCCCCGTCGTCTCGGCACTCTGCGCCGCGGCGAAGGGGGAGAGCACCCTCACCGGGCTCGGGAGGCTGAGATTTAAGGAGTCGAACAGGGTCGCGGCGATGGCGGAGGGGCTGACCCGGATGGGGATCAAGATGAAATGCAATTCGGATTTCGCCCGAATCACCGGAGGCACCCCGAAGGGGGCCGAGGTGGACCCCTGGAGGGACCACAGGATAGCGATGTCACTGGCCGTCCTTGCTCTCGTAGCGGAGGGGGAGACGAAGATCAGCGACGCTTGGTGCGTCTCGAAGTCCTACCCGGGCTTCTGGGGCGACTTCGCGGCGATCGGAGGGAGGTTTGAGAAGGCATGAGCAACAGCATAGGAACAGCTTTTAGGGTAACGAGCCTCGGCGAGAGCCACGGCAGGTGCATCGGCGTCGTCATCGACGGCTGCCCTGCGGGGCTCACGATAGATGAGGAGGCGCTCTACCGCATGATGGAGCGGAGGCGCCCAGGCACAAGCGCCGTCACGACGGGCAGGAGTGAGACCGATAAGGTCGAGATACTGTCCGGGGTCCACGAAAGGCATACTACGGGAGCGCCGATCCTGATGCTCACGTGGAACCGTGACCACGACTCGTCGAGTTACGACCAGATTAAAAGCAAACCCCGGCCTGGGCACGCCGATTACACCGCCTGGGCACGCTACGGTGGCTTCAATGACCACCGAGGCGGTGGTAGGGCGTCAGGCCGCGTCACCGCGGGTTTCGTCATGGCGGGTGCAGTCGCCAAACAATTACTATTAACCATCGGGGTCGAGGTACATGCCTACACGCGCGCTATCGGGGGCAGAGAGGCACCGGAACCTACACTCGACCAGATCAAAAAGGCGGCGGCAAGCATCGTCGGCTGCCTCGACCCGTCAGCATCCGATAAGATGGTTTGGGTCATTGAGAAGGCGAAGACCGAGGGTGACAGCGTCGGAGGCGTCGTGGAGTGCGTTTGCCTCGGCCTCCCAGCCGGGGTCGGGCAGCCAGTCTTCGAAACAATCGAGGGGGACATATCCAAAGCGCTCTTCGCGGTCCCCGCCGTGAAGGCCGTGGAGTTCGGCGCCGGGATCAGGCTCGCTTCAATGCGTGGCTCGGAGGCGAACGACCTCTACATCGCCGAGAGCGGTATAATAGGGACAGTGACGAACAACTCGGGCGGTGTCCTCGGCGGTATCACGACGGGCACCCCCATAGTCGTCCGCGCAGCCTTCAAGCCAACTCCCAGCATCGCCAAAGCGCAGAGAACTATCGACCTCGCGACACGAAGCGAGGCCGAGATCAACGTGGGCGGCAGACACGACCCCTGCATAGTCCCCAGGGCCGTCCCTGTTGTCGAGGCGATGGTCGCCATAACCCTCGCAGACCACGCCCTCAGGAGGGGACTCATCACGCAGGTACTAGGTGAAAGGCGATGACATACAAGGAAGAGATAAACGGGCTCAGAAAGGAGATCAACAGGCTAAACGGCGAGATTCTAGACAGGCTCGCGGAACGCGTCGACGTTGCGAGGGAGATCGCGGGAGTGAAGAAGCGCCACGACAAGCCCATCGTGGATGCAACCCGTGAACGTGCCGTCCTCGACCAGGCGCGAGTGCAGGCAGCCAAGCGGGGTCTCGACCCCGACGGCGTAGAGAGGATATACCGGGCAATAATCGACCTGTGCGTCGAGGTAGAGGAGAGCCTATGAAAGTAGCCTACCAAGGGATGCCCGGAGCCTACAGCGAGGCAGCCGTCATCCAGCGCTGGGGTGACGCCGCCGAGCCGGTCCCTAGGCCCTACCTCGAGGACGTCTTCGACGCCATAGAGGCAGGGGAGGCCGATGCGGGCCTCGTCCCAGTCGAGAACACGATTGAGGGGAGCATAACCCGCACCTTCGACCTCCTCAACGAGAAGAGTCTCACGGTGCTGGGGGAGACCGTCTTCAGGGTCGTCCACTGTCTAATAACCAACCCCGGCGTAGGACCCGGGGACATCAAGAAGGTCTACTCCCACCCCCAAGCCCTAGGCCAGACGCGCGCCTACATCGCTGCCCACGGATACGAGCCCGTCAACTACTACGACACCGCGGGGGCAGTGAAGATGATCAGAGACGGGGGGCTCCTCGACGCCGCGGCCATCGCCAGCGAGCGGGCGGCCGAGATATACGGGATGAAGGTGCTCGACCGCGGGATAGAAACCGACGGGGCGAACTATACGCGCTTCCTCACCATCGGATATGGCGCCACACCAGCGACGGGGAGGGACAAAACGAGCATCGCCTTCATCGTCAACCATAAGCCCGGGACCCTGATAGCCGCCCTGCGCGCCCTCGCTGACCGCCGCCTCAACCTTACCAAGATTGAGTCACGCCCCTACCTTGGCCGCCCGTGGGAGTACGTCTTCTTCGTCGACTTCGAGGGGCACAGAGACGAGCCCGTCTCCGCCGAGACCCTACGCGAGATGGGGGCCAACGCGAAGAGCCTGAAGATCCTCGGCTCCTACCCCAGGGCTTAGATAGGCAGCGGTGCCTGTCCTCAAGGCAGAAATATGCTCTGTCGAGGGGTTTGGTGAGGCTCGGGCGCGCGCTTGGTGCACTTGACCTCATCGTCGTGCGCACGCGCATGCCCGCAGGCAGAGAGCGTACCGAGCCTCGGCGTGTGCCTAGATTATTATACGATCTCGACGCATCATCCAGCCATGGTTACACCCGGCGATGTCTACGCGGCCCGCAGGCGCATGGGCTCCTGGGTCAGGAGGACCCCGTTCGAGCAATCCCCACTCCTAAGCGAGCTGACCGGCGGGGAGGTCTACCTTAAGCTCGAGAACAGGCAGCTCACCGGCTCATTCAAGATACGCGGCGCATCGAACAAGATAGCCCTCCTCACCCCCGACGAGCGTCGCAGGGGGATCCTCGCCGCCTCCTCGGGGAACCACGCGCAGGGAGTCGCCTACGCAGCGAGGCAGTTTGGGGTCAAGGCCGCCATCGTAGTGCCCGGTAACACCCCGAAGGTTAAGCGTGACGCCATCAGGGCCCTCGGTGCAGACCTCACGGTCCACGGCGACGAGTACATGGAGGCGGAGCACCTCGCACAGAAGATGAGCCGGGAAGGCGGGATGCCCTTCCTAAGCCCTTACAACGACGCCGACCTAATCGCTGGACAGGGTACAGTGGGGCTCGAGATGGTGGAGGACGGTCCTGAGCTGGACACCGTACTCGTCCCCGTCAGCGGAGGTGGCCTAATCTCCGGCATCTCAACCGTCATCAAGGCAGCATCCGAGGCAGAGATGATCGGAGTTCAGACCATAGCTAGCCCCGTCATGCACGAGAGCATCAAGGCGGGCAAGATAATCGACATACCCATGTACAATACCGTCGCCCAGGGGCTACACGGCGGTATCGAGCAGGGCAGCGTAACTTTCCCAATCTGCCAGAGGCTCGTCAACGACTGGATAGATGTTAAGGAAGCAACAATCGTGGACGCCTTACGCCTCATGCTACTCCGCCAGCACGAGGTCATCGAAGGCAGTGGCGCGGTGGGCATTGCCGCACTGATGGAGGACCCTCATAGATTCAAGGGCAGACGCGTAGGCGTCGTCATCAGCGGCGGAAACATCGACGAGGCGCTCCTCAGCCGCATAGCTCAATAGGTTTATAGGCTCCGCGTCTCCGGCTCCAAATGGGATCGCTGATGCCACTCTGCGAGGTCTGCGGCATGGATGTGCAGGAGCTACAGGACTGTAAGGATTGTGGCGCCAAGTACTGCTCTGAGTGCGGGGACACCAAGAAGGGCCTCTGCTACGACTGCCTCGGCTGGAACGATGAGGAGATCGAGGAAGAGTACGGCGAGGAAGAGTGGGAGCAGGACGACCTCAACTAGCCCCACGCAAAAGACGCCCCTAGTTGTAATTTAATTAATATGAACTGGCCCCCCCGGATACGCCGAGGTGTTCAGGCTCGTACAGTGAACCACGCCAACGCCGACGACGCAGCGGGTAAAAAGCTTAAGCGGGGCTCGAATGGACGTAGAGTGGAAGGGGGAAGAGGGTTCGTCTAGAAGAATGAAGATCACAACGGCGTCTGCCGGCATATTCTACGCCGATTTGACAGGCGAGAACCCAATTATAGCCGAAGCGGTCTGGGACAGGCTCCCGATAGATGGGAAGGCAAACACCTGGGGCGACGAGATATACTACGCCATACCAATAACTGCTGAAGCCGAGTCCCCCAAACAGATAGTTGACCTGGGAGACGTGGCCTACTGGATGCCCGGGAAGGCGATCTGCTTCTTCTTCGGCCCCACCCCCGCCAGCTGGGATAGGGAGATACGAGCCACGAGCCCCGTAAACGTCTTCGCGAGGATCGCCGACAACCCGAGGCTCCTCAAGCTCGTGAAGCCCGGCGAGAAGATCAGGATAGAGCGCGCCTAGCCAGCGGCCAACTCCATCTTCTCGGCCAGGTTTAGGCTGAGTTCTACCCCGCTTAGGTCGATTCCGGCCTTCCCCTTCTCCCTCGACCATACTTCGATTGGGAGGGCTGGCGGACTGCCTAGCTGCTGTGCTTCAGTTTCTTCTTGAGGAATCCCCCGAGGGCCCTGGCGTGCGTCTCGCCGGTCACGGGGCCACCCCCCTTCGATATGGCGTAGACCTCCGTGAAGATGAGGGTGAAGGCACTGATTCCGGATGGAGTGAACACCATACAGAATTGGGGCACCTTGAACGCCTCCGGTACAGCCTTTCGACCTCTGTCCAGCAGTATGCGAGGTCCGCCGAAGTCCTTACTGGTATCCCGCGCACGCCTCTGATCACGTTAACCGATAATATCCCTTTTAACTTTAAGTAAATAATGGTCCCGGGCATTTTAATAGGAAAGTGGGCATCTGCCTATGCGATGGGCAGAGCAGGCGCATTCCTCAGGATACTCCGGCCGGTCAACTCGATTATGCTGGGGGTCGGGGTACTTGTGGGAGTCCTGATCACGGGGGGGCTCCTATCGAGCATCCCCCTCGGGAAACTGGCCCTCGCTTTTTTCACCGGCTTCACACTCACCGGCAGCGCCATGGTAATCAACGACTACTTCGACAGGGAGATAGACGCTGTGAACGAGCCGAGCCGTCCGATCCCGAGCGGCGACATCAAGCCCAACGAGGCGATCATCTACTCCCTGCTGCTCAGCGTCGCCGGGTTAGCCGCCGCCTACCTCACAAGTCTCCCTAACCTCAACATCGCGGTCTTCTCCTGGATCGTGATGATGGTCTATTCCGCCTGGGGGAAGAGGACGGGGTTCCTCGGTAACCTCATGGTGAGCACCTGCATCGGTCTCCCGTTCGTCTACGGTGGGGCCATAGCCGGCAACATTCCGACCTCCCTGCTGTTCAGCGCCTTAGCCTTCCTCTCCAACACCGGCAGGGAGGTCACAAAGGGGATAGTCGACACAGAGGGCGATGCTTCCCGTGGTGTAAATACTATAGCAGTCGCGTATGGGGTGGACAAGGCGGCGTACCTCGCCTCCGCCTTCTACCTCGTCGCCGTAGCCGCCTCTATCCTTCCCCCGATCCTTGGCCTCGTCTCTAACTGGTACCTGCCATTCGTGGTGGTCACAGACGCGGGCCTAATCTACGGCACAGTCACCCTGCTGTTGGATCACAGTCGTGAAACAAGCAGGAAGGTGAAGAACCAGGTACTCTACTGGATGTTGTTCGGGCTCCTCGCCTTCGCGGCGGGGAGCCTTCTATAAAACGAAAAGACTAAGCTTACCTTGAGGCCTGAGCCACGCGCTCCATCTCGCGCTTCCGGCGAACGCCGAAGCTGTTGCCGTCGTTCTGGGCGGCTCCCACGAGCTGGTCAGCGATGATCTCCTCGAAGGTTTTCCTGTTACCGAAGGTCTGCTCCTTGATCCCCTTCGCGATGAACCTCAGGGCGAGGTCGATCCTGCGCTGGGGCGAGATGTCGACGGCGAGTCTATAGACTACGCCACCGTAGCCGATGCGCGTCGTGTCCTCGTTCGGCGAGCAGTTCTCGACCGCGCGTACGAGCACCTCGATGGGGTTCCTGCCCGTCTTCACGTAGACGATCTTGAAGGCAGTCCTCACCGCGTTCATTACGCGTGGCTTGTCACCACCGCTGCTCCCTGGCTTCAGGAGGTCGTTGGTGAAGCGCTCAACAATGCTCATCTCACTCTTCTGGAACTTCCTGGCCTCGTGGCGACCACCGGAGTGGGGCATGAAGACGGGAGAGATCTTTAGGTACCTCTTGAGGCCGGGGTCCCGGACCTCTATGTTCTCGAAGCTCCACTCGCCGAATAGCTTTATGCCGCCGGTTCCCGCTGTAGTGGCCTCGATTGTTACTTCTGGTTCTTCGCTCACTTGGCCGATCGCCTCGGATTGCAGAGGGGAAGAGTAGGAACGTGAATAAAAGGCTTACCGAAGATCACCAGACTTATAATAATGAAGCATAGAGCGCTAAGGGTACAATGTCGCGAAAAGGATACAGTGTTTCCTACATTATCCTATGCGTCGTTGCCCTCATCGCAATGTTTTCAACGAGCCTCGTCAACCCCCTCCTCGCTATATTCGCAAAGAACATAGGCGCGACGGGGGTGATGATAGGCCTCAGCGTCGCCGCCTACTGGGTGGCGAGGGTGCTGCTCGAGATACCGAGCGGCTTCATCTCCTCCCGCTGGGGCTACTACTGGCCAATGTTCCTCGGGCTCGTGCTCACCGCGGTGGGCACCTTCTATAACGCCTTCGTGACCGACCCGGTTCAGCTCATAATCGCTAGGGGGTTGCAGGGCTTTGGCGCGCCTCTCTTCTTCGCCGTCTCGATGACAATGATCCTGAACATGTTCCCTCTGGAGACGCGTGGGAGCGCGATGGGGATATTCCAGGGGATCGAGTTCGGTGGGACTATACTCGGCTCGACCGTCAGCGGCTTCGTAATTACGGGGCTCGGCTTCTTCGGCGGCTTCATTCTATCCGGGATACTCTGCGTAATCGCCGTGGCGCTCATACTAGTACCCAGGATCAAGAAGGAGTCCTTGGCAATCCCCAAGTCCCGGCCCATGAACGTAGCTGATATCCCGAAGATGTTCCGTAACAAGACGCTCCTCGCCATCTGCCTAGCGACCTTCGTATCATTCGTGGTGAGTCAGGGTGTGCTCTACACGACCTACCCACTCTACGCCAACGGGACGCTTCAGATGAGCCTCACGGACATCGGCCTCATCATGGGGGCGAGGTCGGTTGGCTACGTCCTCGCGATTTTCACGATGGGGATAATCTCCGACAGGATCGGGAGGAAGCCGGTGTTGATGTTTGGGGTAGCGGCTACCTGTATAATGGTCCTCCCTCTGGCACTCGTATCTGGGCTCCTCATGACAATGGGCATCTTCTTCCTCCTCGGCATAACTACCGGCGCGGTCTGGATAATAGGCCCCGTGTTCGCCGCCGAGGCCGTCGACTCCGAGAGCAGGGGCGCTGCGGTAGGGACATACCGTACATTCTTCGACCTGGGCTCGATATTCGGCCCGATAATCATGACCTGGGTTCTCGCCGTCCAAGGCGCCTCCTGGACATTCTATCTCTCCTCGATAATGCTGGCGGTCGCCTTCGTGCCGAGCCTGATGACGACGGAGACGAAGCTAAAAGCGAAGAAAACAGACAACTGAGCCTGTGGAAACTAATCTATCTTAGAATTTTACCTGGTCGGCTTCTGGATCTTTCCGATCACTAGGAGGTTGAGCGGAACCCCGTTCACGGCGTTCACCTTGTAACGGACGCCGGGGATATCACCCATGCTGCGGCTGCGGGGGCCGTGGATGCCCTCGATGGTGACCTCGTCGTGTTCGTCGACGAAGTTGAGAGCGCCGTCGCCTGGGAGGAAAGCCGTGGCGAGTCGACCGTTCTTGATGATCTGGATGCGAACGCACTTGCGGATGGCGGAGTTAGGCTGCTTGGACTCAACGCCCACCTTCTGGAGTACGATACCCCTACCCATAGGAGCGCCCATGAGGAGATCCTTCTTCTCCGTTCTGCGCTTCATGCGGAGGACGAAGTCCTTGCTCTTGTACCGCATAGCCCTCCTGTTATTTTTAAGCCTGCGGCCAGCGAACATACCGTTAGTCAAACGATTCTCCACCTTCCCGTGTCGGCTGACATGTTTAAACTTTACGCATCCCCAAAACTTTACCCCTGTCTTGATTGAAAACGGCTACAATTAGTCGACTCTCAAGGATCAGTATGGTTTATAGATGTGAACCGAACCTTTTTATCCACCATCCAGTTCGGATTGAGTAGGAGATTAGAGAAATGAGCGGAAAAGAGAAGCCACACATTAACCTGATCATCATCGGACACGTTGATCACGGTAAGAGCACGAGCATTGGCCACCTGTTCTATGACGCTGGCGCTATCGACGAGAAGTACGCGAAGGACATGGAGGCCGAGTCCAAGGCTATGGGCAAGGAGTCCTTCAAGTATGCATGGCTCCTCGACAGGCTCAAGGAGGAGCGTGAACGTGGTATCACGATCGACCTCGCCTTCTACAAGCTAGAGACGGCGAAGAACTTCTTCACGGTCATCGACAGCCCCGGCCATCGCGACTTCGTCAAGAACATGGTCACGGGCGCGAGCCAGGCAGACGGCGCGATCCTCCTCATCTCAGCCAAGAAGGGCGAGTACGAGTCAGGAACAAACCCCGGAGGCCAGACGCGTGAGCACGCCTTCCTCGCTTATACCTTGGGAGTTAGACAAGTCGTTGTCGCCATCAACAAGATGGACGACCCCACGGTCGCGTGGAGCGAGCAGCGCTACCAGGAAGTCAAGGACGGGATAACAACCCTCCTCAAGCTTGTCGGCTACGACACGAGCAAGATCAACTATGTGCCAGTCAGCGGCTGGGGAGGCGACAACCTCGTCAAGAGGAGCGCCAACATGCCCTGGTACAAGGGCCCGACACTCATTGAGGCACTCGACACATTCGTGATGCCATCAAAGCCGACTGACAAGCCACTGAGGATCCCAGTACAGGAGATCTACACCATCCGCGGTGTTGGTACTACCCCTGTCGGCAAGGTCGAGACTGGAGTACTCAAGGTGAACGAGGACATTGTCTTCATGCCAAGTGGCGAGAAGGGCAAGGTCAACAGCATCGAGACCCATTACACACGTCTAGAGCAGGCAGGTCCTGGTGACAACATAGGCTTCAACGTCAAGGGCGTCGACCGTGAAAAGATAAAGCGCGGCGAGGTCGCCAGCCACCTGAATACACCCTGCAAGGTTGCAAAGTCATTCAAGGGCAGGATTTTCATCATCCACCACCCCACCGCAGTCGGCCCAGGCTACACACCTGTACTACACATCCACACAGCCCAGATCGCATGCAAGTTCGAGGCTATCGAGGCCAAGCTTGACCCCAGGACGGGACAGGTCGTGGAGCAGAATCCCACATACCTCAGGACGGGAGAGGCCGCGATCGTAAAGTTCGTGCCCCTCCAGCCAATCGCCATCGAGGCCTTCAAGGACTTCGCACCACTCGGTAGGTTCGCCCTGCGCGACATGGGCACGACCATCGGAGCCGGCATCGTCCTCGAAGTCGAGGAATAAACGCTCTCTCCACCCTTTTTCGATACATTTAAGTTCTCAGCAATCTGACAAGACGGGGAACAGGTATGGCGCGGCGCGCACGAATCAAGCTCACAAGTACCGACACCCAGAAGCTCGAGGGTGTATGCGACGAGATCAGGGACATCGCCCAGAAGATAGGCGTCAAACTTGTAGGACCCATACCATTACCGACGAAGAAGCTCGTAGTCCCCACTAGGAGGACCCCTTGCGGTGACGGCAGTAAGACATGGGACAAGTACGAGATGCGGGTACACAAGAGGCTCATCGAGATCGATGCACGCGACCGTGTGATGCGTAGTATAATGCGTATACGTGTACCCAACGAAGTCTACATAGAGATGGAGATAAAGTAGCTCCATTCACGTCTTAGCAAGCCATTTTCTGCCCCATTTAGGGCAACTGTTTTTAACGACTTGCGTTTAACGCTTATTCCTTCCAAGGAAGAGTGAATTATGGCAAAACGTATCCTGGTCGCTCTCGGGGGTAACGCCATTAAGCAGCCCGACGAGAAGGGGACCTTCGAAGAGCAGATGAAGAACGTTGAGACCGCCTGCAAGCAGATAGCGCAGCTTGTGAGGCACGGGTATCAGCTAGTCATCACCCACGGCAACGGACCACAGGTGGGGAACCTCGCCATCCAGCAGGAAGCCGCGGCTGACCAGGTCCCCTCCCAGCCCCTCGTCGTGCTCGGTGCTATGACCCAGGGCCAGATCGGGTACATGATGCAGCAGCAGCTACACAACATCCTCGATGGCGACGGCAAAGATGTCGCCACCATCGTCACGCAAGTACTCGTAAGCCCGGAAGACCCGGACTTCAAGGACCCCACGAAGCCCGTCGGCCCATTCTACACAGAGGAGATCGCCAAGAAGCTTTCAGCCGAGCGCGGCTGGGTGGTAAAGAAGGTCCGCCCCACAGGAGACAAGACGTGGAGGCGCGTCGTACCATCCCCAGCACCCCTTGGGATCGCTGAGGCGAGGGCCATCAGGATGATGGTTGAGGCGGGCATGATAGTCATAGCCTCCGGCGGAGGCGGCATACCAGTCTACAGGAACAAGTCAGGCAAGCTCGAGGGGGTGGACGCCGTAATCGACAAGGACAGAGCCGGCGCGAAGCTCGCCGAGGAGGTCGGCTCAAACGTCCTCCTCATCCTCACCGACGTAGAGTACGCCATGACGGATTACGGGAAGCCGACGCAAGCCCCGATCCACAGGATGACCGTGCAGGAGGCTAAGAAGCTCCTCTCCGAGGGACACTTCGGAGCCGGTAGCATGGGGCCAAAGGTGGAGGCTGCCCTCGGCTTCGTCGAGAGGGGCGGCGAGCGCGCCATAATCACGAGCCTTGAAAAAGCCGTCGACGCCCTCGGGGACAAGACGGGGACCCATATCGTCCCCGCATGATGCTCCAGCTTAAATCCGGATATACTACGTTCTTTACAATCATCCTTTGTGTAGATAATCACGCCCCTTCTAATACAACTCGGAGTCGGTGAAAAGCCGGACTCTGCATAGAGTTCGCGCTGAAGAAGATCGGTAAACTGATAACGATTATCCTCGACCTTGTCTTCATCGGCTTCGAACTGCTCACCCGCAAGGGGATAATCACCTTCAATTACGATGCATTCTTTGATTGGGCCAACGGCGTTATCTGGCAGGTAAGGGCGCTGGAAGGTGTGCTCAACATCATAATCGAGAACCTCCCCGTCGCCGCCAGCCTGCTTGTGGTCTTCGCCATCGACCTTAAGATGAGCTGAGCTTCAGGCAGTAGAGGGTCTCGAAGAAAAGGGGAGCCTCCTCTTCCACTTCCCACTTGTAGCCGTATTTCTCTAGTTCTATACCTGTCTCAGAGGAAACAATCAGCAAGATCGAGCCGCCGGGTCTCAGGTGGGTCATCGCATCATCGAGGAATCGCACGATCACATCCGCGCCTCCTTGACCTCCATCCCATGTCCTGTCTTGCAAGCCGCCCTCAGATGGGAGGTATGGCGGATTGAAGACGATCCAGTCGAAAACTCCCTCCACATCGTCGAAGAGATCCGATACGACGAACTCCATCTTATCGATAACGCCCGCGTCCCGTGCCCTCCACTTCGCTGCCTCGATTGCTAGCGGGTTGATATCAACGGCTAACACGTGGCTAACCTCCGGCTGCATGGCCGCGGTGACTGCCTGTATTCCGCTGCCCGTCCCCATGTCGAGGACGATCCCCTTTACGAGTCGTTCGACACATTTGCTTAGGAGGTACGAGTCCTCCGAGGGCAGGTAGACGGGCTCCATGCCGTACATTACTCGTTTGCCACAGATTGGTCTTACTATTAATGGAGTGATCAGTAGGTTCTAGAGACGTAGGCGACGCACTTCGCCTCGTCTCCGCAGACTATGCAGGGGCCCGTCGGCTCCTCGCGGTGATCCCACAGGGTTCCCCTGATCTCGCCGCTCACCTGTTCCTTCAACTTCTCGGCGCAGCTAACGTCACCGCACCAATTTATACGGACGAGCTTCTTCTGCTCCATGTAGTCGCGTAGCTGGTCCGTCGTGGAGGCAGTGGTGAGGCGCTCCTCTAGCACCTTCTTGCTCCTGGTGGCCAGGTTCTCCTGGACGGCGGCGAACAGGTTCCTCGTGACGGCTGGGAGGTCCTTGAGCTCTGCCTTGCTCTTCTCGAATGTATCCCTCCTGACGAAGGTGACGGTCTTTGAGTCGGCTTCGCGTGGACCAACCTCGAGGCGGAGCGGGACGCCGAACATCTCCCACTTGTAGTACTTCTCGCCAGGGCGGAGACGGTCATCGTCGTCGAGGACCATCCTTATGCCTGCGTCAGTGAGGGTCTTCGCGACCTCCTTTGCGTAGCTCTTGCTGATCTCCTCCTTTCCCTTGACCGGGATGGGGATGACAACGACCTGCTTTGGCGCGATTATAGGCGGAAGGATGAGTCCATGGTCATCGCCGTGCTGGCTAATGACCGCGGCTAGGGTCCTGCCGAAGCCCATGCCGTAGCATGTGTTCGTCGCGTTGACCTGCTCCCCTTTCTCGTTTTCGTAGGTGATCTCGAACGCCTTCCCGAAGTTGTAGCCTAGCTGGTGGACGGTCCCTATCTGGTTCGATCTACCGTCAGGGTTCCATGCGTCGAAGGCGACGCTGTAGTCTGCCCCGGCGAACTTGTCGAACTCCGGGCGCTTGAGGCGTATGTAGCTGATTCCGAGGGCGTCGTAGACCTGACTGTAGATGTCTATCGCCATGAGCACGTTCGCTTCAGCCTCTTCGTAGGTGGCGTGAGCCGTGTGTCCCTCGTTCCAGAGGAACTCGCGTCCCCTATAGAGCGGGCGGGTAGCCTTCGTCTCGTAGCGGTAGACGTTGCAGGTCTGGTTCATCCGAATCGGCAGATCAGCATGGCTCCTTGTCCAGAGCTTGAACATCGGGTAGATGGCGGTCTCGCTCGTCGGGCGCAGCACCAGCCTCCTCTCCAGCTCGTTATCGCCGGCGTGCGTGATCCAGAAGACCTCGCCGCTGAAGCCTTTGATGTGCTTCTCCTCCTTCTGGAAGCTGTCCTCGGGTATGACTACCGGGAACTGCATGGGGTCGTGCCCCGAGGCGTCGAGCTTCTCCTCGAGCATCGCTATGATGCGCTTAGCTGTGGCGAAGCCCCAGCCGGTGTAGACCGTGAAGCCCTTGACGGGGTAGCGGTCGTCGGCTATCTTCGCCTCCAGCAGTATGTTGTCGTACCACTCACTGAAGTTCTCTTTCTTGATGAGTTCCTTCTTTTCTGAGGATTGGTTCCCGGTCATTGTTCCTCAACCCTTCGTCTGGTTGGGTGGTGATTAAAAAGGTGTTGTGGTTTCCCCTTTTTTTGTTCATAAAAACTTTAAAAAACTGATCCTCGCGCGGGCATGTCCCGCATGCGGCTCACTTTCGGGCTTAGTACCTTCTCGGTGGCCTGTGCTTAGCGAAGCATTCGTTGCAGTAGACAGGCCTACCATCGGTCGGCTTGAAGGGAACTTCACATTCCTTTCCGCAGTCCGAGCAGGTCGCCTTATGCATCTCCCGTGGTCCACGGTCGAAGCTGCGCCTTTCGCGGTAATCCATTTCATTTCTCTCCTTGTATAGTCGGCCACCTATTCGGAGCCCGATTATACAGAGTGATGGGAAGTCTTTCTTGCCTTTAAATCTATGTATGTTTCATGGCGTCGTTTGACCACTTTATCTTTTATCACGCTGAGTTTGTCCCTCTTCTCTTTCTTTCTTTTTTACCATTATTTTCGAGATCTTCTTTGTAACACTGCTTTTATTGAGAAGTGAGGCGAAAAAGGGGACAAGACCTCATTATCCTTGGTTTTAGACATGTCCGGTTACACTTTAGATATGGTTTTTATCTGACCCGACTGAAGGTCTCTACGCTTTGGCCGAGGGGAATGTCTTCCAGCTGCTCTGCAGACCGGTTCGGCGTCTCCTAGAGGAGCGTGGGTTCACGGAGCCGACTGAGCCACAGAGGAGGATGATACCACTCATCCTTGAGGGGAAGAACGTCCTCCTCATCTCGGCGACGGCGACTGGGAAGACGGAGGCGGCGATGCTCCCCGTCATGGACCGCTTCCTTATGTCGGGGCAGAGGAGGCCCGGCATAAGCATACTCTATATAACCCCCCTACGCGCCCTTAACCGGGACATACTCGACAGGATGACCTACTGGTGCAACCGGCTGGACATCAAGCTCGGGATACGCCACGGGGACACGGGTGATCAAGAGAGGAACCGGCAGCGCACCAGCCCCCCGGACATGCTCATCACGACGCCTGAGACGCTTCAAGCAATTCTCCTCGGCAGGACGCTTAAGCAGTACCTGAAGAGCGTCCGCTGGATAATTATCGACGAGATACACGAGCTGGCGGACAACAAGAGGGGGAGCCAGCTCTCCCTTGCGCTTGAGAGGCTGAGGGAGCTTACACCTGAGCCGCCTCAGATGATCGGGCTCAGCGCCACGATCGGCAGCCCCGATAAGGTGGCGGCTTTCTTAGCCGGCACGAACAGGCCGGTTGAGACAGTTAAGGTCTCGGCCCTCAGGGAGACTCGTTTTGAGATAATATTCCCTGAGCCGGAGGCTGAGGACTTCGAGACAGCGACGACTCTCTTCACCCACCCCGAGGTCTCCGCGAGGCTACGCGCCATACGCCGCCTCATCGAAGAGCACCAGACGACACTCGTGTTCACGAACACTCGCAGCACAAGCGAGATGCTGGCGAGTAGATTCAACCTCTGGGACACCGAGTTCCCGGTGAGCATTCACCACGGCTCCCTCGCAAAGACTAGCAGGATCGCGGCGGAGCAGGGGCTGAAGGAGGGTAACCTCCGCACGGTCATCTGTACGAGTAGTCTGGAGCTTGGCATCGACATAGGCAGCATCGACCTCGTGATTCAGTATAACAGCCCGAGGCAGGTCACCCGACTACTCCAGCGTGTGGGACGTAGCGGGCACCGCCTCGGCAGGGTCAGCAAGGGCGTCATCATCAGCTTGAACAGCGACGACGCCTTCGAATCGATGGTGATTTGCCGCCGTGCCCTCGGCGAGGTCATGGAGCCCCTACATGTCCCCGAGAAGCCGTATGACGTGATGGTCAACCAGATAACGGCAGAGCTGATGGCCCGTGGTCGCCTATACTTCTTGCAGGTCGCCAACCTCTTCAAGAGCGCTTACCCCTTCCGCGACCTCACCGTAGAGGACGTGAAGTTCGTCGCCAGCTATATGCACAACAGGTTCCCACGGCTCGCATGGGTCTCTGTGGAGGACGAGGTCATCATCCGCCCACGGGGCAGCAGAAAAACCATCTACACCTACTTCTTCAACAACCTGAGCATGATACCCGACGAGAAGGACTACCTTGTACTCGAGGCGAAGGACGAGTCCCCCATCGGCGTGCTTCAGGAGGCGTTCGTTGCTGAGTACGCGAAACCGGGGGTCAAGTTCACCCTCCGCGGCCGGGCGTGGAAGATTCTCAACGTCCACAACGACAAGATCTACGTGAAAGCGGAGGACGACCCGACGGGTGCCATCCCGAGCTGGATCGGTGAGGAGATCCCTGTACCGCTTGAGGTTGCTCTCGAGGTCGGGAGGCTCAAGGCACAGATCGAGGACGGCCTCAATGGCGGCGAGTCGACGAGGGTGATAGCCACGAAGCTGGTGGAGGTCTATCCCGCAAGCCAGTCGACTATGGAGCGCGCCATAAGGGAGCAGGTCGACCACCACAAGGCGGGCTATCCAGCGCCCACGGACAAGCGCGTCCTGCTCGAGGAGTGGGAGGACAACGTCCTCATACACGCCAACTTCGGCACGCTCGTAAACAGGACCCTCGCCAGGGTCATAGGCCACATAATCAGCGAGGAGACAGGATACCCCGTCGGCGTCCAGCAGGAGACCTACATGATGGCGACCCAGACCGTGGGCGAGATAGACACCCGCTACGTCGCCAGGATGCTCAAGACCCTCGCGAAGAAGGACGTGGAGAAGATCATAAAGGACGCCGTAACTAAGACTGGGCTATTCAAGCGCCGCCTCATCAACGTCGCCCGCAAGGCAGGCGCACTGAGCAAGTTCGCCGACTTCAGCAACATCACACTCGGCCGCCTCTTGAAGAGCTTCGAGAACTCCGCCATCTACGAGGAGGCGCTGAAGGATACCTATAGGTTGGATCTCGACGTCGATGGCACGATCGATCTCCTGAAGAAGATGGCGGAAGGGGAGATAGAGATCGTGGTTCTCGACACAGAGGGGCAACTCACACCTCTCGGGAAGATGGCGGTAGAGGGCATCAGCATGAAGACCGACATCGTCCCACCCGAGAAGATGGACAGGATCATACTCGAGTCTTCGAAGGCCCGCCTCTATGGCGAGACAAGGATACTCGCCTGCAACGGGAAGCACGACTGGGCCGAGACAGAGCGGGTGCGCGACCTTCCCGAGAAGCTCGTATGCCCCAACTGCGGCTCGACGGAGATCGCCGTCTACGATCGCTCAATGGAGGAGGTACAGGAGCTATTAGGGCAGGAGCGGAGCCGCACCTCGAAGGAGAAACCGAAGTGGTGGGATAGGGGGAAGGACATCAGCAAGCTCGTCTCCATGTACGGGCGCAGGGCCGCAATCATCGGGTCTGCAAAGCGCGTTGACCTCACAGCCGCGTGGGACATCCTCGCACAGACCGAAGGCGAGTCCGACGAGTTCTTCAACAAGATCGTGGAAGCCGAGCGCGTCGCTCTGAAGAAGCGCTTCGTCTAGCCGAAAATTTTAACGGGGGAGATGCGTCTCTCATCTCGACATGAAGAAGATCGGGATGCTCACGATCGGGCAGTCGCCCCGCAACGACATCCTCCCCGGGCTCAAGGAGATCCTCGGGAAGAACGTAGAGATAGTCGAGGCCGGCGCACTCGACGGGTTGACGTTGGTGGACGTGAAGAAGATCCACCTCATAGTCGAGGATTACATCCTTGTCAGTAGGATGAGGGACGGCACAGAGATCAAGATAACGAAGAAATATGTCCTCCCGCTCATGCAGCAGAAGCTCGACCAGCTTGAGTCCCAGGGGATCAGGCTCACCGTCGTCATGTGCACAGGCAAGTTCCCCCAGTTTAGGTCAAAGGGCCTAGTTGTCACTTCGATGGAGATCCTGAAAGGCGTCCTCGAGGGCTGCCTCAAGGAGGGTAAGCTCGGGGTCGTCTACCCGACGGCTGAGCAGATCCCCATGGGGGAGAAGGATTGGAGTCGCCCCGGGGTTAAAGTCTATAGCGACACCGTGAGTCCCTATGAACCCAAGGACGTCGACGGGCTCTGCAACCGCCTCGCAGCTCAGAACCTCGACCTCATCTTACTGAACTGCTTCGGGTTCCCGACCGATATTCGGAAGAAGGTCGCGGCGAAGACGGGGAAACCGGTTGTCCAGGCGAACACTATGGTTGCCCACGTACTAGCCGAACTGCTCAGCTAGGCTTCTTCTTACCGTATTCCTCGGGCTCCCCGTAGTCGGGGAGGTTCTCGCCGGGGAGGGGCTCCTTTTCCTGTTCCTCAGCGAATGACTGGAGTTTCCCCTCCGAGTTTAGGTCCTCGGGGAGGACCCTGTTCTTCCGCAGATTCTTGGCAACAACATAGACCTCCGCGCTCCCCTTGCGGGAGGCCAACGGCTTCACAATGAATACCTGCTCGAACATCGCCCTCATCTCCCTGATGAATGCCTCGTGCTCCTTCCCTTGGAATACCTTGACTATCATCCAGCCGTCTTCTTTGAGGAGTCGGTCGGCGATGCTAAGCGCCATGCGCGCTAAGTGGATCTGGCGCAGGTCGTCGACCTCCCAGACACCCATTACGTTCTGCGCCATATCACTCATGACGACGTCTGCCTTCTCTCCCTGGAACCTAGTTAGGATGCCCTCCTGCACCGCTAGGTCCCTCACGTCGCCGACGATGGTCTCAACGTTCTCCATGTAGAGATCGTCAATCTCCTTCAAGTCGACGCCGAGGACTTGGCCACCATCGATGGATTCACCCGCGACTTGCAGCCAGCCCCCAGGGGCAGCGCCTAGGTCGAGGACCCGCTTCGCCCCCTCGAAGAACTTGAACTCGTCGTTGAGCTGCTTGAGCTTGTAGCTCGCCCTGCTCCTGTAGCCCTCTA
>JADGNG010000003.1 GCA_017883585.1 Candidatus Bathyarchaeota archaeon
AAATGCTTTTCTTCCCGACGCGGGTATCTTCTTCGGACTCAGGTGGTTCCATGAAGGTCCTTGTTGTTGGCAACGGCGCCAGGGAGCACGCGTTAGCGAAGAAGCTGCACGCCGATGGGGCGGAGATCATCTCCGCCATGTCGAAGAGGAACCCAGGCATCACAGCCATCTCCAAGAGGGTCGAGATCATGGACATCGATAAGGCTGACAACTACGACCGCTTTAAGGGGGTGGACATCGCGTTCGTCGGTCCGGAGGCCCCACTTGCCGCAGGGATAGCAGACCGCCTCAGTGACCTCGGCGTCCCTGTGGTGGGGGCGAAGAAGAACCTCGCACGCCTCGAGTGGAGCAAGAGTTACGCCCGAATCCTCCTACAGGAGAGTGGAATTCAAGGTAACCCCGAGTTCAGGATCTGCCGGGACCTCTTCGAGGTGAGGACGTTCTTAATTGACCACCCGAACGTGGCAGTGAAGCCGGATGTTCTCATGGGTGGGAAAGGCGTTAAGCTGACTGGGGAACACCTGAAGACCCCACGTGAGGTGGAGGAGTACGCCTCCGAGTGCATCAGAAACGACGGCTTGGTCGTCCTCGAGGAGAAGCTGGTCGGGAAGGAGTTTACCCTGCAGGCCTTCGTCGACGGGAAGAACGTTGAGGTGATGCCTCTCGTCAGGGACTTCAAGCGGGCTTACGACGGTGATAGGGGCCCAAACACGGGGAGTATGGGGAGCTTCAGCTGCCCCAACTACGGTCTCCCCGACCTCCCCACCTCCGCGGTGGCGAAGGGCGCGGAGATCATGAAGGCGACCGTCTCCTCCCTCGCGGAGACCGTGGGCGAGTACCACGGCTTCCTCTACGGGGGGTTCATGAACACTGACAGGGGCGTCTACCTAATCGAGTACAACGCCCGCCTCGGCGACCCCGAGGCGATAAACGTCCTCGCCTTACTCGACGACTCACTCATCGAGACGGGGTTCAGGATAGTAGAGGGAAAGCTCAACAAGCCGACGTTCAGAAGGGAGGCGACTGTATGTGTTTACCTCGTCCCCGAAGGTTACCCAGAGGCCCCGCAGAGAGACAAGCCACTAAGCGTGGGAACCCTAAGGAACTCCGAGCCTTACTTCGCTTCCGTCTACGAAGAGAACGGTATCATCAGGACGACGGGCAGCAGAGCCGTGGCACTCCTAGCCAGAGGGAAATCTGTAGCCGAGGCACGGGAGAAAGTGTACTCCGACGCTTCCGCTGTCAAGGGGACCCTATTTTACAGGCGCGACATAGCCGCCGGAGTCTAATCCACACAAGTTAATAGGAAACGCCAAGAGGGATAGGTAACTAGGTGGGTCGATGAGCAGTAGGGACGACTTGATAGCGCGCCTCGAGGCGGTACTCTACGCCTCAGGCAGGCCGCTGAGTCTCGCTACTATAGTCGCCTACCTGAAGCTGGAGAATGAGCAGGAGGCGAAGCAGCTCACCATCCGCCTCAGCGAGATCTACGAGCAGGACGGCAGCCCACTAGAGGTAAGGCACCTACCAGAGGATCGCGTCGTCATCCAGCTCAAGATCGACTACACGAAGGAAGCGCGCAAGTTCAGCATACGTCCTCTTCTAACCGCTGGGCCACTCCGTACTCTCAGTTACATCGCCTATAACCAGCCCATCGAGCAGAGGGAAGTAGCCGTCGCCCGCGGCAGCCAGAGCTACCAGCACATAAAACAACTCGTCCAGATGGGCCTTGTCGAGAGAGAGAAGGGAAGCGGGAGGGCGAAGATGCTCAAGACGACGGACGACTTCGCCGATACCCTCGGCCTAAGTAGGGACCGCTCCAATATGAAGCGCCAGCTTCGAAGCCTCTTCCATAAACTGGAGACCGAGGGCTTCCAGCAAAAGCAGGATAAGCAGAAAGAGCAGTAAAATGCTTTATTCTCATTCAACGGAAATCCCTGCGGTAAGGTTTTGACCGACCCCTTCCCATATATCAAAGTCTCTGGCTCAGCCCACGAGTGCGGCGTGAAGCATGGTAAGGCTGCAAAGAAGCAGATCCACCACAACATAGATTACTACTTGGGCATTTGGAGCCGAATCTGCGGCATGACGAGGAACGATGCCCTGAAGAAGGCGTCGACGACCGCCGACCCGATAAAGATGTACGACTCTGGAATATACGATGAGATAGAGGGAATCGCGGAGGGCTCGGACTCAAAGCTCGATGAGATACTCGCTCTAAACACGAGGTACGAACTTCTCTTCAGTCAGGTTAAGCTCATCCCTGATGGCTGCACAGCTCTCGCCGTGCTACCCGACGCGACGATGGGTGGCCACACGCTACTCGCCCAGAACTGGGATTACCGCCCAGGTGTGAAGGAGGGATGCGTGACCCTTGAGATCAGACAGGAGGGAAAACCCGCAGTGCTGCTCCACGCGGAAGCCGGAACAGTCGGCCACAAGGGACTAAACTCGAACGGCATCGGCCTCACACTAAACGCACTCGTCAGCGACAAGGACCACTTCGAGCCGTGCCCACCCATCCTCGTCCAGTGCAGGAAGGTACTAAACAGCAAGGGACTGAACGAGGCGATGCAGGCCGTCCTACTGGCTAGGCGGAGCGTCTCATCGAACGTCATCATCGCACAGGCCGGAGGCGTAGCCATCGACCTCGAGATGAACCCACTCGACACCTCGATAATGGTCCCCGAGAACGGCCACATCGCCCACACGAACCACTTTATCGGCCCACGCAGCCTCGTCGTCAAGGACACATTCGTCCCACAGATACCCAACACAGTCTACAGGCTCAGCAGGACGAACACTAAGTTGAGGAGCTGGGAGAGCCGCGTGAGTGTCGACGGGATAAAGGAGATGCTCAGAGACCATTTCGGGAAACCCTACAGCGTGTGCACTCACATCGACCCCGCTATAACGGAGGATATGCAGGCCGAGACCGTCGCCAGCGTGATAATGGATCTGGACGAGCGGAACCTACACATAACCAAAGGGCCGCCCTGCCTCAGCGAGTACGAGAAATACACCCTAGCCTAGGACAATCTAATAATAATCTTTTATAGCCGCTGCCACGCGCCTCCAAGAGATACATGTTGGCGGAGCAGAGCTCAAACATAATCGTATTACTCGCGGCCCTCGTCAGCATGATACCCGGGGCATACTTCACATGGTTAGTCCTCAGGGGCCTCATCCTTAGCCTGAGGCGGAACAGGGACGACGATCTCTGACTATACAGTCTTCCGTTTTCTACGTCTGAGAACCTTAAAAGACGACTAAATCATACTCGTTATGAGAGGCCATGAAGTACGAGAACAAGTACAGTCCGAGCTCCTCTATGGTAGTCATCAACCTCAAGAAGAGTGAGCAGATCACCGGTGAGGCTGGCGCCATGATATACATGACACCTAAGATGGAGGTCCAAACTCGTAAGAGGGAGAAGAGCATCCTCGGGACGCTCGCGACCACCCTTGATCGGTAGCCAGAGTTTCTTCGTCAACGACTACACCACCACCGGTGGAGCTGGTGAGATCGGTCTCGTCGCGCGCGCACCCTGATTAAAGGGCCCGGAGAGGTCTAAATCCAGGCCAAGAACCTTCGCGAGTTCGCGGAATGGATCTGGACGCTAATAGAGCCTCGCGTCCAGATGAGAAGTCGATAAAAGAAGAATGGGGGAGGTTATCCCCTAGATACGTACCTTAATTTAGTCGCAGGGCTCCGAGTCCCTCTCGAGGCTGCCGCAGGTACAGTGGATGCTCCCGCTATTTCTCGGGCGGACAAGACTGCTGCACTCGATCTCCACTACCTCGACTCCCAGGGATTCAAGCCACTTGGTGTTCTTCGGGTTGCCAACGGGGACCATTATCTTCATGGGCTCGAGGACTACCCCAGTGTTCGGGCCAATCTTTGCGCCGTGGGTGTCGGTGTAGACGAGTTCCTCCGGCGGCGTTATGAACTTCCAATTCATAGTCCTCTTCATCCACTCGACGAGGTGAGGCTCGAACAACTTGGGGTCGCCGATGCTAGTATGGCGGTCGATCATGGCGTAGTCAATTGTTCCTTTCGTCGAGCCGTAGCCGGGCTCAATCTTGATGTCGATCTCGGGGTCCTGTGTCTTTATTATCCTGGTGAGCTGCTCGTGGCCCCAGTCGTTCGCTTCGGAGATCACCTTATCGGCGGTGTTACCCCTCGCGAAGTGAACTTCTATGAGTAGGTGCTTCTCGTCGAGCCAGCCGATGGAGCCGCCCTCCGCCATTCCGTCGCCCATGATCATGCCGACGACGGGGCAACCTGCCTCAGCGAGTGTCTGATAGGTGGGCAGCTCTTCCCCCTTCCTGATCCAGTCGTACATGCGGAGGATGACCTGCCCGTAAACAGCAGGGTGGCAGACGTCGTCCGTGAAGATCGCTTTAACCTGATATGGCGGATCATGGGGGTCGGGCTTCCTAACGAGGACGCGTATCCCCTCATCCTTGTACACTTTGACGAGGTTCTCGTGGTGTTCCACCATCTCGTCGAGGTTTGGCTTGAAGGTCATGCGCCAGGCGGCGAGGCTCGCTTCGTGCGGCGGCCATGGTGTCTTCTTCCCCACGCTGAGGAACTCCTTCCCCGGGCGGTGGACGAGCACCGTGCGTAGCTTTCCGATTGTGGTGTTCGCCTTCCACTTGCTACCCCAGAACTTGGGCATGTCCTCCTCGAACGTGGTGTGGACCTGAGGGTGGAGTCGGGTGTACATGTCGGTTAGTTGCTTGATGTTCTCCGCGCTGTTTGCCTGAGACATGGGTAAGGGGAGGCTGATCGGGGTAAAACAGTTGCCCCGGTCAGTGGTACTGGTCGTAGTAGGGGTCCTTTTTGTAGTAGCCCTGCCACAGGGACTTGCCTGAGTCAACTAGCATCTTGCCCTTCGCGTAAACCTTCTCGACCCTGAGGCTCTCCGGCTTGTCCGCGATGACTATGTCTGCATCATACCCCTCAGCGATCCTGCCCTTCCTTTCGTCGACGCCAAGGCACTTGGCTGGGTTGGTCGTCACCATCTTCAACGCCTCCTCGAATGGGGTGATGCGGTTGTGGACGATGTCTCTGATCTCCCTCCTCGTGAAGTCGACGGGGGCGATGTAGATGGCTATCTGCTTGCCTTTGGTGTCCCTGATAGCCATGGGGCAGTTTGCGTCGCTGCTTATAGTGATGCCCTCGATCGGGCAGCCCTCAGCGAGCATCCGCTTCACCGCTAAATCGGTCTTCAGCCCCGTGAGGGTCCCCTCCTCCTTCCGCATCTGGGTGGTGAGATCGACGTAGCCGCCCCTCTTCGCCCACTCGATGCCCTGCGCGATAACATCCGGCGTGGCGCGGTTGACGTGCGTTGGCACGATGCCCTTCGGGGATAGCCCCGTGTTCTCGATGACCTCGAAGAGCATGTCCATCCTCTGCGGGCGCCTGCCTACGTGGACGTGAGTCACAGCCGTCTTCTTCACCGTCTCCGCTCCGATGTTGACCTCACTGACGAGCTCCGCCATCTCCCTCCACGTGTGGTGGCTCGTAGTCGCGTCTGAGATGGCCGTCTTGCAGCCTCTGACCTTGTCGATGAGTATCACGTCCCCTCTGACTGTGCCCGTTATAGTCGGGGGAGGGATGTGGAAGCACCCCGTGTAGATGTACGTGGTAAGCCCCATCATCTCGAGTTCGATGGCCTTCCAGTAAAGCTGCTCGAGTGTGCGGACCCACAGTTCTCCGCCGAGTGTGCCAACAGCGGTCGTCACGCCGCTCTCGACGATGTCCTGATATGAGGCATCATATGTGTGGCCGTATGGGCCCTGGCTATCGTCGGCTCCGGTGATATGTATGTGTGGGTCGATCCAGCCGGGGTAAACGATCTTACCCGCGGCGTCTATAATCTCGCACTCGTATGCGCCGGGAGCCTTGATGTCCTCACCTACCGCGATGATCTTGTCCCCCGCTATGAGGATGTTCGCCTTGCCTAGCTTCTCTGGGGTGTAGACCTCCCCGCCTACAATCAGCTTGAACATCGGTAGAGCCTCTATGTCCTGTGGTGGTCGTACTCGGCGTCGGGCGTCGTTATCGGTGTCACGGAGAGAATCCTGTCGTTGATCTTGTAGACTCTTAACCCCGCGTAGGATATCTTGTTGCTCTCTAGGAGTTTCTGCGTCTTCTCCTCGCTCTTCGGGGGTACGTAAAGGAAGAACTTCTTCTCCTTCTCGCCGACCCCCGCCTTCTCGGAGAGGAGCTTCCACCTGGCAACTGACGATGGGGCGACCTCCCTGGCGAGTGCGACGTCGGCGATCTCCTGTATCCTGCCGTCGGGCTTGGTGATTACGATGCTTGGGTAGACTACCTCCTCCTCGGTGTCTATCCCCCTCCTCTTCACCTCGTCGTTGACGGTGGTGACGTAGCCCTCCCCCCAGTCCTGCTGGTCGACGAAGGGGAATCTAGTTGCGGCGATGATCCTGATTACGCGGTTTCTGATTGTCTCCTCGCTTACCATTCTCGGCTCAGATACAAGGGTACATATGCGCCTTTTGAAACTTCATAGACTGAAGCCTTGATTGACACGATCCTCTTCGACAACTGGAACACCCTCGTTCAGGCTCCGGGCCTGATGAGGGGTGGCGCATCAGTGGAGATATTCCTGCGCAGCCTCCGTGAGCATAGTCTAGACTATGACTCTAAGAGGTTCAGCGAAGTCTATCGCCCCATCGCGCGTCGGCAGGTGGCGGAGGCAGAAGCTAGGGGGTGGACGGAGATTGATTACATCGAGAGGCTACTACTGACGTTTGAAGGGCTTGGTGTCGAGGAGTCACGTAGGAGTCAACTAGCAATACGTGCGTGGAATGACTACCTCGCCGAGTGGCCGAAGCAGACGAGCTTCTACCCTGAGACGCTCGCATTGCTCGAACAGTTACAGGGTCGATACAAGCTTGGCGTCGTCACAAACTTCATGGACGGCCACACCGCACGCATGGTCTTCAAGGACCTAGGCTACGAGACGATCTTCGATAGTCTCATTGTCTCTGCGGAGATCGGATACATGAAGCCTGCACCCATCCTCTTTCAGACGGCGTTAGAGGAACTGGGCTCGAAACCTGAGAACACCCTCATGATAGGAGATACCTACGAGGCTGACATCGTCGGCGCCCATAAAGCAGGGATTCGCGGCGTGCTAGTAGACCTCTACGGAGCACCACTGGAGCAGCTCCGCTGCTCGGACGCAGTGATAAACAGTATAGGTGGTCTCCCACTGGTTCTCGATGGGCTGGAGAAAGCGTAACTTCTTTTTACCTCCAAAATCGAGAGACCAAAGCCATCTTATTTTTCGGAGTCTGGGCTAGAAGCTATCCGCTATCCCGACGAGGTCGAACAGATCTTTGACCATCCTCATGCAACCCGCATCAAGTAGCCTCTTCCCCCACTCCTCGTCCCGCTTATAGCCGATGAACGCGACCTTCGCCGCTTTCGCCGTCTCAAGGTCAGTGGATGTGTCGCCGACATAGAAGACCTGCTCCGGTTTGGCCCCGATGTGTGTTATAACGTCTAGTAGGTGGCGGGGATCGGGCTTCGGATAGGGTACCTCATCTCGGGCAAGACATTTGTCGACGTAGCCCTGAATACCCGTGAGCCTCATGCTCTCTATGGCGTACTCCCTGCACCCCCTTGTCGCTATTCCTATGCCCAGCCCGCGCTCCCTGAGCGCGCGAAGGGTCTCGGCCGAGTTCTTCATCGGCTTCGCGAGGTGGGCGCCCTCCAGCTCCACTTGGTTCATTATCCTCTCCATCTCGGTGGCTATCTCGGCTCGCCTAGCCTCCTCAACGCCCATCTCCGCGAGGACCCTGTCTCCACCCCGGATGATCTGGTAGATTTTTCGCCTATCGGTGAGGTGCTCCTCGGGGACCCCTCCGGCGCATAGGATTCCTCTGATCATTCTCGCCATCCGCTCGAAGTCGATCTTTGAGTCGACAAGTGTCCCGTCGAGATCGAAGACAACAGCTTTGAGCCGCACGCAGAGACCTGTGTACCCACTACTTATGAACGATGCGCTGACCCTAACCTCTTTTAAATCTGGTTGTCCTTTGGTTCCCATGGAAATAGCGAGAGGCCCATTCGGGGTTCTACCTGACGGCCGCCGCGTGGACCTGTACACACTCTCCGCGAGGGAGATTGAGGTCCAGGTGATGAACTACGGCGCCACCATCACGTCGTTCAAGGTCCCTGACGGTCATGGGGTTATGGGGGACATCGTCCATGGCTTCGAGTCCCTCGAGAGCTATCTGGGTCCCCACCCCTACTTCGGTGCCGTCGTCGGCCGCTACGCGAATAGGATAGGGGGAGCACATTTCACCCTCGATGGCTGCGAGTACCCGCTTTCTAAGAATAACGGGGCAAATAGCCTTCACGGCGGCTTCAAGGGGTTCGACAAGGTGCTGTGGCGGGCTGAGGCAAACGGGGACTCGTTAAAGCTCCGATACATGAGCAGGGACGGGGAGGAGGGGTACCCGGGGGGGCTCAATACTGAGGTCGACTACTCACTCGGGGAGTCTGAGCTAGCAATCGATTACCACGCGACCACCGATACTCCCACGGTTGTCAACCTCACAAACCACACGTACTTCAATCTCGCGGGCTCCGGTGACATACTGGGCCACGAGCTAACATTGGATGCCGATTACTTCACCCCAGCTGGGAGGGACTTGATCCCGACGGGTGAGGTGAGGAGCGTCGCCGGGACCCCGATGGACTTCAGGACGCCTCATAAGATCGGTGAACGGATCGACTTTCACGACGAGCAGCTCATCGTTGGCAGGGGCTACGACTGCAACTGGGTAGTGAAGGGAGAGGCGGGCAGGCTCAGGAGAGCCGCGACGGTGAGGGAACTCGGGAGCGGGCGGGTGATGGTCGTGCTTACAACGCAGCCGGGTGTCCAGTTCTACACGGGGAACTCCCTCGACGGGAAGTTGCAGGGGAAGGGTCGGGTCTACACGAGGCGCAGCGGCCTCTGCCTCGAGACACAACACTATCCCGACTCCCCGAACCAGCCGGGCTTCCCATCGACAGTGCTGAGGCCAGGAGAGAGTTACCACGAGAGGACGGTCTTCAGGTTCCACGCGGGGTGATTGCTTTGACTGATGAGGGTGAGTTGCTCGGTATCTTCGAGAAGATTTACGGCAGAACTGATGAGGTCGCGGTCGCCAGTGCTCCGGGCAGGGTCAACATAATCGGCGAACACACTGACTACAACGAGGGCTTCGTCCTCCCAACGCCGATTAGCCAGCAGGTCTTCGTCGCCTGCCGGAAGAGGGGGGACTCTGAGGTCAGGTTATATGCTAAGGACTATGGTGAGAGCTATACCTTCACCCTTGGTAGGCAGGTGTTTAGCGAGGAGAGGCGCTGGGCGAACTATGTCATGGGGGTCGTGGACGCGATGCAGCGTAAAGGTCTTCATCTTGGTGGCGTCGACCTTGTGATCAAGGGGGATGTGCCCCAGGCAGCAGGGCTGAGTTCCAGCGCAGCACTTGAGGTGGCGACCGCCCGGGCACTCGTGGAGCTCTTCGACCTGAAGGTGACCCCCGTCCAGCTAGCATACCTGGGGAAGTCGGCTGAGAACGACTTCATCGGGCTGCAGAGCGGGGTGATGGATCAGTTCTGCGCTTCGCTGGGGAAGCTGGGGCACGCGCTCCTGATCGACTGCAAGACGAACAAGCATAGGAACGTGAAGATACCGGAGGGCTACAGCTTCGTGGCGATCCACACTGGGATCAGGAGGAAACTTGACTCCTCCGCGTATAATGAGAGGGTACAGCAGTGTAGGGCCGGGGTAATGGCGCTGCAGAGAGTGAATCCTAAAATACAGTCGCTGAGGGATGCGTCGCTGACTGACCTCGTCAAGGCGTCAGCGGGGATGTCGGAGGTCGTCTACAAGAGGTGCAGGCACGTGGTGCTTGAGAACGAGCGGGTTCTTTCAGCGACAGCGGCTTTGGAGATCAACTTCCCGGCAAAGGTCGGGGCGCTGATGTTTGAGTCGCATAAGAGTCTGAGGGAGGATTATGACGTGAGTTGCCCTGAGCTGGATGCGCTTGTGGATAAGGCGTTTAAGACTGGGTACGTTTTGGGTGCCCGGTTGACGGGGGCGGGTTGGGGCGGGTGTACCATCAATCTCATGCCGAAGAGCTATGTTGCGGAGTTCGTGGAGGAGGTTCCGGCTTGGTACGCGAGGGCGACAGGGCTGGTGCCTGAGGTCTACCCGGTTTAGCCCAATAGGTTAAAATCTGGATTCCCTGCAGTGTATTCGGCTGGGCTGGTAGATCAGTGGTATGATCGCCTGACTTGCAATCAGGAAGTCGGGGGTTCAAATCCCCCCCAGTCCACCACCATAATTAACTAATCAGGGCATTATTATGGGTCATTTCGCCCATTAGGGTTATTCTAATTCTTCTCCTGTTTTGACCCTACAGCAGTGATTCGAGCCAGCGTTTAAATGTTCGGTGCTAACGTGTTTCCTCAGGTGTATCAGGTGGAGTACCGGCCTTCGAGAGAGATACTTCTACACTTCCTAGCTGACGGCAGAGCAAGGAGCATCCGTGATCTATACAAATCGACGGGGATGACAAGAAGTCAGGTCGGCAACAGCCTCATACTAGCCTGGCACCGTGGCCTAGTTCTACGCACTGCTTCACCAATATACGAGGCTGAGAAGGTGAGGAAAGGTAGAGACGGGGTCTCCCACCACGTCAGGCCGTACCACCTCTACCTAGTTGCCTCTGGGAGAAGTGAGGCAGTCGTTGGGAACAAGCGATTTGTGTCATTCAGCGAGGAGTATCTTGACCCCCGCGGCGGAGGCTCGGTGAGCAAAGCGAAGAGGGTTCTGAGTTTTCTTATTGATAACCCCAAGGAGGCCTTCTACTCGACGCAGGTGGTGGAGCGCCTCAGCGAGTATGGGGTTCTCGTCCGGGACGTGATGGCTAACGTGCGGAGGTTTGAGAGACACGGCCTCGTCTACGTCAGGGGGTATAAGACGGATGACCGCGAGACCCCGTTTAAGGAGGGTTACCTGTTAACCTGGGTCGACCCGAGGCTCCCCCGGGAGCAGGCCATATTGGAGGCTGTTGAACGGAGCGAGGCCACGCTGGGTGGCGCCGCTTCGGGTAACCCGCTGATGGATCGTGTCATGAAGATTAGGGACATCGTCGTTGAGCACAGCGAGCTCAGGAGGCTCGTTGGCTTCACGTACATCCATGATAAGCTGGGTTGTACTCCTGACCAGGCTGAGCGGTCGGTGCGGAGGGCGCTTGAACTCTACCCGAGCCTGCACGAGGTGAAGCTGTTCGACGCCTACAGGTACTACCATAACTCCTCCCTCTCAGGCGAGGAGCTGGATGCTGCGCTGGAGATGAAGAGGAACTACCTTCGACTCGCGAAGGGGAGGGCCAACCGTATAGGTCACAACTGGGAGGCAGTGGCTGACTGGTTTATAGACCGGTTTACTTCCGGTGTCAAGTTCTGGACCCAGAATCACCGCGGTGGCGTCATGGATCAGAAGCGGATCATCGTCTATTTGCTAAAGGGTGTGGGCGGAAGGAGGCGGGCAGCGGAGCTGGATCGGGTCTGGGAGGTGACTCCCGGTATCTTTGCGCCGCCGATTACCTATGTGCTGAGCTGTAAGTGGGGGGTCGTCACGAAGAAGCACGTCGATGACTTCCTAGAGGTGCTCCGGTGGAGCAAGGACTTCGGTGTCGATACACCTGATGGGCGTGGCATGAAGCAGGGGGTTGTTGGCGTGTTTGCTGCGGGTGCGTTTGATCCTCGTGACCACGTGGAGGTGAAGGGTGAGTGGATTAGTCTAAGGCAGTATGCTGCGCGTAGGAACCTCCAGATTGTGACGGCTTCTGAATTCAACGGTAAGCTGCGGGAGAAGGGATGCGTTAAGGCTGTGACGGTTCAGAAGGTGTGTCGAGCGGCGAAGGATGAGGGTGAGGTGAGGGGGGCTTTGGATCTGATCTGGAAGGCACCGGCTGATGGGGAGAAGGTCATCGCTGAGTTGTCTGATAGGAACGTGGAGCTGTATAGCTTCGAGAAGATGCTCGCGGGTAGTGATAAGGGTGAGAGGTCTGAGCCGATTCAGACCGAGGAGGATGAGGGCGAGGAGCCTTCCTCTAAATGAGCGCGCGCGGAGTCCCACTTCCCGGCTGTGAGGCCGGACTGTGGCTTAGCGTCAGCAGCGCTCCCCGGCTGGATCCCCTTCCTGAGAGCGGCGGTCTTGTCGATGGCGGCGCGGATGATGAGCAGCTCCTCCCTGCCCTTGTCCTTCAGGTCATCAGCAGTGAAGGTGGTGAGGCCAACTATCTCCTCGACGAGCCTCTCCGCGTCGTTCAAGCGGATCAGCTCCAGCTCCTTGTTCTGCGCCTCGATGGTGTCGTTCGCAGTCTTCAGCTGCGTCTGCAGCTCCTTGATGCGGAACTCGAAGTACGCATCTGTCCTTACTTCAGGTTTCTTCTCTTCGTCTCCCAAAACGATGCTTCTCCTTTCTCCGACGGTGGTTTATTTTAGTCACGACTCGTCGGCGTGTCGTGAAGGGTTTAGATTAGTCAGGCCTCACGACCTGAACACAGCGGTGAAGCCGCTATGAGAGTGAAAAATCTAAATTTTTACGGGTATATTACGCATCAATAACGTGTGTAGAATGGCTTGATACGAAGTATCTTAGAGAGGATTTTTCATTTTAGAAATTTCGATGATTAACAACACTCAGGTATTTTCCCACTTATCGTAGTGTATTTTCTCCTCAAGTGAAACGGTCTTCTGCCTCACAAAGTAGTCCACTGGGTAGCCTATTGGAATCGCCGCTGCCACCTCATAGCCCTCAGGCACACCTAGCACCTTCTTGAGGACAGCCGTCTCACGAGGCACACTTGTGACTCCGTATAACCCCTCAGCAGCCATCGCAAGCATGATGTTCTCTATGCACATCCAGATTGAAGCCAAATCGTTCAGGTCATACAGAATCCCGCAGTCCTTCAGTGGCTTCCTCAACCTGTAGCAGACGACAAGCAGCTCCGGCGAGCTCACCAGCATCTTCACTTGAACCGGCAGCGCCTTACGGTACATCTCCCTCTGCACTTCATCTGACCAATTGTCTAAAGCCTTTTCAAGCTCCGTCTCGTTCGTGATGTTCTTCGCCTTCGAGACTAGTTCCGCGACCTTTTTCCTCTGCTCAGGGTCTTTAACTAGGATGAACTCCCACTGCCGGAGATGGTTGTTTGAGGGTGCTTTTAGCCCCGCCTCTAGGACTCTAAAGAGCTTCTCTTCTTCCACGGGTCTTGACTGGAACTCCCTTACACTTTTTCTCCTGTTGACAACTTCGTAGAAATCCAATTACCCCACGCCTCTCGATGTCCAAGGGGTATACATTCAATTTAAGTTTCTGAACTGATCATCCGCGCGCGCGCCTTCTGATCCCTGATGATCCTCGCCGGCTCACCAATCAGCCTAAGCTTCACGTAGACAACGTCCTCACCCAACACATCTCACCCACAGAGAAGAGCCGAACCTGGGGCCAAACAGCCCCAAAATGGGGCCACCCCGAATAAACCCGTATTTAAAGGGGAAGGCTAACCCCCATCCTTACCAGCTTCCAGGGGCGTAACCCAGTAGAGAAACTGATCATCACGCACAACGACCCCCAACTCAACAAGCTCAGTCACTGCCCTGGGGGCAGAGTTCCTGCTGATCCCAAGAGTCCGCCTGAGGCTCGCCAGGCTCTGCGGCTGATGATCCTTCAGGAAGAGATACACGAGCTTAGCCGAAGGAGCCTTAATCCTCCTCACTCTCTCGTAGTGGCGAAACACAGACTCGAGGCGGGTCCTATTTAGAGCCTCATCGACGAGGCGCCTCAGAGCATCCTCCCAGTCGTCCACCTCGTCGTCCAAGACAACCACCACAGGCGGCCAGACGAACGTGAGGGCGACACCACCCTACGCGCCGAGCCTCCACTAATTCTGGGGCCTGTTATTCACCGACTAGGTCCACTCTAACTAAGCACGGATCACTTGCACACAGGAGACCAGAGTCCTCTCCACCCGCGTGAGGGGCGACCACGTCTACATGGGAATTAATTACGGGAGAGAACTCCGAGTGATACTGGGTCTACGAGAAACCCGATATAAAGACCGTCGAACGCATTTGGAGCCGGGAGGCTGTCGAAAGAGATGCAATCTCTTTGACTCTACCACATATCATAGCTGAGAACGAATGCGCATCCGATGCTGGATCAATGCGATACCTGGGTATTTTGCACCTTTTCACTAACTCTGATTAACCCTTAGACTCGTCCAGATTCTTCTTGAAAAGAGCCTTCTCAACAGTTCTGACGCTACAACCATATTTCATAGCCTCCCCTCTGAGACCATCAAGCAAATCAGTGTAATGTCGAATAGACGTGAAAAGATCACTGGGCTCATCGCCAAACACCTCTCTCCACACATGAATATCCAGGACACAGAACCTATCAGGGTTCCAGAAAGTCAAAATAGTACTAGCCAAGGCAGGGCCAACACCGACTAATGAGTCGAGTTCCTTAACACGCTGACCATCCGACAAACCTTCTCTCAGAGCACCCTTCGACACCCTTAAAACTCGATCCTCAGAATTCTCCTCAGCCAACCGCGCGCGCGGATATCATTGTCTACTCAACATTATGAAGATGATTGAAGCCACTGTCGTAAACAGATCTGGTAAGAAGTTGAACGCTTCCACGATACTACCTCCAGAGAATCCTGCAAACCAGACTGGGAAAGGATTAGAGAACAATGTATACATGAGAAGGGCTGTGAAGCAGAGTACCAAAGTTAAACTAAAGCTTGTTTTCGTCGAGCGATAGATCTTAACCTGCAAATATATGAGATAAACGAGAAGAATCGAGTTAACAAAACCCAGGACTACTTTTCCCTTTATGTAAACTGCGAGATAGCTACTAATCGTACTAAGCTGCTCCGGGGTAAGGTCCTCTAACCTGGGCCTATCCATATGTGAAGGGATAACCCCATACAAGATTTGAGGGAGAAGGCTCAGAATAAATAAGGCAACTAAGCCCACCACGATGACTCCAAGCCTAACCCGTTTATTCATCTCCACGACCCTCCTCCCGACTGCTATTCAATGTTTTCATGATTTCACCCCAAATCTCCCCAAAATCCTCGTAGCCCTGCTCCATCTCCTGACTTAGAAAATACACCTTACCATAATGATCACCCAACGAGGTGACCACATTATTCTCCTCCAAAACGTCGAGGTGATGTCTAATTGTCTTATACTCGACGCCGAGGTCGTTACTGAGTTGATTGGCATTTAGAGGTTTTCTTTTTACTGCCTCAATTATTTTACCTCTGTTCACCCCACCCCTCGATCCTGCTACCAGCCAGAGCAGCACCTGTTTGAAGGGACGAGGCTTAGGCATAAAGATCGATTCCCTTTATGGAAAGGGAATATATTATAAAAAAGTTAAGTCGATTGGTCATAGATTTGGGTGTAAAGTGGGAAAACCCCTTTTAAACAAAGTCTCGGTTACAGCGTAGAAGTGGCTTGAAAAGCAAACAAGCAGCGACTGATTACCTACTCGCGCGCGCAATTGTGATGACGCAACATGGTGGATAATATGACATTTATCATCGAAACCGTTGACTTAGTCAAGGAGTACAAGCAAGGTAACCAACCACTCAGGGTTCTCAACAACATTAATCTACAGATCCAAAATGGCGAATTCATGGCGATAATGGGCCCATCGGGGAGCGGGAAGTCAACTCTCCTAAACATGCTAGGTGCTCTCGATCTCCCGACCTCCGGTAAGGTGTTAATCGATGGAGTAGACATCTCAACCCTAAACGACAACGGGCTCGCCGACCTCAGAAACAAGGACATCGGCTTCATTTTCCAACAATTCAACCTCATCCAGAGGCTCGATGCCCTCGGGAACGTCGAGTTACCCCTCTCGATAAGCGGCGTGCCCCAGAAAAAGAGGGAAGAACGGGCAAAGAAACTGCTGGAAATGGTTGGCCTAGGAGACAGGCTCGACCACAGGCCAAATCAGCTAAGCGGCGGCGAGCAGCAGAGGGTCGCGATAGCCAGGGCTCTCGCCAACGACCCCCCACTTTTCCTATGTGACGAGCTAACCGGTAACCTCGACTCGAAAACCGGGCAGGAGATAATGACCCTCCTTCGCCAACTCAACCAGGAGGAGAGTAAGACCTTCGTCTTGATTACCCACGACCCGAACGTGGCGCAGGCTACAGACAGGCTGCTCATGATTAGAGATGGAGAGATCGCTGGAGAAAAAAGGTTCAAGTGATGATTATGAATGGAAAGAAGTACCTGATACCTATATTGTTCGTCTGCTTGATAGCAGGCCAGATCGGAATCACATATGCGGAGGACTACATCCCCCACCTACAGGTAACGACGACAAACACTGTCCTAGCTGCCGGATCCAAGGGAAGCATCGGCATCACTCTCTACAACAGCGGAAACTTCGATGTGACTGAAATAGAGGCGTTGTTAAGCTCAGCAACTCCTGGGGTTTCCATTCTCGGTGGATCACAGTATGTGAATAATAAAATCGGGATAGGCGCCTCTGCCAGCTATTCGACAACGGTTATGGTTGATCAGAGCGTGGCGGTCGGCGCGTATCCCATCTCGATGGTGCTCAGCTACCTGAGGGCTGGCCGCGGAATAGTTACTGTGACGGTCCCGCTGACTATCGTTGTGAATCAGCCCTCGCTTCCGGCAGTTAAGATCACAGCATCAGCGAGTAAGATAACACCCGGGGCGGAAAGCGTAATTACGTTGACAGTTGAAAACGTGGCTAACTCTACTTTAAGTTCGATCGACTTGACACTTTCCTCCATTAGTCCACTACTTGCCGTCACCAGCCAGGTCAATTACCACATCACTGAGTTGAAGCAAGGTGGGTCCATTTCATTCGATACTACGATTAGATCATTGGAGAACACGCCTATTGGGGCTTACTCTATCACAGCTCAGGTATGGTACACAAACGGCTCTGGTGTCGAGACAAGGCAGACAGTAAATATCCCGTTGGAGGTCACAACATCCAAGGTGATTAAGAGTCCCGTAATCACGATTACCAACCTGAACCCGAGCCGAGTCATCCCTGGTCAGCAGTTCAGCGTAGACCTTCAGGTATCCTGCGCTGATGCTGCCGTCTATAACGTGAAGGCTGTTCTGACTACGGATGTTACGGGTTTAATCTCCCCCTTGAATCCGACGACTGTCTCCATAGGCGATCTAACTGTCGGCGGGAACGCCAAGTTCACCTACATCCTATTGCTAAGCGGCTCCGCTACCGCCGGTGACATCCCGCTCACGGTGAACGTGAAGTACATTGACTCCAAAGGCGTTCAAGGCGTCGCAACCGAGACCATCACTATACCTGTGGAGAACCTCGTCCAGTTCTCGCTAATGGAGGATATGGTAATCATAGCCCAAAAGGGGAGCACCCAGACCATGGAGGCCAACCTGCTACTAGTGGGCACAGGCAAGGTGGAGTTCACGAAGATACAGGTTCTACCAGATACGCATGTGAATCAGATCGCTGGAAGCACCGAGTACCTCGGTGCGATAGACCCCGACAGCCCAGTCCCGTTCACTTTAAAGTATGCTGTGAGCAACAGCTCAACGACGGGCGACTACAACCTGAAGCTGAGGATCACGTACCTCGACAGCAGAAACACTCAGCAGAATTCCACTCTAAGTATTCCCCTGACGGTCACAAACTCGTCACCAGTCATACCGCCGCCTTCAAGCGATGGCGGAATATGGGGCTGGTTGCGGAGACTATTCGGGCTCCAGTAGGCGATACGTCAATTGAACCTTGGAGATATCATAGGCTCAGCCTGGAATGGCGTAAAATCCAGAAAGTTCCGTTTCGCGCTTAACCTGATCGGTATCTTAATTGGCTGTGCCGCTATAACCGGCCTGATCTCCCTGACACAGGGACTCAGTAGTAATGTAAGTGGTCAGCTGAGTTCTCTAGGGGCATCGACGATCACAATCACATCGGGTGGGTTCGGAGGTGGCAATCCGTTCCAAGGTGGTAGTACAGCAACTCGCGTACTCGACTACAAGGTCGTCAACCAGATATCGAAGATACCAGATGTATCATATACCGTCCCAGTCGATTCGGGTGGATCCGTCTCTTATTCCATTAATGGAAAGACCTATTATCACTCCATAACTGGCTCGACCGATGATTATTTCAAGGCTAATCCCTCGATCGAGGTGGTTGCAGGAAGAGCACTGTTACGATCGGACACTGGTGTCGCCGTCATCGGGGACGAAATTGCCCAGCCACCTGACTCAACTTCCCAAATCATTAACGTTGGAGACAGGCTCAAGGTAACCGCTACGGTGAATGATGTCACAAAACAGTTGACCCTTAGAGTAGTTGGTATTTTAAAGAGGACCGGGGGAAGCTTCGGCTCAAGTGACAGCGCCATCATTATTCCTCTCACTACCTTCGATCAGTTCTTCGAGAAAAACGGGAAATACAGTTCCATCCAGGTCCTGGCTTCCTCCCCAGACAAGATCGATGCCGTATCTCAGAAGATAAAGGACAGCATCACAAACCTCAGTGTCATAACCGCTGCAACCGCTCAAGCTCTTGTCACCAATATACTTGGAACGATTCAGGCTGTACTCGGAGGGATAGCCGCTATCAGTCTCGTTGTTGCGGGGGTCGGTATTATCAACACGATGACGATAAGCGTCCTCGAGAGAACAAAGGAGATAGGCGTAATGAAAGCCCTCGGAGCGAAGGCGAGGGACATTCTCATTCTATTCCTCTCTGAGGCGATCCTCACGGGCATAATTGGTGGAATAATCGGAGCGGCACTCGGCTTCGCTATCAGTATTGTCGCGGGGAACATCATCGGCTTAGCTCCCTCAGTAAACTTGTCCCTCGGCCTGATTGTCGTTGGCTTTTCTGTTGTTACCTGTGTGGTTTCAGGCATCTATCCGGCTTGGCATGCTGCTAAGCTGAGTCCCGTCGAGGCACTGAGGCATGAATAAAAAAATCGAGATAAGGTCTGACTCTCATAAGGTCACGATGATACATTTTGAGAAGTTTAGAAACTTGCATTTGGAGGATATAGTTTGTCTAACCCAATAATCAGGATACTTGGATACCTTAAACCCTACTGGCGCATAGTCGCATTATCAATAGTACTACTATTCGTGTCAGTGGGCTCGGATCTAGTAATTCCCACCCTTATTCAACGGATAATTGATGATGGAATAGTCTCCAAGAACATCACCGTCATAGTGACTTTAACCGCGTTGATGATCGGGGTGGCTCTCCTTGGTGCAGCTGCCACGATAGGCAATACCTTCCTTGCAATAAGGGCCGCTCAGAGCTTCGCTGCAGACGTAAGAAGCGCCGCATATCACAGGATACAGAAGTTCAGCTTCGGAAACCTCGACAGATTCCAGACTGGCCAGATCATCACACGACTCACGAGCGATGTGAACTCTGTTCAAATGATTGTGATGATGGGGCTGAGGATGTTCATCAGCGCACCGATAATGATAGTCGGCAGCATCGCGCTTATGTTCATAATCAACGCGGAGCTCGCCAGAATCGTCCTCCTCCTACTTCCTCTCACCCTGTTACTCGCTGTTGTCTTCGTCTGGAAGGCTCTTCCGATGTTTCTAGAGGTTCAGAAGAGGCTCGATAGGCTCAACACGGTACTTCAGGAAAATCTCGCAGGCGTTAGGGTCGTGAAGGCCTTCGTGAGACAGAGCCACGAATCAATGCGTTTTGAGGAAGCGAACACCAGTCTCACGAATCAAACGACTAAGGTGCTCACAATTTTCTCGGTTCTCTTCCCATCGATGCTGATAATTATCAATCTGAGCGTGCTCAGTGTCATCTGGTTTGGTGGTCTTGAGGCTATAGGCGGGAGGTTCAGCGTAGGCGACATTCTGGCCTTTGTCAACTATCTGCTCATCGCTATCTTCCCGCTGATCTTCCTCGCAATAATGTCCAGCCAGCTATCAGCGGCTCAAGCCTCAGCTCAACGCATCTACGAGATAATCGACTCGGATCCACAGGTTAAGGAGAAGCCAGATGCTAAGCAACTAAAAGACGTCAAGGGGAAGGTTGCCTTCGAAGATGTCTCTTTCAGCTACTCGGGCAACCTCAACGAGCCGGTGCTGCAGAACGTCAACCTCGTAGCTGAGCCAGGACAGACCATCGCCATCCTTGGTGCAACGGGCTCAGGGAAGTCAACGCTGATCGATCTCATCCCACGTTTCTATGATGTCACAAAAGGCAGAATCATGGTCGACGGCGTCGACGTGAGGGATGTGACCCTTGAGTCTCTCCGCTCAAATATAGGCGTGGCATTGCAAGAAGCCATACTCTTCAGCGGAACCATACGCGACAACATCAGGTATGGTAAGCCAGAGGCCACCGAGGAGGAGGTCATCTCGGCTGCAAAGGCCGCGCAGGCCCACGAGTTCATCATCGGCATGCCGAATGGTTATGATACGGATGTTGGAGAGAGGGGTGCAGGTCTCTCCGGGGGGCAAAAGCAGAGGATCAGCATCGCTAGGGCTCTGTTGGTTCAGCCCAAGATACTGATACTCGACGACAGTACGAGCTCGGTTGATGTCGAGACTGAGGCGAGGATTCAGGAGCAACTTGACAGTTTAATGAAGGGTAAAACGAGTTTCATAATTGCACAGAGGATCAGCACCGTTCTCAAGGCGGACAAGATAGTGGTACTCGACAAGGGCCGCGTCGCCGCAGAGGGCACACACAACGAGTTGATGGAGACGAGCCCAATATATCGGGAGATCTACGACTCTCAGCTCGGTGGAGGGATCAGGCTATGAGCAACCAACCTCAAGCCAATAAGCCCGCCGCAAATCAAGACCGAGGAGGCCCAGGCATGGGCTTCGCGAGAGGAGTATCCAGGGCAAAGAACCCCGGGGTAACGCTATCTCGCCTCATTCGTTACCTCCTAGCATACAGGCTCCAGCTCATACTGATAGGCACATTTGTGGTACTCGGTACCGTCGCGTCGCTGCTAGGCCCCTACTTCGTGGGCGTAGCAGTCGACCAGTACATAAGTACGGGTAACGTCCCAGGTCTCTACAACGTCGTACTTATCCTGGGATTTATCTACGCTGTGGGCTTCGTATCCAACGCTCTCCAATCCGTCTTGATGGCGAGGATATCACAGAGGGTGCTGAAGCAGCTTAGGAAGGAGCTCTTCGAGCACCTACAGACCCTCAGCCTCAGTTTCTTCGACAAGCGCACACAGGGGGAACTGATGAGCAGGCTTACAAACGACATCGATGCGATCAACCAGGCACTCAGCCAGAGTGTCACGCAGTTGATTTCGAGTTTCCTATCCATCATCGGCATTTTAATCGTCATGTTCATACTGAACGCTTGGCTCGCGCTGGGGACCCTCCTCGTCTTCCCGTTGATGATATTTGTTACAATATTCATAGGCAGTAAAACACTAGCAGGCTTCAGGGACCTACAGAGAGACCTTGGCAGGCTCAACAGCACTATGGAGGAGACCATCAGTGGCGAGCGGGTCGTGCTGGCATTTAGCAGACAAGATCGTGTGCTAAAGGAGTTTGACCTGGCCAACGATAACGTGCGCAAGGTCGCTACGAAGGCAAACAGCTATGCTTTCGTTATTATGCCCATTGTGAACATCATGGGCAGCTTAGCCATAGCTGTGGTCGCGGGGCTTGGCGGATGGATGGCCATCCAAGGCTTGGTTACGATAGGTGTCATAACCAGCTTCATATTCTATACGCGTAACTTCTCGCAGCCACTTCAGCAGCTCGCTAGCCTCTACAACACGATACAATCCGCACTCGCGGGGGCGGAGCGCATCTTTGAGACGATAGATGAGAAACCCGAGATAAACGACAAACTCGATGCGAAGCCACTTGAGGAGATAAAAGGTGATATCGTCTTCGAGGACGTTGACTTCAGCTACGATGGTAAGACACCGATCTTAAAGAACATGAGCTTCCACGCGGAACCGGGGCAGCTGATGGCGTTGGTTGGTCCAACGGGGGCGGGGAAGACTACGATGGTAAATGTTCTCAGCAGGTTCTATGACATTCAGTCGGGCTCGATTAGGATCGACGGAGTCGACATTAGGGATGTCACACGCGATAGCCTGAGGAAGCAGCTGGGCACCGTGCTTCAGGACAACTTCCTCTTCGCAGACACCGTGATGGAGAACATCCGCTATGGTAACCTTGAGGCGACTGACGAGGATTGTATGGCCGCAGCGAGGCTTGCGAACGCGGATCAGTTCATCACACGTCTGCCAGAAGGCTATAAAACCATGCTCACCGAACGGGGTAGTAACCTGAGCCAGGGGCAGCGCCAGCTTCTCGCCATTGCCCGGGCAATCATCGCGGACCCGAAGATATTGATCCTCGATGAGGCGACGAGTAACGTTGACACGAGGACGGAGATCAGGATACAGGAGGCACTGTTGAAGTTGATGGAGGGTAGGACGAGCTTCGTGATCGCCCATAGACTCAGCACTATAAGGAAGGCTGATCAGGTCCTAGTGATTCGGGACGGCGAGATAGTTGAGCGTGGTACCCACGACTCGCTGCTCGAGGAGAGGGGCTTCTACTATAACCTCTACGTTAGCCAGTTCAAGGGAACTAAGGTGGATGAGCCTGTATGATCTCTACGAAAAATGGCACCGAACATGGCGCCGTAGAACGATGCGATGAAGGTCAAGTGAATGAATGGAAGGAAAATTCCGGGTTCAACATCAATGAAGAGAAAAAGGTGACGATCTCCGAATCAATTTCGATAAAGTCTACTCAACTTGAGAAAGACAATGCCGCAAGAATATTCAATAACCTTTGTCCTGACTGCGGATTCAACGCACGCGCTTCCCCGGGGACTCAATGATCTTCGTCGCTGGGGCCCGCGCGCGCAACTGATCAGGCATGGAGTTGCTCTTAATCTCCGCGTCCTCTAGGGCCTTGCTAAACTATGAACTTAATTACAGACGCTAAACTCAGTTAAGATTAGAAAGAGAAACCAGGCCACAATAAATCTAGCTTTGATCTCAAAAAATATACAGCCCTCTTAAAGAATAAACTATCACCAGCCATATACAGGAACCTTACCTATACCGTATGCCCCCTGGAGGTAAGTCCCCTATAGGCAGCACTGTGTACGCGGGGACAGGAAAAACGCATGTGCATAAGTAGGTCATATTATTTTATTTTTTTTAGGTTTATTATTTTAGAATTTTATTTATTTAGATCTTTAGGCTGATTATTTATTTTTTAATTCCATTTTATAGGTTACACGAGGACGGGAACTGTCGGAGGTTTATCCCAATGGGTCAGCCCCATGTCCCACTCAGAAACGTCTCCATCGATAATGTCATTGACAAGCAGGGCTCTTACACCTAAGATACACCACAAGTAATCGAGAGAAAAAAGAGGGTGTAAAGTAGTTCATTCGAGATTTACTATCTTGTTAATTTCGTGAAAAATGAATCTATCCAAACCTTAATGAAAAAGAGGCAAAAAATAGCTGAAGTTGTCTCGCCTAGTGGGATGAACTCATATCTGAGTAGCTGACATAACTCCAATACAGTGAGCAGAATGGTATACGATTTCGACACGATCATAGACAGAATGGGAACCAGCTCCAGCAAGTGGAGCTACGCCAAGAAGATGACGGGGTACGACGACGTCCTACCCATGTGGGTCGCGGACATGGACTTCGCCAGCGCCCCAGAGATCGTCGCCGCGATAAAGAAGAGAGCAGAGCACCCGATCTACGGCTACACCTCCAAGACCGACGGCTACTACAACGGCATGATAAACTGGATGGCGAAGCGCAACGGTTGGAAGGGAATCCAGCGCGACTGGATCCTTAGCAGCCCTGGCGTCGTCCCCGGCTTCAACTACTGCGTCCAGGCCTACAGCCACCCCGGTGACAAGGTCATCATCCAGCCCCCCGTCTACTACCCCTTCAAGAATGCAATCCTCAACAATGGCCGCCAGGTCGTCGACAATCCCCTCAAGATCGTAGACGGCTACTATGAGATGGACTATGAGGACCTCGAGAAGAAGATCGACGGCAGGACGAAGATGATCATCTTCTGCAGCCCACACAACCCAGTGGGTCGCGTCTGGAAGAGGGACGAGTTAAAGCACATGGCCGAGATCTGCGAGAAGAAGGACATCGTGATCGTAAGCGACGAGATCCACAGCGACCTCATACTGGGAAAGATCAAGCACACCTGTACCGCCACCCTCAGTGACGATGCCCTCATGAGGACAGTAACCCTAACCGCCCCGAACAAGACCTTCAACATCGCCGGCCTACAGAACGCCGATGCCATCATCCCCAACAAGAAGCTCAGAGACGCCTTCTTCACTGTCACACAGAACAACAGCGTTAGCAACCCCAACATCTTCGGCATCGTCGCACAGGAAGCCGCGTACGCGAAGGGCGAGCCGTGGCTCGAGGAACTGCTCGTTTACCTAAAAGCCAACCTCAAGTATTTTGAGGACTACATCAAGAAGAATATGCCAATGCTCAAGGTCTACCCGCTCGAGGGCACATATCTCGCCTGGGTCGACTTCACGGCCCTCGGCATGGGGGACGAGAAGCTCCATACATGGATGCTCGAGAAAGCCCGCCTCTGGCTCGATGACGGCGTCATGTTCGGCGCTGAGGGCAGCATGTACATGCGCTTCAACATCGCGTGCCCTAGGGCCATGCTCAAGGACGGCCTCGATAGACTCGCGAAGGCGGTCAAGGCACTAAAGTAGCCGTATTTACGAATCCGGCTACACGATTTTTTATCGTTTTACCCCGTCACCCGAGTTACTGAGGAAGTGCGCTGCAAACTGGCATAATTTGGTATGTAATTAATGTTGTTTAGATTTCACTGATAATCATTATGCGCGCGCGCAAACATGGACCAGAGATAACCCTAAACCTACAAATAACCTAAACCCAATGATGCTCACCCGTTAATTGAGCCTATTTTAGACACCGGTTTATAGGGCGGCGTCTAACCGATGCCTTTGACAGTCATGTACAGAATACATCCTATGAAATGGGCCATCATCGGGTTTGGAGTACTTTTCCTGATCTTTGGCTCAATATGGTTTCTCTCAGCCTTCAACCGACCAGCATTTTACACAGGAGGTTACTATGGCATGCCTATGGGGTGGGGCATTGGCTTGATGATCATACCTATGATAATCGGATTCATCTTTGTGGTCTTCTTGGTGATGATGGCGCTCAGGTTCATCTTCGGTGCGCCTATGGGTCATCATATGGGCGACGGGATGGGGAGAATGGGTTATTCCTCGGCCGAGGAGATTCTTCGACAGAGGTATGCTCGGGGAGAGGTTACGAAGGAGCAGTATGATCAGATGCTCCGCGACCTTCGAGAATGAAGAAATTAACACAATACACGCGGACGCGAATGTTCGTTTAATTGAATATTGCATATTGCATATTTCGCGAACTTCTTTGGGTTCTTATCGAAGGTTAGCTTACATCCCTCGCCGCAGTAGTACTTCTTCCCTTTGTACTTACTGGCGCGCGCCACGCGTGGTCAATTTTTCTTTAGCGGATTTCGCATCCTCTAGGATCTCATATACCTTCATGCACGTTTTGCTGCGCGCGCAACACCTTGGGTGATTTCTGATGAATAGCACCCCAAACCGGCAAGGCTAATAACCGACCATTACAGAATTTCTAACATGGCTACAGTCCTTGTCAGACATAAAGTGAACGACTACGCAAAATGGAAGGCCGTTCTCGATGAGACAAAGCCGATGGCGAAGAAGTTTGGCGTAAGAAGCCAAAGGGTCCTCAGGAACTTCGCCAACCCCAACGAGGTAGTCGTGGTAAACGAGTTTGACGACATGAACACTGCCCAGAAGTTCGCACAGTCAGACGAGTTGAAGAAGATAATGGAGCGTGCCGGCGTGGCGGAAACCCCCAGCGTCTGGTTCCTAAACGAAGCGGACAAGTTCACGCTCTAGGTGCGCGCGCAACTAAAGTGTCGAGTTTTTATAGAAATTCCAACTAATCCCATCATCTTTAAGCTCTTTTGCGGTACACTCAGCACAAAGTCTCGGAGATAATCCACTGTCAAACGTGTACGCGCGCATTTTTTATGCAAAATTAGGCAAGTCGTCTAATAACCTTTATCTCTGTAACCTACCCGCGCTAATCTAAGCATGAAGGTCAACCGAAACCGGACGAACCTTCAAACAATCAAAGAGGATAATCAGAGATCTTAGATATGGACCCCCTAATTCTCACGTTCTCAACGATAGTCCTTGCAGGTATTCTCCTACTACTCATCTACCGCTGGGTATTCTCCCACAAGATCGAGCAGATAGGAATCTCACAGATTTCAGAAAAGATACAGAAAGGAACCGCCGCTTACATGAACACACAATTCAGTGTGCTCATAATAATGATCCCCGTCCTCGCTATCGCCATCTTCTTCACCCTGGGCTGGATAACATCAGCAACCTTCGTAGTAGGCGCGTTGATGTCGATCCTATCCGCCTACTCGGTGATGAGGCTCGTCGTAAGAGTCCACGGACGAGTCACGGACGCGGCGCGGAAGTCCTCGCTAACTGCGTTCCGAATCGCCTTCATGGGTGGAAGTCTCATGGGTCTCTCAGTACCCGCCCTCAGCCTTGCGGGTGTTGTCCTACTCTTCATTATCTTTAAGGATCCGAACGACCTCGTAGGCTTTGGCTTCGGCGCCAGCCTAATCGCCCTATTCGCGCAGGTCGGTGGAGGTATCTTTACGAAGGCCGCAGACATCGGAGCCGACCTCGTTGGGAAAGTCGAGAAGGGAATCCCCGAGGATGACCCTAGGAACCCCGCTGTGATCGCTGACCTAGTAGGAGACAACGTTGGCGACTGCGCGGGCAGAGGGGCCGACCTCTTCCAGAGTTTCAGCGGCGACATGATCACGGGCATGATGCTCGGAGCCGCCTTCATCGGCAAATACGGTTTCAATGCAGTAATCTTCCCAGTACTGCTTCCATGCGCTGGGTACATCGCATCCGTTGTCGGAGTGATGCTCGTAAGACAGCTAAAGATGGACCCCTCTAGAACGATCACAATTGGGCTAGCTACTACCTTCTTACTCACAACCATCGGTTCATATTTCCTAGCTACTTCTCTCTTGGGTGACATCACCCTCTTCTTCTCAATCCTGAGTGGACTCGTCGCTGTGCTAATCTCAATCTACGTTGCGCAGTACTACACAGGTTACAGGGGGAAACCAGTGCGAAGCATAGCTGAAGCCTCCCAAAGGGGGTCAGCGATCAACATTATCACGGGGCTCGCCTACGCATTCCAGAACCCACTCTTCCCAGTCGCCGGAGTGATCGGTGCAGCGGTCTTCTCCTACATCATCTCCGGTTACTCCCTCTACGCCATCGCTATCGCAAACATTGGCACCGACCTAATGATCGGTTTCATAATGTCAGCTGACGCCTTCGGCCCCATTTCAGATAACGCGAATGGAGTAGCAGAGATGGCTCACGAGGAAAAGGCCGCAGAGAACCTTACGCTCCTCGATGCCGTCGGCAACAGCATGAAGGCATACACTAAGGCTCTGAGCATGACGACAGGCACGTTGACCGCCTTCGCGGTCTTCATCACCTTCTTCGAGTTAGCTGGAGTTAAGAGTCTGAGTCTAATCAATCCATTCAACGTTGCAGCAATCTTCATCGGTGTGGCTGTGAGTTTCCTAGTGGCGAGTCTGACAATTGGCTCAACCGCGAAGACTGCTATGACGATGGTGGATGAAGTAAGGAAGCAGTTCCAGAACCCTGGTGTAATGGCGGGTACCGTAGAACCCGATTATGCAGGTCCCATAAATATCTCCACGAGGGCAGCTCTAAGGGAGATGATCTGGCCGGGACTGATTGCCATAGTCCCAACTGTAGTGGTCGGTGTTTTACTTGGCGCGGAAACTCTAGTAGCGTACCTTATCGGTGTCACTGTCTCAGCGGTGTCGTTGGCTGTATTCTTCAACAATGGTGGCGCTGCCTTCGATAACGCGAAGAAGCTGATCGAGACAGGGCTCTATGGTGGGAAGGGGTCTGAGACTCACAAGGCAGCCGTAGTAGGGGATACTGTTGGCGATCCCATGAAGGATGTCGCTGGTCCGAGCCTCATTATCTTCATGAAGCTGGTGGGACTCACCGCACTTCTGATTCTGCCTATTCTAATTAGATAAGCGAAATTGACTCTCCCCCTATCTAGTTCAGATATCCTAATTCTCGTAGAAATCTGCGAACAGCTTCAACTGTAAACTCAGGAATATCAGAATAACCATATTCACTACTGTCTAGTACTTCCTGTATTTTTAGGGCCAAATTTTCTGGAAGATTAACAGTGTGATAATTGTACTTCATCTTGCCCATATTGGTACACTACTATCTTTAGGTCCATATTCGTTTACTTTTAAAGCACGCGTGAAGTAGCCCTGAGGAATAAATTATTACCTTGGCGCGCGCATAAATACAATTAAACTTGCGAGAATGCACCCCCCAGCGGGTGACAAAACCACTCTTTAAACAGGAGTATTCTCTAAAAAGAGGCACTCGTTATAATGAAAAGCATCAAAATCTAAACAAAATTACCGATATTTTGTTATATCCTGCCACTCCACTGATATTTGGCCGTAATGACAGACCCTGTTATAGTCATACATGGTGGAGCGTGGGCGATACCTGAAAGGCTCGTCGACGTTAACATAAGCGGCGTCGAAGACGCTGCCAGGAAGGGGTGGGGAGTCCTTGGGAAAAGCGGCTCGGCACTCGACGCAGTCGTCGCAGCCGTCAAAGCCCTCGAAGACAACCCTGTCTTCGACGCTGGCATCGGCTCGGTACTCACAGAGGATGGTACCGTCGAGATGGACGCCATGATAATGGACGGCTCCTCCCTCGGCGCCGGAGCCGTAGCCGGGCTCCACGACATCAGGCACCCAGTCGACCTTGCCCGCATCGTAATGGAGAGGACGCCACACGTCCTCATGATCGGGGATGGCGCCCGGAGGCTCGCGGAGAAGTACAAGGTCGAGAAGCTCACCCAGAAACAACTCGTGACCGAGGAGGCCCGTCGGGAGCTGGCAGAGTGGCTGGAGAAGAAGAGGGCCGGGACGGCTTTCGGCCACGAGACCGTCGGCGCTGTAGCGCTCGACGCGAAGGGCAACCTGGCGGCGGCGACTTCAACTGGCGGGATGACGGGCAAGCTCGTCGGTAGGGTAGGAGATGTCCCCATCGTGGGCAGCGGCGGCTACGCCGACAACAAGTTAGGCGGAGCCTCCTCAACCGGCCACGGCGAAGCCATTATGAAGGTTAACCTCGCAAGGCTCGTCCTAACCCATGTGGAAGCAGGTGCCCTCATACAGGAGGCTACGGATAGGGCTCTAGCCTACATGATGGAGCGCGTCGCTGGGACAGGCGGTGTCATAGCACTAGACCCAAAGGGTAACGTGGGGCACAGCTACACGACGCCACATATGGTCTGGGCAACCGCTAGGAACGGGAAGATAGAGTCGGGCATATAATCCCCGAAGATTAAACCACCCTTTTCTTGTACTCCTTTAGGTAATCCCGGGCGAACTCGTTTGCATATCGCTCGGTCCCCTTATGGCGGCCGCTCACCGACCTGAGGTGGTGGTAGAACTCGTGGAGAATGAGGAACGGGTTAGTTAGTCCCTCGCCGCTGGCAACAAAGATGGTCACCTTGTCGAGCACATAGCAGCCCGCGACGTGGGCGTGGCCCTTTGGGAGGCCGACCTCGAGTTTTGGGATATCGACGTTGTAACGGTCTGCTAGCTCCTTCAGCGCTTCCCCGGCTTCATTAGATAGGATCATATGAACAATCCTCGCCTTGAAACCCCCATCGACGCCAGCCAACCTTGAGCCCTACCAATACCCCTGAAGCCGTCATATTAATGATGAATCAGGGAATTGACCCGCGCAACCATATATAGCGACGGTTCCCGAGGAGAAACCCGTGAATAATGGATGGCAGATGTAAAGCTCATGCTCACGCCGTACCTCAGTTTCAACGGCAACGCCGCTGAGGCTATGAGGTTCTACAAATCGGTCATCGGAGGCGAACTCAAGATGGAGACCTTCGAGGAGGCAAAGGCGCCATACGGGCCCGGTGAGAAGGACAGGATCATCCACGCGACGCTCAAGTACGGTGACTTCCTTCTGATGGCGGCCGACGGGCGCGCCGATATGAAGGTAGTCTTCGGGGACAACGTCAACCTGAGCATCACCGGACCCGACGCGGAGAGGCTAACTGGGATCTTCAACGGCTTCGCTAAGGGCGGCAAGGTCACGATGCCGCTCGCTAAGCAGTTTTGGGGAGACACCTTCGGGATGCTCGCCGACAAATTCGGAGTCCACTGGATGATCAGTATTTCCGCCCAGCCCATGTGAGTCGCCCCCCACACGTGCCTTTTAAACCCGTAAACACGCCTACTCCATGAACCTCAGTTGGAGAGAACTACCATCGGCAGCTTCCCCCGGGCGGAGAAGCCCCTAGAGGAGGCGGTGGCGGAGGTCATCGACCTACAGCTCAGGCACGGCATTGAAGTCATCACCGACGGGGAGCAAAGGGCGGACATGATCACCTATTTCGAGCAGGTCCCTGGCCTCGCCCGAGGGGGTAGAGGGCTCAGGGTGTCAGAAAAGATCCGCCCGATGGACGACCCCGGCAGCTTCTACAAGATTGTGGACTACGCCCTCGTCAGGCCACAGCTCGGGGGTAGAGTGAAGGGAAAGATCACGATAACCGGCCCCGTCACACTCGGCATGACCGCCGCGATGGGTGGCATCACCGGTTACTCCAACGTGCGGGACCCATCCCTGTACGAGGACTGTGCCGATGCCCTCATACCTCTAGCCGAGAAGGCACTCGACCTTGGGGCTCACCTACAGATCGACGAGCCCGGTCTATCGGCGAAGTTCGAGTCCCCAAAGTATACGGAGCGACTATTCTCCGCCCTGCCGGACAAAGCGATAGACGAAGGAAGAGTAAGCCTGCATGTCTGCGGCTCCGTCGGGAGGGTCTTCGACGAGCTCATGAGTCTCAGCGTCAATGTCTTCAGCTTCGGCTTCAGCAGGGCGCAAGAATCTAAAAACATGGGGTTGATTGCTGAGAAGTCGCTGAGGGAAGGAAAGAGGCTGGGTGTGGGATTCATCTCAAACACTATGCTGGAGACGGCCGATACCGCTCAGGCGCGCCTCGAGAAAATAGCAAGGATCATAGGTGTGAAGAACATCGCCTACATTAACCCCGACTGCGGCTTCGCCCCGACCACCCCCAATCTGGTCGAGCCGATATTGAGGAACATGAAGGAGGCATCCGACGGCTTCCTCCGCTCGCTCTGAGGCTACTTCGTCCATTCCTTGCAGATCGTGACGCCTTCGACGGCGTCCCTCGCGGCTGCGTCGGCGCCGATAGAGGCTGCGTATGCGGCGTCCACTGCTGCTCCCCCGATTATTACCTTCACACCTGCCATTAGACCCCGCTTCTTCAGCTCCGCGACGGTGTCGGCCATACTGGTCATAGTTGTTGTTATGAGGGCTGACATCCCGAGGATGTTCGGTTTGGTTTTCTCCACCGCGTCGGCGAAAGCCGCTGGCGACACGTCGTACCCCAGATCAACGACCCTGAATCCCGCCCCACGTAGTAGGTTACCAAAGATGTGCTTTCCTATGTCATGCAGATCCCCTTGGACAGTGCCTATGACTACAGTGCCCCTGAGTTTAGCTCCTTTTTCCATGAGATGGGGCTCGACGACCTCTAAAGCCGCTTTCATTGTCTCCCCAGCCATAACGAGTTCGGAGAGGAAGTAGTCGCCGCTCTCATACCTCCCGCTAACCACATCCATGCCCCTCGCCATCCCATTGACGATTATCTCGTAGGGGGGAACGCCCATTTCGATGGCGGTAGCACAGAGCTCGGCCGCTTTCGCGGGGTCGAAGTTGGTGACAGCCTCACTGATCTCCCATAGGATTTGTTGCTTATCCAATTCATCCACTTCCCAGGGTCTTTCTGTAGCTTCCCGCTGCTTGGAACATGGCGACGACGTTCCGCGGGGGGACGTCCGCCTGTATGTTGTGTGCGCCCGCTAGGATGAGACCCCCGCCTTTGCCACCGACGCGGGAAATCCGCCTTACCTCCGCCCCCACCTCCTCCGTTGAACCGTTAGGGAGGAGCCTCTGTATGTCCACACCGCCGTGGAAACAGAGCTTGTCTCCGAAGTCCCTCTTCAGGCCCTCGATCTCCATATTCGCTGCCAGCGGCTGGATGGGGTTGAGGACATCGAGCCCGAGGTCAATAAGGTCGGGGATGAGCTGGTAGACGGAGCCGCAGGTGTGGAGGAATAGCTTGGCCTTCGTCTTGCTCCGTATTAGCTTGAAGAGCTTCTGGTACCGGGGCTTCAGATACCTGTTGAACATAGCTGGCGACATGATGGGCCCCGTCTGCATGCCGAGGTCATCGTTGTAATCGATCATCTGGATGTAAGGGCCGACGACATCGAGGTACCCACCGTAGAACTCCATGTAGAGTTCCAGAATCTTATCCAAGAACTTAGAGGCGAACTCAGGCCTCCTGTAGAGGTCAACCGTGAAGGTTTCGAAGCCCCTGAGCCACCAGGCGCACTCGTAGATGCCCCCGAAGAAGGCGTCAGCCTGAATCGCGTAGTCGGTGTTATGATAGAAGTCCTCAGTCTCCTCCCTCAGCCCCTCGAGCCTTGCCGGGTTCCTCGGGTCTGGCCAGTCGAAATCGTCGAGGTCGCCGACCCCCGCGTCCTTCAGCGGGTGGTCGACCATGTCATAGTAATTCGGGTTCCGCCCCCACTTGATGCCCCACTCGTCGACGAAGTAGGGCCTCCCCGAGGCATCGGGTGTGATTCCACCTGGGCCGGGTACTGCCTTCAGGGCGACGTGGCGGAAATCGACGCCGAGTCTCTCAAGGACAACGTCATCCGGCTTCGCCAGCTGCTGGACGTCTCGCGGATCGATCCTTACATCCACGTCGATATTCAGGGCATGAATAAGATTGGCATACGCCTTATTGTGTATCCCCGACACAGTACCGCCGAGGTCGACGGGCAACCTGTCGGGCTCCCTGTGGCTGAGGGCTTCGACAACTCGTTCTCTCGGGTTCATACGGCCCCTCTAGGTCGATGGAGTGGGTCTCGGTGCTAATATCACTTCGCGCTAGGGAGGAGAAGGGACTTCTTGAACTTGGACTCGAAGTCCGTCGCGCGCATAACTGAGGGGAATCGACACGTTCCTCTTAGGTGCGTGACCTACCAGCAGTGGGAGTGCTACTGGCCAGCGGCAGCCAAGAACCCGAAAAGCACCCAGAGTAACCTAGATTTTTTGCGTTTTGCTGACGAGACGATGAAGGTGGTCTTCTCGAAGACCGTCAAAGAGGTCCACTGGAAGAACTCGAGACTCGTCAAAGGGGACATCACGGAGGAGATCCTGAGGTTGAAGCAATTGTCCGGCAAGGATATCGCGTTTGCCGGCGGTCCGTGCCTCGCCAAGACCTTCATTAAGCTAGGCCTCGTCGACGATTATCTATTCTGTCCACCCCGTGATACTCGGCGCGGGCAAGCCACTCTTCAGCGACCTCGAGGGAAGACGTATGCTGATGCTCGTCGAGGCGAAAACGATCAACCCTGGGGCTGTCCTCCTACACTACCAGCCTCAATCGGTTCAACTAGGATAAGATCGGCTTTTTGATGACTTGTTTTAACTTATTTCCTAGAAAGGGGACTTGTTATCCAGGTAGATGACTATGTCGATATCCGAGCCCCCGACCATACCTCAATCAGACTACGTTAGGCGCTGGAGAGCCATCCAGTGTATCATGGCTGAGAAGGATATAGACATCATTCTAACCTATTCCGATGACAGGGCAACAGCGGGGGCGGCACACGCGAGGTACTTGACTGACTTTCCACCCCACTTCGAACCCGTATGCGTCCTCATGCCGAGGGAAGGTGAGCCGGTACTCCTCTGCGGACCCGAGAGCGAGGAGTATGCGAGATTAGTGGGACGGGTGGAGATGACACGCGTCCTGACGGAGTTCACGCACCCCGACGAGGATTATCCATACGCAAGGATACGGGGCTTCGGTGAGATTGTACGTGAGTTATTAGGCGGAGGCCGAGTCGTGAGGGTAGGGGTCGGTGGGCTCGGGGCGATGCCCGGGAGCGTCCTCGAATCATTCAAGCGGACGCTGCCCGAGGCGGAGTGGATCGACGTTGAGGCGGAGCTACGCGGTGTTAGAGCCATTAAGTCAGGTCCCGAGGTAGCCGTGATTAGGTACGCCTACAGGGTGGCGGCGAAGGGGATGGAGGCCGCTTACTCGGCGGTCAAGCCCGGCGTGACCGAGCGCTTCGTTGCAGCGGAGGCAGAGTACGCCATGAGGAGGGCGGGCTCGGAGGGTATGGGCATCGACACGATAGTGGCCTCCGGCCCCAACACGCGACCGATACTCGCACGCACGACCCTGAGGAGGATAGAGAGGGACGACCTGGTCGTCATCACCCTCGCTCCGAGGGTCGAGGGGTACCACGGGGCTATCGCCAGACCGATCATATTGGGTTACCCAGGAGACGAAGCTGTGCGAGCCGCGGAGACAGCGCATCGCGCACAGTTAAAATGCCGGGCCTCCATAAGGGCAGGCATGCTAGGCAGGGATGCGGAGGCCACCGGCCGTGCGGTCATGAGTGAGGCAGGCTGGGGCCGGAATTTCCTCTACTCTGGAATCCACAGCGTCGGGGTTGTCGAGTTCGAACCCCCGATATACGGGCCGAGCAGCGAGGAGACGCTTAGGGAAAACATGGTGGTGTCGGTAGATATTCCGTTGTTTGATGCGCCATGGGGTGGTCTTCGGGTCGAGGATGGTTACCTCGTGCGTAAAGATGGCTGCGAGTGGTTGAGCAAGACAGAAATCGATGAAAAGGACAAAGTTGAAAGTTAGTTCCAATCTTCGACTCGAATCGTGGGCAGGATAGAGATCGATCCTAATTCGATTTTGCTTAAAACTGTAACTGGACTTTCTTCGTCTCCCTAAGCCAGAGGCAGGAGACGAAGACCACCAGCAGCAGGATCGACGAGAGGTAGAAGGACATCGCGTTCCCGTATTCCCCCACGACCCAGATCATGAGGATGGGGCCAAAAACCGAACCCATGTCGAAGAATGTGCGGTAGGTACCCACCGCAGCGCCCCTGTGCTCGGGGTCAACGACTTCCGCAGCGATCACGGGGCAGATTATATTGACGGCGCCTGTTGTGATCCCGATGAGGAACATGACGACCGTAATCGCGGTGAACCCAACCATGAAGCTAAGGACCACACTCATGATCGCTGTGCCGAGGGCACCGAAGAGTATGACGGGCTTCCTCCCGATCCTGTCAGAGATGGTGCCCATAAATAACATAGAGAGCACGTACCCGATTGACCTGGCGCCCTGGACGAAGCCAATGTCGGTAAGAGACATTCCAAGCGTCCCGTTAAGATAGAGGGGAATGTCGTGAAGAGTACACCCTGGTAGAGCATGAAGTTCATCAGCGTCACGGCGCAGACGATGAGCAGCCCCTGTTCATCAGGACCTTGGGGATCGTCGAAAGCTTTATGCTCGATGCAGTTGGCAGCGTCTTGATCTCCCTGCGCAGGGAGGGCAGAAAGAGGAGGAAGAGACCCACGACAGCCATAGCCGTGGATAGGTAGAAGGCACCGATGAAACCGAGGCCGGTGATTATAACCCCGCTGAAGGTTGAGGCGAGGGTGCTCCCTAGGAACTCTATCCCCTGGAAGAGGCCCATCGCGCTCTCCCTCCGTACAATCGAGAACATGTTTATTATCAGTGTCATCGAGACCGCAAAGATTAGAGCAGCCTCTATCCCCAGAAGAATCCTCGCGAAGAAGAGCTGGATCGGATCGACGACGTAGGCGCAGAGGATGTTGTCGACGGCTGTCAGCAGTAGGCCGACCGCCATGGGGCGGTAGTAGCCGAACTTCGTCGAGATGAAACCGCGGGGGATCTCGAGGAGGACCCTCGCGACCCAGTAGGCGGAGACGGAGAGGCCGATCCAGACCCCTACGGCCCCCACCTGCTTGGCATAGATCACCAGGAGCGGGTTGATTAGCTGCGTGCTGAACATCGCGAGCACGGCGATAATGCATAGTAAAATGTAGGTTAGGCTGTAGCGGCCTTGAGCCATGCTTGGTATGGTGGAATCCGCGAGGCTCATAGATTGGTGATGCAGGCTAGGATGATGGCTGCTGTGATGTAGCCGAGTTTGGAAGCTCGACGTACGCCTCCGCTGCCTTCCACAGTCTCTCAGCGGTCTCCATGTCGTACGACTCCCCCGACGAACGCTGAGCCATGCAATTCGAGAAGTACTCGCCGGTTACCTCCTCCACCTCAGGGGAGCTTGCGAGGTACACCGAGGTCCTCGCCCCCTTTTCCGGGCTACTCCCCAGCAGCCTAAAGAAAAACCTCATGACCAACCCAGAGTCCCTCCCGAGGTTGCTCTTCACCATCCCGGGGTGCAGGCAGTTGACCGTGACCCCCCTGCCCACCAACCTCTTAGAGAGAAGCCTCGTGAAGAGGATAAGACACAGCTTCGACTGTGAGTAGGCCCTAAACCCCGAGTAGTGCTCCTTGAACTCTATATCTTCGAAGTTGACCTTACCGCGGTGCAGAGCTGATGCTACATTGATGATCCTAGCGGGCACACTCTGCTTCAGCAGATCGAGCAAGAGGTTCGTCAGCAGAAACGGGGCGAGAAAGTTCACAGCGAAGATCCTATCGACGCCGTCGACAGTCTCTCTTCTCTTAAAGTCCCAGGTCCCTGCGTTGTTTATAAGGACGTCCAGCCGCCCGAATCGAGACCTGAACTCCGCGGCACAGACCCTTATCGAGCCGAAGGAGGCCAAGTTGCAGAGTATACTCTGCACATCTTCGCTGCCTGAAGCCTCCCGGATCTCCTTCTTCGCGATTTCCCCCCGAGTCTGGTCGCGCGTAGTGAAGACGACCATCGCACCGAGCCTGGCTAACTCTATCGCCGTCGCCTTCCCTATACCCGAGGTGCCCCCGGTGATTAGGACGACTTTACCCTGCATGGAGTGAAGTCGGGATTCCGTTCAGAAAAAGGGTCCCATTCACGACATACTAGCTATCCCAAAGCGATTTAGGAAAAGTGAAGCGCGTTAGATAATCAATCTTAGACAATTCTTTTGCTCAGGTAGACATTGTTCGGGGAACTCGCGAAGTTAAGCCTTGAGTTCAAGAAGATAAAGGTGGGGTCGAAGTCAAGCAGCCATTCAGCTGTCCCCCCACTTGATCCGTTATAAACGAGGTTGAGGTAGAGATAAACGGTTGATATGAGCCCGAGCAGAACTACCGAGCTAGGTTCCACGGGAATCATGGTTTCCCGCCTAGGAACGGGAACCAACAGGTGGGCGCAGGGGGAGAACGATGAGCCGGTGTACGAAGCCTTCAAGGCGCTCCTCGACGGTGGGGTCTACTTCTTCGACACCGCCGAGGTCTACACTGGGGGCAGGTCGGAGCGCCTGCTTGGGGGGTGCCTGCACCGTGACAGGAGAAGTATCATCGTGGCTAGCAAGTACATGCCGTATCCCACGCGGCTTACAAAGGGGCAGTTCAACGAGGCCCTCGACGCCACGCTTGAGAGACTCGGGGAAGCGACCCTCGACCTCTACTACATTCACATGCCGCCGACCCTCACCAGTATCGAGTCACTCATGGACGACATGGCCGAGGCCGTGAGCGCCGGGAAGATACGTTCAGTAGGTGTGAGCAACTTCAGCGCGGAGCAGCTGAGGAGAGCGGCGACCCAGTTGGAGAATTACGGCCTCACCCTCGCGGCGAACGAGGTGGAGTACAGCCTCACTAACCGCGGACCCGAGGAGAATGGCGTGCTCGACGCCTGCAAGGAGATCAAGGCCTCTCTTGTGGCGTACCGACCCCTCTCACGCGGGCTACTCGCCGTAAATAATGCTCGAGGGAACCCAGCTATGAAGACACTTGAGTCGATAGCTGATCGTCATGAGGTGAAGGTGGGTCAGATCGCGTTAGCCTGGTTACTCCAAAAAGACCCAATTGTGATACCCATCCCCGGCGCCACGAAAATGGAGCATGCCCTCGAGAACATGTCAGCCTTGAACATCGTCCTTAAGGATGATGAGTTCAGGGAATTGGATGAGGTCTCGAAGCCGCGATGACCGTGGGATGCTTGGGTAAGGATGCGCTAGAGGTGGAGGCTCATGAGCCTCTCTGCGTTGCCGTGGGCGATCTTCTCCCGGTCTGCCGTGCTCACGGGTATTCCATCGAGGAATGCGCGCCCCGCTGCCATCGACCCATATGGGTAATCGACGGAGAACATGATGCGATCTACGCCCACCTCCATGAGTAGGTCGAGGAAGGTTGGCGTGAAGTTGAAGCCACTGAAGGTGTAGTGGACGTTCCCGCGGAGGTACTCCGCCATGGAGCGGTTCAGCTTCGTCACCTCACGGGGCAGGTTCCGGTCTATCCTCTGCAGCATGAAGGGCAGCGCCTCGCCGAGGTGGCCTATGATCACCTGCAGCTTCGGGTACTCATCGAAGGCGCCTCCGAGGATCATGCGGAGCACGTAGAGGGCTGTCTCGATGTGCCAGCCCCACCCGCTTGTCGAGAGGGTGTATGCGACCTCCTCCGAATAGAAGCCGCTGTAGGAGGCCTCCACGACCTTCTGAGGTGGGACTGTGGGGTGGATGTATAGGGGGACCCCGAGGGCCTCTGCCCTCTCCAGTAGGGGCCAGAAGGCCCTGTCGTCAAGGTACCGCCCGGAGATGTGGCCATTAATTGCCGCCCCGCTAAGGCCGAGCTCTTTGACCGCCCGCTCGAGCTCGTCGGCTGCATCCGCGGGCGATGGCATGGGGATTGCCGCGAAGCCTGCGAACCTCCTCGGGTGGCACCGGACCGCCTCCGAGAGGTGTTCGTTGGCGTCCCGTGCTGTTCTCATAGCCTCTCCTGCGTCGAGCTGCTCGACCCCGGGTGAGTTGAGAGAGAGGACCTGCATATCGACCCCAGCCTCGTCCATCGCCGCAATCCTCCCCTCGCCCACGTCTAGCAGCTGATCGACCTGACTCGGAGACCTCACGGATGCACCTGATCCCCTCCCCCTGAGCCACTTCCCCGGCCCCTCCATGAACAAAGGCGTCACGAAGTGCTCCTCGAGGGCAATCGCCTTGATCCTTTCCAAACGAACCATGATCAAGCTTCACTTCCAATATCGTTCCCGTCGCTCCATCGATATTAAATAGAAAGCGGGCGGGTCCCCGCGGGGCAGTCCCCAATGAAAAACATCTTCTATCCGGCGCCTACCAGAGATACGACTGGCATTGTTGAGGGAGACACTATTCAGCGAACTTGCGAAGTTCAGCCTCGAGTTCAAGAAAGTGAAGGCGGGGGACGAGGTACTGATCGTCGTCAGCGCAGACACGGAGACCTCTAGGTACAGCGCCCTCGTGACGATGTGCAAGGCGATCGAAGCCATCCCACACGTGCTCATTGTTAACACGCCGAAGGAGGCAATTGGCCTCTGGAGCCTCGGTAGGTCGGTGAAGCTGCCGAGGACCGTCGCGGAGGCACTGAAGGCGAGCGACTACATCTTCTGGTTCGCGGACTGGGACCCGGCGTTCCTACAAGAGATCAGGGACGCGCGGCAGGCTGGTGCCCAGTTTCTCTTCGGTTGGCAGTCCTCCTCCAAGGAGGCGAACTGGCACATAAGGGACATCGACTCCGTTGCCCTCGCGGAGAAAGCGCAGCGCTGGGCCAAGATGCTCAACGAGCACAAGGGGAAGGAGTTCAGGCTCGTCACGGGGGGAGAGGAGCTCGTCGGGACCACCCGTCGCTTCGAGGGGTGGGGCCCATACTCGGGTAAGGCGAGCTGGACCCAGAACGAGTGCATGTCCGTGGGCGACTTCAACGATACGAATGGGGTCCAGGTCGTCGACTGGATCGGGACCCTGAGCGAGGTGACACCCGGCGAGACTGCGAAGCTCATAATAAAGAATGGGGTCCTCATCAAGGCCGAGGGGGAGATGGGTGAGTCCTTCATGAAGGCACTCACCATCATCGAGGACCCGAACGTCTACAAGCTCGCCGAGCTGGCGGTCGGCATGAACCCCTATACGCGGAAGGGACTCACATCACTCGGCCCACCAAACCTCCCGATGACTGTCCCGCCATACCATGAGATCAAACAGTCGGAGGGGACAGTACACACCGCCTTCGGGGACTCGGGCGGGCGCATCATGCAACCAGGGGAGATGGGGATAATCGCAAAACTCCACATCGACGTGATATCCTTTAGGCCGACGCTGTTCATCGACGGCAAGAAGTATGTCGAGGACGGAAAACTCCTGATTTAAACCCCTAGATAATTTACCTTCTCCATCGCTTTTTCCCTTGAACCATCTAGGTTTAAAAGGAATTTTTCCCTAAAAATTAACGAGTAATGGGGACGCTTCCCCGTGAACCCCAGTAGGATATGTTTACGATGATGAAGGGAAAAAATGATAATTCAAAAGATTTCAAGGTTCGTATCGAGCTCCGAGTGAACGATGCAGCTTATAGCTTGAGCGTGGAGCCTCGGAGGACGCTCCTAGACACGCTCCGAGAAGACCTACACCTCACGGGAACGAAGAAGGGCTGCGACATGGGGGAGTGCGGCGCGTGCACGGTCCAACTCGACGACAAACCCGTCTACTCCTGCCTACTCCTCGCCGTGGAGTGCGAAGGACATGATATCCAAACAATCGAGGGACTAACCAAAGGGGAGAAACTCGACCCCATCCAGGAGGCGTTCATCGAGTACGACGCCCACCAGTGCGGGTTCTGCACCCCCGGCCAGATTATGGCCATTCGTGGTCTCCTCAAATCAAACCCGGACCCGACCCCCGAGGAGATACGCGTCGGCCTCTCAGGTAACATCTGCAGGTGCGGCGCCTACCATCGAATCCTCAAGGCGGCGGCGGCTGCAGCCCAGGTCTATGGGGAGGGCGACTCATGACGAGGCTGATCAAGACCAGAGTCGAATCCGAGGGAACGACACGCGAGGAGCTTTCCCTCGTCGAGGGGGAGGAGCCCAAGGTCTGGGGCGCCGACGCCGAGCTGAGGGTAGTCGGGAGCAGCGTCGCCAAGGTCGACGGTTCAGAGAGGGTCACGGGGATGGCCCGCTACACGGCGGACATCCAGCTCCCAGGAATGCTATACGCGTGTGCCTTACGCTCACCACTC
>JADGNG010000024.1 GCA_017883585.1 Candidatus Bathyarchaeota archaeon
AGTCTTATCTGGGTTTTTCCATGGTTTTGTTTGCGGGTTTCTGGTCTCTGCTGGTTTCTTGGTGCTGGGTTTGTTGGTGTGGGGTTCAGCTTGTTCTCGATGGGGGTGCGGTGAAGTGGTGGGGTGTTTAGAGGGGTGATTTTCTAAACAACCTTGCGCAAAGGCGGGGGCCGTTTACCCCGCTATTGAGAAGTTGATGGGGGTTGGGTTGATATCGGTGCGAGTCGAGCACCGCGAGGACGCCCCTGATAGACACTATTACACCATTACCCCCGAGGGAGAGGAGGCACTCAGACAGGGCATGGACCGCTGGGGACTCATGAAGGAGTACATCGAGGAGTACGGTGAACGCCACCGAGCGATCCGGAAGGGCAGCGCCGAGATGAGCCGGGAGGATCTCGGGGACCTCCTAATAAGATTCGGCGAGTCCATCAAGAAGGGGGAGCTCGACGCATCCAAGCACCTCCCCGAGATGAAGCGCGACGCTATCATGTTCAAAGAACCGCTCGTCTATAAGTTCCTCTACGCCTACATCGAGGGCGGCAGGGAGATAGAGTTGGCGCAGGAGTAGCCCTAGCTCCGCTTCAGGACACGCATGTCAGCGGGCAGCTTCTCGGAGGCGTATCTAAGGACGAGGGCCGATGTGCGCGTCCTCCACCTCAGCAGGTAGTCACTGACCTCCTTTGGGTGTTTCTTCGACGCCTCCTTGAGCAACCACCCTACGCCCTTCTGCACCATGTCGTTTCTATCTTCCATCAACCTGTCGGCTATCCTGAAGGCGTCGTCGAGCATGTCCCCCCTCCTAGCGACGGGAACGAGGGAGACCGCGGCGGCGCGCCTCCTCCAGCGGTTCTCCGACTCCGTCCATTCGAGGAGCCTCTCAGTTAGCCTCCGGTCCTTCCGCACCGTCTCCGAGACGAGGCCCGTGCACATCCCATCGGTGTTCGCCCAGTTGGTCAGGGTGTCCACCCACTGGTCGAATGTATCGAAGTAGCTTGGGGTGAGGTGTCTCTTCACTCTGGACAGCATGTAGTCTCCCACCACGGCGACCTCAAAGACACCCTGCCGGTGTAGCTCGCCGACGACCTCGATGGCGAGTGGGAGATCACCCTTCAGCCACGGGTAGAATGAGGCGGCTATCTCCTTGCAGACGGGCATTGGTATCCCCCAGCTGTCTATGGGCTCCTTGAAGTAGCGCCTAGCCGATGCGGCCTTGCCCTCGTCGTAGTGTCGGCGGGTTTCGGCAATGATCTCATCCGTGAGGGCGTTCATCTGATTTACACCGTGAACCTGAGGGCACCCGTCTCCGAGAGGCCGATGTAGATGGGTTTGAGCCACTTCGGGTCCTCGCTTGGGTAGTCCGTCCTGTAGTGGGCGCCTCGGCTCTCCTTTCTCTCCATAGCGGCCCTGATTATCATCTCCGCGGACTCTAGGGCCATCTGCGCTTCGAGGGCCACTAACATATCCCGCCCGTTCTTGGCGGAGACGCGGTCGGCGAGGAACTTGAGGTCGAAGACCGTCTCAAACGCCTCGGCGAGGCTTGCGCTGTCCCTTATTATGCCCGCCTTTGCCCACATGGCCTCCCTGAGTCTCTCGATAATGGAGTAGGGGTCGTAGCTGTACTCCCTCTCCATCATCGATTCGTATCGTTTCAGCTCAGGCTTCGCCGAGTCGGTGATCTTCACCTTCTTTCTCTTAGCGGCTTCCGCCGCCGCTGCACCCGCCCTCGCGCCGAAGACTAGTATCTCGGTCAGGGCGTTGCCCCCGTGCCTGTTAGCTCCATGTATCCCTCCGACGACCTCCCCCGCCGCGTAGAGGCCGGAGACGCCGGTGTATCCGTGCTCGTCTATGACGAGCCCCCCCATGCAAAAGTGGCAGACCGGTGCGACCCGGAATGGCTTCTCCGCAGCGCGTAGCTTCTCGACGAGTATGCGGTGTGTCCCCTCCTCGGCTATCTGCTTGAGGGTGCGCTTCCTGAAGACCTCGCGCGCATCGAGTAGGACAGCGCCGTCGACGCCTCCGCCCTGCGTGATCTCGGTCATTAGGGCGCGGCTCAGCAGGTCCCTGCTCTTGAGTACGAGTGGGCGGGCCGTGAGGTGGTACTTCTGGGGTATGTCCTCCCCGAGGCTGTTGATTATCCTCCCCTCCTCCGTCATGGGTCCACCAAGGAGGTAGGGTGGCTGACCCGGCTCGGCGAGGGCGAGTGGGAAGAACTGTACGAACTCCATGTCCCTGAGCCTCGCCCCGGCGTGCAGGCCAAGGCTGTAACCGTCTCCGGTGGTCCTGACGGGGCAGTCTGTCCTTTTATAGAGTGCTCCAGCGCCTCCCGTGGCGAGGATAACGACCCTCGTCGTGAAAGTGATAGGCTCCTCATGCTTCACGTCGTAGCCGACGGCCCCGACGACCCTTTCCCCCTTCTTCATGAGCATCGTAATAGCGATATTGTCCATGAACTGGACTCCCTTCGACTGGGCGTAGTCGACCATTGGCTTCGTCATGCCAAGGCCCATCAGGTTGGGTATGCTGCCTACAGAGGCGCCGGTCTTGTGAACTCGTACCTCGACGCCGTAGTTACGCAGCTCTAGTATACGCGCCACCCCCTCGCTGGTGAAGACCTCGACGAGGCGCTTGTCGTTCAGGCCCTTCCCTACCTCTATTGTGTCCCTCATATGCTCCTCGGGGGTCATCCCCTCCATCGCGGCCCTGAAGCCGCCACCGGCGACGACGGTGCAGTTGTTCATCCCGGCGGGGGCCTTCGAGGCGATGATGGTGTTGAGCCCCCGTGCGTTAGTCTCGATGGCGGCCCTGAGGCCTGCGCCGCCCGAGCCGAGGATGAGGACGTCTGAGTCTACGGAGCGAGCCATGGGTTAGGTTAGCGCGAGGTTGGATAAAACGGCTACCGGGCGAAGTAGACCCTCTCCATGCACATCTCCTCGGCGGACTGACGGGCGAGGAGGTTCTCCACCCTCAGTCGGGTGTCGAACTGGCTGAGCGTGGCTTGTATCGCGGGGAGAGTGAGGTTGCCGCAGAGGCCCTTGAGGAAGATGCCACAGTCTACACCTACGTCGAGGAATGCCTCATGGAAGGGGCACCGGCGGACGACGAATGTGACGCTCGTCTCGTCCCGCTTATGGACGCTGACCTCGGCCCCGGCGTCCGCCATGAATCGGCGGTATACCTCCGCCCCCGTCTCGAGGGGGGTGAGCCCCGGCGGCATCTCCCTCCTCATCTCCCGAGCGATGATCACGCCCTGCCTCTCCGCTGCCTCCATCAGCTTGTCGAGGCTCGGCTGCGTCCCCAGATCCTTGATGACCTCTATGATGTATAGGGTCAGTAGCGTGTATCCCCGTCTGACGCCTGCTGCAGACATTCTCGTCTCAGCATCGGCACCGCGGGGCATTAAACCTCGCGCCTGCGTTGGCCCGGCTTACGCGCCATGGCGAGGTAGTCGGCCCTCGGGGGACTGAAGAACTCATGCGCGCGCGCATTAATTATTATTTAACGAAATGAAGGCTCGGTTCTCTGCGGGGTCAGAGGGGGACGGGGTCGCACAGGTTCTTCTCGCTTGCGGCGGCTCTGCCGCAGACCCTGCAGATGTACCGGGGGTTCCTGACGAGTCCCCTGTACTCGGCTAGGTCCATGCCCTCGGCGACTAGGGTACAGAGGTGCTTCTCGTGATCGATGTGTGGCTTCTCGTAGAGTGGCATAACTTCACCGTTTCGTGGTTGGGAGGGGCGGTTGATAAATCTTGATTCAGGGTGAATAACTTTCACAGGTTTCTTAGGAAAATATCATATCCACGGGTGGTTGTTTCATAAAGCGTGCCAGTAGTCAGTCTGAGCCTGAACGATCAGCTGTTGGAGGAGTTGGATAAGCTTCAGGTTGATCTGGGTTACTCGGGCCGCTCCGAGGTGGTGAGGGCGGCGATCCGACTCTTCCTGATGGATGGTCATGAGAAGCAGCGGTTGGAGGGGAACGTGAACTGCCTGCTGCTGGCGATCCACAGCCACGAAGCGGAGCACCACGTGACGCAGATCAAATCGAAGTACCAGGACATAATACACACACAGCTCCATAACAGGTTCAAGGAGGGTAAGTGCATGGAGCTCTTCATCCTCGATGGGGACGCGGGACGGGTGAAGGAGCTCGCCGCGGAGCTACAGAGGAATGAGGAGAACGAGTACGTCAAGTTCATAGTGATCTGACCACTCGTCTTATTATCCGGCATCGCACCGGTTTCCACGCTATGATCGAGAAGGTCAACCTTAACGATGTGGAGAAGAAGCCGCTGAACGAGATACATGGGGAGAAGGTTCTCTACCAGCTTGTGTGGCGGTTCACGCCGAAGGCGGACATGCTGAAGGCGTTCAAGGGGGTAGCGAGGCTGACGGTACCCGCGGGTGAAACGAACCTTATGCACAACCACCCGAAGGAGGAGCAGATCTACATTGTGGAAAGCGGGTCTGGGGTGATTCAGGTTGGTGAGGAGAAGGCGGACGTCGTAGCCGGCGACGTTGTCTACCTCCCCGCGAACGTGCCACACGGCTTCTTCAATACGGGCAGGGTGCCCGCTGTCGTCCTGAACATCGGGGCGGGCGTTGCGTAGCTCGGCTTAAATCAGTCGCTGTGTTGGGTGTATCAATATGAGGTTCCTCGAGGCGACGGATGAGGCGATCAAAGCGGCGGGCTTCCTCATGAAGCAGGGGGGAGTCGTCGTCTACCCGACTGAGACCGTGTATGGGTTGGGCTGCGTCCCATCGGACACGGACGCGTCGCAGAGGGTCTGCGAGATAAAGCAGCGCGCTGATAAGCCGTTGCCCCTCATCTGCGCCGACATAACGGCGGCGAGGAAAATTGTGGAAATGGACTCGGCTGCTGAAAAGCTGGCGGCGAGGTTCTGGCCGGGACCGCTGACGATGGTGCTGCCGACGAGGGTGAAGTACAGCATGTGGGTGAACCATGGCGCCTCGACGCTGGGCGTCAGGGTGTCGCCTAACCCGGTGGCGAGTATGCTCGCGAAGGAGGCGGGAGGCGTGATAGTGAGCACGAGCGCGAACATCTCGGGTGGCGAACCCGCGATGTCGGCTTCGGAGGCGAGGGCCATCTTCGATAACAAGGTAGACCTCATTATCGACGGTGGGCGCTCGCAGGGGGGTGAGTCCTCGACGGTTGTTGACCTAACCAGTGAGGAGGTCTGGCTCCTCCGGAAGGGACCGGTGAAAGGCGAGGATATTATGACGGTTCTCAGGGGTTAGAGCTTCCAGCCACCCGGGACGAGCTTCGCGATGTTGACGTTCATTGGGGCCTTTACGGCTCTGGCGACTGGTTCGCATTTTGTCCTGAAGACGTACATGAGTGGGCAGGGGGCTGGAACCTCGGTCAGGGTCTCCCAGTTGGCCATTCCCTTGGCGATTATGACGTCAGCGCTGTGAAAGCGTTTGTTGAACTCCTCGCTGGTCTCGGCGAGGTTGACCCCGATGGAGTCAGCTCCGGTCGTTATGACATCATCCGCCTCATCTGTCATGCCGACGGCCTCAGCGTCCTCCATTAGTGCGTCGTTGAGGCTGGGTCCGGCCTTGACGGCGACGGTGACGTGCGCGCCTAGTCGGCGTAGCTCGCGAACGACTAACCTGTCGAAGGCGATCTCGCCGGCGTTGTCAGTGAGGAGAAGGACCTTTGTGCCCTTCTTGATGAGTCTTCGGAGCTTCTCTGAGTCGTCGACGCAGAAGGGTTCCTCTAGTCCCTTTAGGGCCTCCTCTATGTCGGAGCTGTGGCCAGGTACGTCGAACTCGATGACGTTTCCTATGCAGGCTACTTTGAGTGCTGCATAGAGGCGCTTAGCTTGGGGGTGCTTGTCGACGTATTCGATCATCTTTGGTAGTATCTGGTTGGCTTGGGTGTTGGATTTGGTCTTGAGGTCGGCATATGGGTCGGCGCATCCGGTTGCGTCCTTGATGACTCGGCAGCGTTCGGCGCCGATGTAGCTTGGGACGGCGTCTGGGTGGTAGCGTTCTCCGAGCATGTTTAGTAGGCCGGTCATGGCCTCGACACGTTTAGCCTCGTCATTAGTGGAGCGTTGTATGATCTTGTGTCCGCGGTGCATTATGCAGTAGCCGCACTCTGAGCCGACCTTCATGGTGTATCATGGGTGGGGTTTCTTGGTCGCATATATGGTTTCGGTGCGGCTTGCAACGTGCTACCGTGTACGCGCGCGTGTGCACGGGGGGAGGGCTTTGGTCCTTCGCCGTCATCGCGTTTCTGTTGGGAAATTCATCGACGAGATAAAGGCTTGTTAAATCCCTTTTTTTTCTTCTTTTTTCAAAGAGATACACTTTTCTTGATGTGATAGGGTAACCCACCCAGCGGTGACACCTTATGGCGAGGGAGTTCAACATCCTGGCGACGACGGAAAGGATCAGCGAGAGCAGGGCGGGCAGCGAGCTTTGGATGCTCCTGCGCGCCGCGGGTGACGAGTCCCCTGTCGTCGAGAGGATGGGCATCTGGGGCATAATCGTCGCCAAGACGAGCCTTGACCCCGCCGAGGCAGTCGCCAAGATGAGGGAGGAGTTCATCAAGAAGCCCGACGGCATACAGGCCCTCTTCCGGGTCATCCCCATACAGCGCCTGGTTCCCACGAACCTCGAAGAGATAGTGAAGGCGACGACGGAGCTAGGCGCGGTTATGCCCGCTGACGCGTCCTACCGGATAACTGTCGAGAAGCGCCGCACCCGCCTCGGCAGCCACGAGATAATCGACGCCATCGCCGACAAGTTTCCCCAGAAGGTCAACCTCGACGACCCCGACTGGGTAATACTCGTCGAAACAGCGGGTAAGCAAACCGGAATATCCGTCGTCCGCCCAGCGAACATGCTCAACGTCCAGAAGGAACGCGTCCGCTTAGCGGCGGAGGCTAAGAAGCGAGCCGCGCTCGACAATAAGCCCGCTTAGGGAATCCGGGCCACCCGCGGCCTCAATCTCCTCGTCGCTGATGCCGTATGCCTTCCTGAGAGTCTCCACTTTCTCAGCGTCGATCTCAAGGACGTCGTCATCCTCCGTCCCAAGGAGCTTCGCAGCCTTGCCATATGCCTCCCTGGCCTCCTTTTGGCCGTGGGCGAAGACCATGAGCGCGATCTCCTTCGTGCCCGCGTTGACCCCCATCCGGGCTAGCGCCTTCGTGATCTGGTCCTGAGCTGAGGAGTAAAGCAGTGCCTCGACTGTTATGCTCTTCGAGACGGCGAGCCCCGTCTCCGTCGACCTCGCTGCATTAACTGCAGCCATGTAGAGATGGTCCCTCCCCGCCACCCTACCGGCGTCCACGATCTGGGCGAGCTGGGGCGAGGCCGCATCCCCCACAGCCTTGACCAAGGCACGCGGGTCAGCGACGCCAGTCACCTTAAAACCCCCTATGGCGACGAACCAGTCCGACCCCTTTATCCCCGAGACCAACATGGTGAACCCCTACGGGGAAGGACTAGACGCGAGGCGAGTTAAAGCCGTTATTCCCGCGCCAGAACCGAGAGGAGCCTTTCGATCTCCTCCTCGGTGTTGTAGAAGTCGATGGCGACCCTGATCCCCGCGGGGCGCAGGCTCAGATAGAATCCCTTCTCCTTAAGCAGCTTGAACGTAGCATCAGGGTCCCTCGTCGAGAAGCTCACCACCCCCGACCTCATCGACTTCTCCTTCGGGGAGACAATCGTGATCCCGAGGTGTTCGAGACCGTCGTAGAAGCGCTGGCTCAGCTTCAGCACGCGGGCCTCAATCGCCGGCGGCCCCAGGTCAAGAAGCATCTTGATCGCTGCAATAGTCCCAACCGTGCTCAGGTAGCTCGGCTCCCCAAGCTCGTACTTCTTCGCGCTGTTTTTGAGCCGCGGCCTCTCTATGTCGTGCTCCTCGACGCTGCGGTACCCGAACTGCACCGGCTCGATCTCCGGGATCAACTCCCCGCGGACGTAGAGGAAGCCCGCGCCGCTGCACCCGACGAGCCATTTGTACCCGCCGCAGGCGTAGAAGTCGACGCCGCTCCTTTTCACGTCAACCTTCAGTGCCCCAGCTGCCTGTATCCCGTCGACTACGAGGTAGGCGCCGTGCTCGTGGGCTATCTCAGCCATGGCTCGGACATCGTGGCGCGCCCCTGTGAGCCACTCCACGTGGCTGATGGCGACCGCCTTAGTCTTGTCGTCGACTGCCTTCCCGAGGTCGTCGAGCTGGACGGCTCCCCCTCTCCCCCTGACGACGCGGACCTCGACCCCCCTCGGCCTCTGCGCTATCCAGGGGTAGAGGTTCGCCGGGTTCTCAAGGTCGTTGACGACGACGTTGTCCCCCTCCTCGAAGCGGAGCGCCTCTGCAACCGTGGTGAGTCCCGAGGAGGTGTTGGGCTGGCTGCAAGCTTCCTCCGGTGTAGCCCCGACGAGCTTCGCCCAGGACGCCACCGCCTCCTCAGTACGCGCGTCCCCCCTCCGGTCAAGCTTATCCCAGTCGAGCAGGTAGCCCCTAATCGCCTCCTGTACAGGCACACACGGCGGGCTGTGGTTCGCGATGTCCAAGAAAGTCGTCGTCTTCGTCACGGGGAAGAACTCTTCCCTGATCTTCTCGACGTTCATGGTAGACTGATGATCAAGTAGAGCGTTAAAGGGTTGGCCCCACATCCACCCGCCACCCCCACACGCCAATACACGGAACCCTTTTACAGTCCGGATACCCAAGAAGGCAACAGAAAGGGATACACATGGCAGCCTTCGACAACGAAGAAGAATCAGGGCCGATGAAGATCGGCGATCTGAACCAGTATTCACGCCAGATCAACGTGGTGGTCAAGGTCATCAGCAAGACCGACGTACGCGAGGTAGTAACACGTAACGACGAGACCCAGCACAAGGTATGCGAGGCACTGGTCGCCGACGACACCGGCGCCATCTACCTAACCCTCTGGGACGACGCCGTCGAAAAGGTCCAGGAGGACCAGATACTCAGCGTCACAAACGCTTACATGAACACCTTCAAGGGCAGCATGAGGATGAACATCGGCAGATACGGCAGCTACGAGGTCCTCGAGGAGGCCCCCTGGGAGGAGGTCAACCTCGAGAACAACCTAAGCGCCAAGCAGGTGGAGTACGACGGCGGCAACAGGGGCGGCAGCTTCGGCGGGCACCCCGGCGGCGGACGCAGGTACTAACCTATTTATCTCAAGCCACTTCTATCCAACCCCATGTCTGAGATAGTGGTACTAGAAACCACGAAGGGCAACATAGAGATCACGCTCAACATGGCGAAGGCCCCCGTCACCGTAAACAACTTCGTAAAATATGTGAAGGAGGGCTTCTTCGACGGCACAGTCTTCCACCGCGTCATCCCCGGATTCATGATCCAGGGCGGCGGCTTCACCCCCGAAGGCACCCAGAAGAAAACCCACCAGCCTATATGCCTCGAATCCAAGAACGGCCTCAAGAACACCAAAGGCACCATCGCTATGGCCCGCACCAACGACCCCGACTCCGCCACCAGCCAGTTCTTCATAAACCTCATCGACAACAGCTTCCTCAACGCGAGCCCCGGCAACCAGGGCTACGCCGTCTTCGGACAAGTCGCTGTCGGCATGGAAGCCGTCGACGCCATCTCCGCCGCGAAGACCGCAACACGCGGCCCACACGGCGACTGGCCAAAGGAAGATATCACAATCAAGCGCGCCTACATGAAGGCGTGAATCATTTTAAACACACGCCAGCCCCCTCTAATCCGATCATCATGGTCGAGAACCTACGCGTAGCCATCGACAAGTTCCCATACAACGGACAGTTCGGCCTCAAGGAGATCGGTATACAGGCCGACGCAATAGAGCAGGGCGGACTACCTGACCTCCTCAAGAAGAAGGGATGCACGATCTCTGAATCCTTCACCACGAAGCTTACCCCCGACGAGGAGAAGCAATACGGCGAGATGCACCGCATGGGCCTCGCCAGCAGGCACCTCGCCGATGCCGTCTCAGCCCAGCTAAAGGCGGGGATGCTCCCCCTCGGCCTCCTCCAGAACTGCAACGGCCTCATGGGCATGCTCGCCGGCATCCAGCGTAGCGAGGACTGGAAACCCATCAAAGTGGGCCTAGTCTGGATAGATGCCCACGGCGACTTCAACACCCCCGAGACCACCTACAGCGGCATGCTAGGCGGTATGCCCGTCGCCGTCAGCTGCGGCCTCTGCTACGACCGCCTACGCAGAACATGCGGCCTCGACCCCGCCATCCCCACAAAATATGTCACAATGGTCGGCGTACGCGACACAGACCCCTACGAGCAGGAATCCATCGACCACTATGACATCGCCCAGATCACCGTCGACGACCTCCGCAACAGCAGCCCAGCCGTCGACATGGAGATGGAGCGCCTTAGCACCCTCTGCGCCAAGATATACGTCCACGTCGACATGGACGTCCTCGACCCCGCCGACATCCCCGGCGCGGGGCTCCCCGTCGCCAACGGCCCGACGGCGACGGAGCTCGCGGAGGCCATCGAGGTCATGTTCGAGTACCCCAAGGCAGCCGCCTTCGGCGTCGCAAGCTACCCGGCCGCGCGGGACACCGAGAAGAAGGGGCTAAAATCAGTCTACGCCCTCATAGAGGGCGCGGTGAAAGGGGCCCAGAACCGGGTCGACTAGACTACTAGAGTCTCCCGCTCGACCCGCCTCGCCCCGACGCTTAGGTCGCTCACCTTGAAGCCGCGGCCACCGAAGAGGGTCGCGTACTCCTTCTCCTCATTCACCGCGTCAACGATGCGGCCTAGCGCGTCGCTCTTCATTATCCCGCTGCCGCTTGAGGCACCCACGTATATGAGGCCAGGCGACGCCTCGACTACGGGCGTCTGGTCGAAGCCGTTTATGTCGTACTGCCCCGCCCAGCTGTTAGCGGGGCGCACGTCCTCGAAGCAGGGCATGTACTGGACGAGGGCGTGGTAGATGTTATTGCTGTAGTAGTCGTCCTCAGGCTTCGGGTCGTCCTCGAGCTCGAACTTGCGACCGAGGTTGTCGGCACATGCGAGCCAGATGCTCTCCTCCGAGACCTCCCCCTTGAGCAGTATCCCCGCCGTCGGCAGGATGGTGACGGGGAGCTTGTTGTCCTCGTTGAAGTCCTTCGTGTTCAGCAGTCTGCTCAGCTTCGGGTCCTTGAATGCGAATATCTGCCTCTTCTTCGGCCTCATCAGGCAGTCGAAGCCTATGGGGTCAAGAACCTTGGACGCCCAGACGCCGCAGGCGACGACCGTCGTCTCCGCGAGGATCTTCCCCATCGAGGTCTCCGCGCCTGCTATTCGGCTCTCCTGCCAGACGAAGGGCTCCCCGGGTATACCGAGGGGCTCCACTGGGTCGTGGAGCAGCTTTATCGCCTCAGTGTTGTAGTGTATCTCGCCCCCGATCTTCAGGAACTCAGCCTCGTATGCCTTGACGAGCCTGTCTACATCCACGCTCCCGCAGTTCGGGCCGAAGACCCCCATCTCCACGTCCTCGAGCCCCATCATCTGAGAGTCCTCGCTGTCATCGAACTCAGTGACGAGGTCGGGCATCATCTGCTTCAGCTCCTCGCTACTGTACTCAAGCACGCGTGCCCCCCTCTTCTTGGCGACGTCGAAGGGCTCCCGGCGCTCCCTATACTCGTCCTCCGGCAGCAGCCAGAGGTAGCCGAGCTCGTGCAGCCCTATGTCGTATTCGAGATCCTCCTGCAGGTGGTGGAGCCAGTCGATGGTCGAGTCCGCGAGGAGGTAGTTTGTCTCGCTTGCGAAGAGGTTGCGGTACCCCCCCTCGCTCTTGGCGCTGTTGCCCTGCCCCGGGCCGCTCAGCTTCTCGACGACGATGACCTTGCGCGATGGGTCGCGCTTCTTCAGGTAGTATGCGGAGCTCAGTCCAAGGACTCCGGCGCCGACGACGAGGACGTCAGTCTCCAAAGTTTCCTTCGATAAGCGTGTTGGCACCCTGAATAATAGGCTATCCCCATGGGGACTCGATAACGTAATATCCCCCCTCCGTGTTGTACACCCCGACATGTCCGCGAAGACAGCGAAGGAAGAGAACATCATAGTCCCTAAGGGTTGGTGGGAGAGCCTCCCACGCAAGGTCTACTCCACGCTCGAGCGTGTCAAGACGAGCCAGCCCTGGTTCGAGGTCTACAAGCTGAACGCGAAGACTTGGGCCATTTACGAGCCCTACCAGTTCGAGGAGACGCTGAGCTACCTCGTCGAGGGTGATAAGAAGGCGATCCTCATCGACACCGGCGACGGCATCGGCGACATAAAGAAGCTCGCCGAGGAGCTGACAAAGATGCCCTTCTGGGTGGTGAACACCCACACACACGTCGACCACGTGGCGCAGGACTACATGTTCAAGGAGGTATGGTGCTACGACGGCCCTATGGCGCACGAGACGGAGAAGACTGGGTACCCGAACCGCAAGACAGCGCCCATGGTCGGCCCAGGCATGACATGGAAACCGCTCCCCAAGGGCTTCGACGCGAAGAAGTGGGTTGTGCCCCCGTACAAGGTGACGCACTGGATGAAGGACGGCGAGGTCATCGACCTAGGCGGCAGGAAGCTGGAGATCATCTACACCCCCGGCCACAGCAACGACCACGCGGCTCTTCTCGACAGGAAGAACCGCTGGCTCTGGACGGGCGACATCTTCTACACTGGCGGCATCTACACCTACCTCCCCGGTGGGGACCTCGACCAGTTCATAAAGAGCTACGAGAGGATGATCAAGCTCTTCCCCGAGTACGACTACTTGATGCCCAGCCACAACGAGCCGATGGTGCCCAAGGAGGTTCTAACCACCGTGCTCGAGAAGGCCAAGTCTATCCGCGCGGGTAAGGAGAAGAAGTACACCGAGGGCATGGATGGCGGCGAGAAGATCAGGCGCTACCAATACGATAACTTCGCCATCGTCTGCTTCGAGAAGCAGATCAAGGATTAACGGCTATAACCCTCATCCAACCATTTTCTCCCAATGTCGTCGCCCCCAGAGGATAGGAATGTCCTCGTCGCGGACAGGTGGTGGAGCAAGCTCCCCCGCCCAGCCTACAAGAACCTGAGGAGGGTCCCCGTCACAAGCGAGTGGTTCGAGGTCTATCTCGTCGGCAGGGACACCTTCGTCATCTACGAGCCGGGGCAATACGAGGAGGCTATAAGCACCCTCGTCATCGGCGGTGCCCGCGCGGCCCTCATAGACACCGGCTGCGGGATAAGCAACATCGCAGACGTGGTCGATGAGATCACGGACCTACCCGTCTTCGTTGTCAACACCCACTCACACAACGACCACATAGCCGACAACCACCGATTCAAGGAGATATGGATGCTCGACCACCAGTGGAGTGTCGAGGCACAGAAGGGGCTCCCCAACAGCGAGATGGCCCACCTCGTCGCCAAGGGGATGGTGTGGAAGCCGCTCCCCAAGGGATTCAAGAAGGAGAAGTACGTCGTCCCGCCATTCAAGGTCGCCCATTTCTTCAAGGACGGTGAGGAGATCGACCTCGGCGGCAGGATGCTAGAGGTCATCCACACACCGGGGCACACACCCGACTCCTGTTGCTTCCTCGACCGCGATCACCGCCTACTCTTCACGGGGGACATGTTCTACACGGGTGGCATCTACACATACCTCAACGGCGGCGACATCCCCACCTTCATCAAGAGCTACCGCAAGATGCTCACCCACTACGATGAGTTTAATCGGTTGATGCCAAGCCACAATGAGCCATACGTGGAAAAGGAGCTGTTCAAAGAGGCTCTGACGGCGGTAGAGGGCGTGGCCGCCGGGAAGGGTAGGTACATGGAGGGGGAGGACATGGGCATCCCGATCAGGAAGTACGACTTCGGGCGCTTCAGCATAGTAACACGTGCTGGGTAGCCCCAATAGGGTAATATTCGCCTTGCGCCTCGTATCGCGCCATGGCATACTCCAAGAACACCGACGCGGGTCTCATCGTGCCGAAGAAGTGGTATGAGTCCCTCCCACGCCCGAGCTGGAGCAGATTCGAGAAGGTCGAGACCAGCCAGCCCTGGTTCAGCGTCTACGAGACCACCCCCGAAACCTACGCCCTCTACGAGGACGGCCAGTTCGAGGAGGTAATCAGTTACCTAGTCATCGGTGAGGATACCGCAGCACTCATCGACACGGGCAACGGCATCGGCGACATCAAGGCACTCGTCGAGGAACTCACCGACCTACCCACGATCGTGGTGAACACGCACGCCCACCTCGACCACACCGGGGGCAACTCCCAGTTCGAGGAGATCGCTCTATACGACCATCCATGGGCGCGCAGGCGCACGAAGGGTAGGCCCAAAGAGGGCATCGACGTCGGCAACTACGTGAGCGGCGAGATGGTCTGGAAACCTCTCCCCCGCGACGTTGACCCCAAGACGTGGCACACCGACCCCTTCAACGTTACCAGGTGGATGAAGGAGAGGGACAAGATCGACCTAGGTGGCAAGCAGCTGGAAGTCATCCACACCCCCGGCCACACCCCCGACAGCGTCTGTCTACTGGAGAGCCGCGAGCGCCTCCTCTTCACCGGCGACATATTCTACCCCGCCCCCATCTACATCTACTCCCCTGACTCCGACATGAACGAGTTCATCAGCAGCTTCCGCAAGATGGTCAAGGCCGATTACGACTACGCTATGCCCGCACACAACGAGACGATGGTGGAGAAGAAGGTCGTCGAGGACGTCCTCAACGCAATCGAGGCGATAAAGGCCGGGAAGGCGGGCGCCTACAAGACTGGCGTCGCAAACGGCATCAAGGTCCGCCGATTCGACTACCCCCGCTTCGCCCTCATCATCCGCGACGAGTAGCCACCACCTTTTAAACACCCGCACCAACTCTCAACCGTGGCCCTAGAGAATATACACGTCGTCCCCCACAAGGTCGCGGGGCTCATCCCGATGGTCAACTCCTTCATAGCCGAGGGGGAGGACCTAGTCCTCATCGACACGGGCCTCAACGACGGCTCAGGGCGGAGCATCATCATGAGGCTCGAAGCCCTCGACCACAGGATATCCGACGTGGACCTCTGTATCATCACCCACGCCCACCGGGACCACGTCGGCGGCCTCAGGGCCCTAAAGGAGACCCGGCCGCCCTTCCTCGTCGCCGCACACGACTCGGAGGCCGACGACGTAGAGAAGGAGACGGGCATCGAGGTAGACCTACGCCTAATCGACGGCCAGACCGTCGGCGGCTTCACCGTCATCTACCTCCCCGGCCACACCCTCGGAAGCATTGCTCTACTCCGCGGCGGCACCCTGATAGCCGGGGACGCCCTCAACGGCGGCGCTGAGCTCAAGGGCCCCAACCCCATGTTCTCAAAGGATCGTGAACTTGGCGAGGCGAGCGTCCGCAGCCTAGTAGACTTCGATTTCGACAGGGTCCTCGTCGGCCACGGCGTCGGGATCGAGAAGGGTGGCAAGGAGGCGCTCCTCCGGCTCATTGAGCGAATGGGCGAGCGCTAACGCCACGTGGCGAATCCATTATCTACCCGATGGGTAGCGGGTCAACCATGGGCAAGCTCAGGCAAGGCGACGCCGCCCCCGACTTCACCGCCGAGTCAGTCAACATGGGCACAGTCAACCTCCGCGACTACCACGGCGCGCGCGTGCTAATCATTTTCAGCAGGTACTTCGGCTGCCCCGTCTGCCAATTCGAGTTCGACGAACTCCTCCAGTACAAGAAGGCACACCCGGAACTCAGGCTAATCTACGTGAACCAGTCCCTCCCAGCGTCCGCGAGGGCATATATCGAGGGCAGGGGAGTCGACTTCCCCGTCGTCACCGCCGAGAAGAAAGGCGATGCCTACCCCCTCTATGCCCTATATGGCGTGGGAGGGTTCGGCCCTCGGTCGGCTATCGAGGTCTTCCTCAAGGGCAGGATGGCACGCGCCGCGGGGAAGAGCCACGGCCCATACGAGGGCATAGAGACGCAGTGCCCCGCCCAGTTCCACATCGACGCCGAGGGGAAGATCTCCTCGGCCCACTACGGCCTATTCGACCTGAACAAGCTTAACGACCTCGGCAAGTGACCCCCGCCCGGGACTACGTTCATAAACGCACCTGCGGCGTTACGCTGCATGGGCGCCCCCGGTGGCCGTCTGCTTAACCTCCTCATGGTCGTCCAGATGGCTGGCAGCTTCCGCATGGGGATAGTCGCACCCATCCTGGCGCTGCTCATCCGCCGTCACGGCGTCTCAATCATCGAGATAGGGGTCCTCGGCGTGGCCGGGATGCTCGGCTGGTTCATCTTCGAGCCCCTCAGCGGCCTTATCTCAGACAGGGTCAACAGACGCCTCATGCTCGCCTTTGCCGTCGTCACCACCAGTATAATCTACCTTCTCTACCCCTACGCCACCGAGTTCAGCCACTACCTCATACTCGCCTTCGCCCTCAGCAGTCTCTCCTCCGCCTCCAGCGTCCCCACGAGGGCGCTGCTTTCCGAGCTGCTCCCCGCCTCAGGCAGGGGGCACACCTACGGTAGATATATGGCGATAGTCAGCGGCAGTGCGGTCGTGGCACCCTTCATCGGAGGTTATCTAAGCGACGCCGTAGGCTACGCAGTACCCTTCTACATCGCCGCCGGAGTGAGCGCCGTCTCCTTCGCCGCTATCCTCCTTTTGGGTAGGCTCCCCGAGGTCGAGAAGAGGGAGAAGAAGGCGAGGGCCAGCATCAGGGAAACCATCACCGGCGATCATGCCAGCATTTACGTCGTCAGGGGCCTCTACTTCTTCAACTCCCCCTTCAGGAGCAGCTTCCTCCCCATCCTCCTCAACGAGAGTGCGAGCCTACACGCCTCCGAGACGGAGATAGGCACATACATGACTATTGTCAGCGCCACCGCTGCCCTCGCCCAGGTATTCCTCGGCGACCTCATAGACCGCGTAGGCAGCTCCCGACTTGTTATGTCGGTTTGCGGCCTCCTAGCCGTCACATACCTCGGGCTCCTCTACGCCGCGTGGACCCCTGCGCTCTTCCTCATAGGGGCGACCCAGGGGGTCCTACAGGCGGGGGCGGACACGGGAATGATAATGCATCTTATGAGCCTACCCAGCCGGGGACGATCAGGCGTCGTGATGGGTCTATACGCAGAGGCGGAGAACGTGGGCGGCATCGTCGCGAACCCCACCATCGGCTACGCCTACACCGCCTTCGGGCCCCTCGTATCAGTCATCCTCATCTCGGGTATACTCCTCGCCACCGCCGGCATATCCGCCGCGAGGCTCAGGGCCGCGCCGACACCGTCTTAAATCCCTCGCGACCCCCACTTCGATCCATGCTCAAGCAGGTAATCGAGGCCATGGAGCTCCTCGACTCCGCAAATGTCTCGGGGAAGGAGATCGCCGCCCTCCTCAAGGCCCGGGGGCTCGAGGACGTAATCGTTAAGACGCTGCGTAGCGAGAGGGGAAAGACCGACTTCGTGAGGGTAAGGATACCCGGTACGAGGGGCAAGACTGCGAAGGGGAACGCGAGGACCCTGGGCGTCCTCGGCCGCTTGGGGGGCGTCGGGGCGAGACCCGAGATGATCGGACTCGTCTCGGACGCGGACGGCGCGGTCACAGCCATCGCGACTGCCTGAAGATCGCCGACATGAGGAGGAGCGGCGACACACTGCCCGTCGTCGTCGGTACACACGTCTGCACCGACTCCCCCACCATCTCCCACAAGCCAGTCCCCTTCATGGGTTCCCCCGTTGCCTTCGCCGACATCGGCCGCGAGGAGGTCACCCCCGACATGGATGCAGTACTCAGCATCGACACTACCAAGGGGAACAGGATCGTGAAGTGGAGGGGATTTGCCCTCACCCCCACCGTGAAGGAGGGCTGGATACTCAAGGTCAGCGACGATCTCCTCACCATCATGGAGATCGCGACGGGGCGGATACCCCGGGTCTGCCCCATCACCACTCAGGATATAACCCCATACGGCAACGGCATCGACCACCTGAACAGCATAATGCAGCCCTGCACCGCCACCGACAAGCCCGTCGTCGGCGTCCCCATAACTACCGAGTCAGTCGTCCCCGGCTCCGCAACCGGCGCCCACCCCGAGGACATCGCCGAGGCCACCACCTTCTGCGTCGAGGTCGCCAAGGCCCACGGCAAGGGCATCTGCAGCTTCTACAGCGAGGAGGAGTGGGGCATCATCGAGAGGAAGTACGGTCCCCTAAAGCTCCTGCAGACCCCCGGACGCGCTTAACCCCAGCGCCCTTTTAAACAGCGCATCCAAAAACCTAACCGAAGAACATGTTGTTCAAGAAGATTCTCGTAGCCTACGACGGCTCCGAGCAGGCGAAGCGTGCAATAGACTATGCTGCAGACATGGCGAACACCTGTGGCGGGTTCCTCGTCGTACTCACCGTCGTCCCGAGGGTCACAATCCCCGTCTTTCCCGAGGAGGGATACGGCGCAGCACCCCTCACCAACGCTCAGGACTTCGGGGACTACCAGGAAAAGATGCGCGCCATGTACCAGATGAGCCAAACAGAGGTGATGAAGGACATAGCCGAGAACTTCCCCAAGCTCAAGGCCGAGGCAATACTCCTAGAGGGCAGGCCAAGCGCCACAATTGTCGAGCAGGCGGAGAAGAACGGCGTCGACCTCATAGTCATGGGGAGCCGCGGAATCGGGGGCATAACCGGCTGGATACTCGGCTCCACAAGCAGGCGCGTCGTCGAGTCCTGCACGAAGCCCGTACTCGTCATCAAGTAGCTGGGGCAACCCTTTTTCGTCACCGGCATCAAAGAATAGCCGACCCCGAATGGAGGCGCAGGAGGAGTACATTAAGGCTGGCAAGATCGCCGCCAAGGTCCGGGAACAGATACGCGGCGAGGTCAAACCAGGCGTAAAGGCCATCGACATCTGCGAGCGCGTCGAGAACCTCACAAGGCAACTCGGCGGCGGCATAGCCTTCCCATGCAACGTCGACATCAACCAGGTAGCGGCTCACTACGTCTCTCCCGTCGGGGACCAGACCACCATCCAGCAGGGCCAGATGGTAAAGGTAGACCTCGGCGTCCACGTAGACGGGTACATCGCAGACACCGCCGTCACCATCTGCCTCGACCCCGCCCTCACCCAGATGGTGAAGGCCGCGGAGGAAGCACTAGCAATAGCTATCAAGATGGTGAAGGCCGGCGCACGTGCCTCCGACATCGGCGCCACAATCGAGCACACCATAAAGAACCGCGGCTTCCGACCCATCAGGAACCTGACCGGACATAAGATGTCCCGCTACATAGTACACGCCGGACGAAGCATTCCCAATGTCGCCGGTTACGAGCTCCACAGGCTCGAGGAGGATGAGATATATGCGATCGAGCCATTCACCGTCCTCAACAATGCAGTCGGCGAGGTCAGGGACGGCCCACCGAGCAACATCTACAGGTGGGAGAGGAAGAAGAACCTTGAGGGCGTCCCCAAGCAGATGATCGCCTTTATCCAGCAGGAGTACAGGACCCTCCCATTCGCGAGCAGGTGGGTCCTCAAAAGGTTCCCCGGCCCAGAGGGCGTGAGCGCCTTCTCCGACCTCCTCAGCAGCCGATGTATAATGGGCTACCCCCAGTTACTAGAGAAAACGGGCGGCTCGGTAGCCCAGGCCGAACACACGGTTATAGTACAGAAGGACGGTTGTCTGGTCACAACCAGTTAGACTCGTCCTTCTTCTTACCGTCCTCTTCCTTCTTCCGGGCGATCTTCGTGATCATCATCATTCCGTCGCACCGGGTGCAGGGCTCGTCGTCCTTGAAGACGTAGTCGCCCCGCTTGAAGTCGCGGACCCTCTTCTGTTGGCACTTGGGGCACTCGAGGGTTGTGAAGACCTCGACCTTCTTCACCTCGAGCGGCTCGTTCTTCGCAGAAGCCGGTTTGCCCCTGACTAACATGTATCCAATGGCTGCGAAGCCCGCAGCGCCGATGAACATGTAGATGATGGCGACGTCTGTGTTGTCCGGGTAGTTGATAAATCCCATGTAGAGGCTGAAGAGGCTCAGCAGGCCGACTACGAGGATCGCCGCGTACGCGACCCATGAGACCTGCATCCCCGCTGCTGCCTTAGATCCGTTGCCTGGTTTTTCGCCCATCACTGACCAACTCCTATGGTGTTGCCGATGCCAGCAACAACTACAATGTCGCCGGGCTCCGTGTAGTCCATTACTATACGCTTGACCGACTCTACCGCCTTGTCCGTTGCGTCGAAGAGGGGCTCGATTAGAGGTGCCACGACGTGCTCCATCCCCTCCTTGATAGCGATCGCGTGCATGGGGATCTTATACTTATTCGTGACCTCCTCCATCTTGAACTTCTCCTTGCCACTTCCACCAATCGCGGCTCCTATGCCTTCGGAGACCTGCCCGACGGGCTCGCCCTCGAGCTTGCCCGCGGCGTCTATCGTGATGATTATCTTGACCTTCCCCTTGTGCTCCTCGATGATGTTGATGAGCCCCTCATCGGGGTTCCCGACACTACCACCCGGCCCCTTGGCCTTGAAGACGACTAGCGTCCTACCCTCGTAGGGCACATCCGCGGCCACGATCTCCTCGGCTACGTCCCTCTGCGGGTAGCCGTGCATCAGCTTAGCAGCGACGATGGCGCCGACACCGTCACCGATGGGCATTCCCTGCTCGAAGGCCTGAATACCCGAGCTGTAGGCTTCTACCATCTGCACCAGCTGGGGCAGGATCATGTGGACTTGCATGATGACGTAGATGTTCATCGTCTTCTTCCCGAGGAGGTAGTAGTGGCGGATTATCTTGTAGAAGATGTTGAGGGCCTGGCTCACCTCGATGAGGTTCTCCAAGTTATTCCTCTCGGTAGGTGAAGCGTTGGGGGCGAGGGCCTTTACCTCCGCCTCGTAGATATGTTTGTTAGTCTTTAGGAAGTGATCCATTTTGTCGACTATGCCCGCGGGGTCCATACTCTCCAGACCGATACTGAAGAAGTCTATGAAGCGGTCAACCCGTGGCGCGATGTCGCCAGTGGGCTTACCGATCTCAATGAACGTCTTGATGGTCTGATTCCGAGCCTCCTCCTTGACCGTCTTAACCTTCCTCAGGGTGACCTCGATCTGCCTAAGCATCTGGAGGGTCTGAATCTTCTGAGCGTAGAAGAGATAGATGATGAATGCGAAACTGTATAACATCTGCAAAATCGTGTTCAGGTCAGTACCCTGCGTCTGCAGGATCTGACCAAATAGGAGAACCATACCGATCAGTGCTGTTGAAGACTTGAATAGGGTTATAAACCTTAGTCTAAACCGATTTCCGGGGGGAAAAACGGGGGCATTCCATCCAGGAGCGATTGAGGCGTGATTCTGCAAAAGTCTTTTAGGCGCCCCACCATCGGGTTTCAGATATGTTCAGCTACGCGTCTAAGAGGATAACACGTGGAAGGGGACTGACTGTTGCCCTCTTCCTTAGCGTTGTGCTAGCCGCGACGCTCTTCTCTGGGATCCTCCAAGGCGCAGACGCCGTCAGTGGCTCAGCCCTCGACAACATGCTGAAAAATACGAAGTTCGACATTATGGACACTAACATCTACGAGAAGAACACGACGAAGGTCAACATCTTTAACATAAACTCCTACTTCAAGACACTCGACGGCGTTGACGGCGTCGACCACTTCGTGCGGCACTCTATCGAGCTTAACTCCACGACGATAAACGGGACTATACCCGTCACCCTCATCTCCCTTCCCCCCTCCGGTGAGATAGCGAAGGGGGTGACCGCACCAAGCGGGTTCGAGGATGGCAAGATCTACATCGACCTAGGCTCGATGAACGCGACAAAGTTCACGACGGGTCAGATCATCGACATCGGCATGCTCACATACACACCTACTAGCGCGTTGGCTAATTTCAAGCGCCTATATTTCCCCGTGGAGGTAGGTTCACCGATAACAATGGACGACCAGACCTGGTCGATGTTCGTCTCCAACACCGACGGGATCTCATACTATAACAAGTGGGTCAGCCTCGCCCTTGGAGGCTACGACAACTTTGGAGGCAGACCACAGTACAACGTCGCCATAGTCACCGAGAACACCTACAAGGAGATCATCAACCAGCTCTTCGCGATGAACCCCGTCCGAACCCCTACCATAATTCACAGCGTCGTCGCGATAAGGCTCGACCGCACAGCCCTCATCAACGAGTGGGACTTCTCGGGCTCCGAGGCGAGGGTCCACAACATCGGCGAGCAGATCAACGGTATGGGCGGCGTCTACCAGTACATTCCGATAAACTACCTGGAACTTGCCCTGAAGGATGTAGCTGCGACCGCCTCGAAGACAAAGCTCAACACGATAATCGTGACGATACCTGTCTTCTTCACCGCTTGGTACCTGGGCATGACGGTATCTGACGTCGCCCTCGCCCTTAGGAGGAAGGAGATAGGGCTGCTACTGACACGCGGCATGAGTCACCGCCAGATATTCACGACCCTCCTATCAGAGTCCCTGCTCATAGGCGTGGCCTCGGGTGTGCTAGGCGTCGTTATAGGCGCCGTTGTAATGCCACTCATAGTCAGCCGCGCCACCTTCGCCATGCTCTTCAGGTTCGTTTCACCAATCACCCTCGCTGCTACGATCATATTCAGCCTCGCGCTAGCCATCCTATCTGCTTACAACCCCGCGAGGAAGGCGACGAAGATGGAGATAGTCGAGGCGCTAAGCGAGTACCGTGAGGAGGAGGAGGGACTCGGTGACTGGGCCGTTCCGACGATCGCGCTTCTACTCGGCCTCTACAAGCTCGGCATGCTCCTCTTGAACGTTAGCGTCGATAGTTACCAACCCGCTTCAGGGGAATTCATCACCTTCCTCCTCTACTCCGTCTGGTACGGGATGGACTCCATACTCGGCTACATCTGGACCATCTTACTGTTCTGGGGCTTCACCAAGCTCTTCCTAATGTATGCGCCGCAGTTCCAGAACGTCCTATCAAACCTGGCGTCGAAGATCACCGGGGACGCCGCCAAGTTCACGAGCCTCAGCAGCAAGAGAAGCCTCAAAAGAGCAGGCTCATACACGTTCATGGTTGCTCTCGTCATCAGCTACAGCTTCGTCGTCATAGGCAACGTCGCCATAACGAGCGACTACACGGGGAGATACGCCGCGGGGCAGCAGGGGGCAGACGCGGTGGCCCTCGTCTACATACCGCCATCCACTAACGGGCTATGGGACAAAGCGGCCATCACAGACCTTACCCAGCGGATAAGGGGAGTCAACGGAATAGAATCCGCCGCAATCGAGGTGCTCTTCAACGGAGACACAAGCGCAGGGACAGTACAAGTCAGGGCCATAGAGACCGACCAGTGGAACAAGACGGTATACCCCGATAACTTGTTTATGAACCCGAGCTCATACGCCCAACTAGCGGCACCGGGAAGCGTCTTCCGCGACAAGTACGGTGTACTCACGGGAGCCAACATCCTGATGGATAAGGGAGGGGCGACCTTCTTCGGGCTCAGCCCAGACGGCACAGGCTACCTCAACCTCGAGGTTCAGAGACACGTCTACTCCCTGAAAATCGTGGGACTCTTCGGTAGAGACCTCGGCACGAACTGGGTCCCCCAGTACCCTATGATCTACGTCCCACTCGGATTCACCGACAACTGGGACCCCAGCTGGATCAGCAGCATACGGATAGTCATGAAGCTCGCCTCCGGGGCCGACACACCGGCGATAGCCACCCAGATACAGGCGATGGGGCCCAACATCCAGAGGGTGGACATCACAAGCCAGGTCGTGGCAAACACACAAGCCTCCCCGCTGCTAGGAGGCTCACAGCAGGTCAACCAACTCGGGGTCATCTTCGCCTCCGCGGTCTCCTCCATTGGCATGGCCCTAATAGTCTACACGCTACTAAGGAGCAGGTCGAAGGAGCTCAACCTAATGTCGATAAGAGGATACAACTCCCGCCAGCTAGCCATAAGCCTCACCGTGGAGAACGTGGGACTAGCAACCCTCGCGACGGTGCTAGGCATAGGCAGCGGCATAGTCAGCCTCATGGGCGAGGTACAGCTACTGAACAAGTACATCGTAACCTACACGGCGTGGAGACTCGTCTTCCCGCTGATGTCCCAGCTCCAGCTCGCATTGCTGTACCTGATAATCGTTGCGGCCACCGTGGCTCCTATCATAATCGTCGTCAGAAGAATCACGAACAAGCCCAACGTTAAGGGTGTGGAATGATGAGCGAATACGCAGTTGAAGCAAGAAACCTGATAAAGGTCTACAAGGCGGGGGAGCTGGAGGTCCAGGCCCTCAGGGGTCTAAGCGTTACCGTCGCTAACGGCGAGATGGTCGCCCTAATAGGCCCGTCGGGGTCAGGAAAGAGCACCTTCCTGAACATCATCGGCGGCCTCGACAGGGCGACAGCAGGTTACATAGGCGTCATGGGCTCCGACTTAACCCAGCTAAACGCCTCCCAGCTCGTCGAGTTCAGGAGGAAGACTGTCGGCCACGTCTTCCAGAACATGAACCTCATCCCCACCCTCACCGCAGCCGAGAACATTGAGCTACCCATGGCGGCCCTCGGGGTCAAGAAGGACGCACGCCGCCAACGTGTCGAGGAACTCATAGGCGTCGTTGGCCTTAAGGAGAGGATGAGCCACAAGCCCGGCGAACTCAGCGGTGGTGAGCAGCAGCGTATAGCACTCGCTGCAGCCCTCGCAAACGACCCGCCGCTCATCCTCGCCGACGAGCCGACAGGTGAACTCGACACCGAAAACGCACTCATAGTCGTCAACTACCTCGCAAAGGCGAACAGGGAGCTGGGGAAGACTATCATAATGGTCACCCACGACCCCCGCGTCGCACGGGCCGCAAGCCGCATACTCAGGATACAGGACGGCGTCATCGCTACAGACGTGACCCCCAGTGAGGAGGCGGCACCCACACAGGCCAACTACACGGACATGCTCAAGACCCGCATAGCCAGTATCGACGCCCAGCTCGCAGGCCTAGACCAGGACTTCAGAAAGGGTCTCATCTCCAGCGACCAGTTTGTTGATAGACAAACCAACCTCAAGAAGACGAAGGACGTCCTCGGCGATGAACTGCACCGCCTAGGCGTGGTCCATTAAATCAAATACCCTGTTTTTAAGGAGAAAAGGCGGGCCACCAGCTTCCCCGGCTTCGCGTCGCCGAAGACAACACTACCACCGCGAACGGAGCGTGGTTTAACTTCCGAGTTCGGAATGGGTTCGGGTGGTTCCCACGCCCTATGGCCGGTAACCCAAACCAATGGCTATGGGTGTTTATTTTAAACCTTTTGGTGGTTTCTCTTCCGATCTTTTAAATATATAAGAACAGACAACGGCTTATTTCACTGTGGATGCGACTGATTTTGTTTTTCTAAGCCCGGTAACACTTATTAGGTGAAACTAGGTATGCGATTTGCACGGGGGTCGTGGTCTAGACAGGTATGACGTTGGGCTCCAGAAATCCATGAAGGACTTTGACTGACCCGAGAGGGGATGACGAGTTTTTGGAGCGGAAACCCAAATGCCGGGGGTTCAAATCCTCCCGACCCCACCACACTAACTAATTAGTCCAGTTTAAGTCAAGATAATGATTTTGGTGTCGACTTCGTATCGGTTGGATTGGTTTCACGATTTACTTTGACTTTCCGTTCGGAAAGCGGTCGGCCACGAGGTTGAGCCTTATTCCGTGTTCTAGCCACGCCTTCAGACCCGATAGAACCCAAGTGAAACCACCCGTCGAGCCGAGGGCTGAGTTGACGATCGTGTCGCCGTCCCCGTGGAAGCCACTCTCGGTGACGCTAACGAATGTAGCGCTATCCCCATGGGGGGTGAAGACTCACTCGACTTTAGTCGAGCCGCTGTAACCTGCCCACTCGATCAGTATCCGCTTGTTTTTCTCGATCTCCTTCACGTCGACCTCAGCGGAGACGTTGTACATCTCCCACTTCCAAGTGACCTTTTCACCGACTTCCAGCCTCCCGCTGCCCTTAGTGAACCAGAAGTTGGTTGTGACCTCAGGGTCGATGAATGCCTCGAACACTTCGCCGACTGGACTGCGTATGAGCATCTCCGCCTTGGCGACCGGTTCCTTCGTCAGTTCAAGTTTCATGGGTTTGATTCCGCCGATTGTATTATTATCGCTTCGGTCGGTTAATCGTTTTACCCTAGTGGATCCTCGAGAGTATCTCCTCCCTCTCGAACATGCTGAGCCCTATCTTCAGGATTACTACGTCGAGCGCGGCGAAGACGGCTGTGAGAATGAGGATCACCGCCGGCACGAGGAGTAGGATGCCGAACGCTTGCCCGACTACGAGCCCCATTATGGGCAGGATTATGAGGACGCTAAGCTGTTGCGCCTCCCTGAACCCCTTCACGCGCGCCGACACGATTACGGTGAGGGCGATCCCAGCCACAGAAACCGCCGGTGAGAGAAGGAAGATCACAAGCACCCAGTTGACAGTAGGGAGTATGAGGCGGCCGAAGAGGCCGAAGCCCAGGTAGTCCACGATAGCAGTGTAGGTGGCGAAGGAGGCTAGCGTTACGATCATCGAAGGGACGAAGGCGACTAATATCTTCCCCAGCATCAGTTCCGCGTCGCTGAGCGGCGTCGCGAGGAGGCCCTCGATCGTCTTCCTCTCCTTCTCACCCGCAAAGCTGTCGCTGGCTATGACGCTGCTTGCCATCGCGGGGATTATGAGGAAGAAGGGGAGGAAGATGTAGCCCAGCAGGAGGTAGCTGACCGTCTGCTGCTCGTTGAACCCGGCGATCTCCGCCCTCACGTTGGTTGGGAGGATGCCCAGTATGCCGCTCAAGTCGCCGTTCGTTGTCGAACTGGCGGGGATGAGCATGATGACTGTGGGGAGGAAGACCGAGAAGATGAGCGGGACTATGAGTATAGGCGCAAGTATCTCCCAGTTCCTTCTGATCTCCAGCCAGTCCTTTCTGAACACTAGTAGAACCTTGTCCGCCCTCATTGGGACTCCTCCTTCGTGAGTTCAAGGTATGCGTCCTCTAGGGTCGGTTTCAGGATGTTCACCGACTTGACGCGTCCCCCTGCTTGGACCAGTACCTTAACCACGTCGGGTGTCTCGGCCTCGGGTTTGTCGAGGTCGAAGATGAGTGATGTGGGTCCCTCGGCTCTAACGGCTTTGACGCCCTTCGTCTTCGACACCTTGGCGAGGAGCGTTTCGTCGATAGCTTCAAGGGATACCTCTAGCTCGGGTGCTCCGTGTAGCTTCTTCTGCAGGTCGCCTATGCTTCCGATTGCGAGTGCCACGCCTCTCCTGATTATCATGATACGGTTGCAGAGCCTCTCCGCCTCCTCGAGGTTGTGGGTGCAGAGGACTATTGTGTGTCTCTCCTGGCGGCTCATCTTCTCCATCAGGTCTCTGATGTCCTTCGCCGCCTTCGGGTCGAGTCCGGATGAGGGTTCGTCGAGGAATACGACCTGCGGGCTGTGGACGACGGCTTTCGCTATGGCGAGCTTCTGCCTCATTCCTCTGGAGTAGGTGCCCGCCTTGTCACTGCGGCGGTCCCAGAGGTCGAAGAACTCGAGTAGCTCCCTGACGCGTGCCGCCCTCTTGGCTTGGTCCTTGAGCCCGTAGGCCTCAGCGAAGAACTCCATGTTCTCCAACGCGGTTAGTCTTTCGTAGATGCCGGGGTTCTCCGTGAGCACGCCGACCGCTTCCCTGACCCTGAGGGGCTCCTTAGCGATGTCTATTCCGGCGACGCTCGCGGAGCCCTCGCTCGGGGAGATGAGGCAGGATAGCACCCTGACGGTCGTCGTCTTCCCGGAACCATTCGGGCCGAGTAGGCCAAATATCTCCCCGGGCTCCACCCTGAAACTCAGCTTATCAAGTGCCGTCAGGGTCCCGAAGCGCTTGCTAATGCCCACCGCCTCGATGCCGGACATTTGCAGTCTAACAGGTATTCGGGGTCGGCGATTTAAGGAGGGGCTTCTGGCTTCAAGGATTAACTGTATAAGGAAGGTTTCATGCCCTTGCTCGAGTCGAAATGTCGAATAAGGCGAGCGAGACGAGAGGCGGTTCATCTACCTTTTCGTATTCGTGGTTATAGTACTCGCTTCATCTTAGGGTTTTCTAACAATCAGACGTACTCTCTCGTCGCGTTGCTCTTCATCGTCCTCGTCGCAATCTGCAACATCGTCTACTTCTATGGGAAGATGAGGCGGAAACCAGAGAAGATGACAGCTGGAACAGGTTAACCCCTAAAGGTTATAGTGTACATTACGCCGATCGGCTTCAGGGCCTCGTCGATACGTTTGATGAGGTCGTCCACGTAGTCACGGTTCGGCTTTACCATCCACACGTAGACGAAGTCGTACCCCTCGAGGTCTTCACCCTTCGCGAGGATCTTGCCACATCTCTCGTAGGTCACCTTACCGCGTTCTTTGAAGTAATTGTAGATCCAATCGACCGTCTGGGTGTAGGGGTCGGCATGGTAGAGGAGCGGATTCATGAGGCAGATCTTGGGGTTATCCAGAGCGACGCGCTCGAGGGCGGCGATTGCCGCGAGGTAGGGTGGGCCATAGACGCGTATGAGTGCCTTCAGTTTCTTACACCGTCTGAAGCAAGGGAAGCATTGCGTATAATCCTTGGTTCGGGGGCTAGGCGGAGATGCGCTCGATAAACGCCTTGACGAGCCTGACGGTGTTCTCGATATCCTCCGTCGTGGTGATCGATGCTGGGCCGTGGATGTACCTGCAGGGGACCGCTATTGTGCCGCTTGGTACCCCCCCTTTAGTTAGATGGATGCTGCCCGCGTCTGTTCCACCGCTCGGTATCTTCTTGAACTGGTAAGGTATCTTGCGTTCCTCGGCGGCCTCCGTTATCGCCTTTAGCACCTTGGGATGGGCGATAACGCTCGCGTCGGCGATAGTCACGACGGGTCCCTTCCTGAGGGAGGCGGGGACCATGTGAGGCGCCATCCCCGGCATGTCGACGGCGAAGGTGCCCTCAATGGCAAGGCCGTAGTCCGGATCGACCTGATAAGCAGCGGTCCTGCTGCCCCTCAAACCAACCTCCTCCTGGACCGTTCCCACAGCGACGACGCTGAAGGGCGACCCCTTGAGGGACTTGAAGACCTCAGCCATGACGTAGCAGCCGGCGCGGTCATCGAGGGCTTTACCCCTGACATAGCCACCTCCTAGGTCAAGGAAGTCGACATCGAAGACACCTGTCATCCCCTCGTAAGCGCCTCTCGTCTCCGCCTCCTCACGTGTGCAGGTACCGATGTCGACGAAGAGGTCATCGAGGACCACCGGTTTCTTCCTCTCCTCCTCGCTCATTATGTGTGGAGGCTTCGTACCGATCACGCCTTTCAGGTCCCCCTTCTTGCCTCGGAAGATGAGCCTCTGTCCGGGGAGTAAGTTGGGGACGACGCCCCAGCTGTGTAGGCGGAGGTAGCCCATGTCCTCGATGTGTCTGACTAGGAAGCCCACCTCATCTGTGTGGGCGGCGAGCATGATCAGTGGCCTGCCTTTCTCCCCCCTGTGCGTGAAGAGAATGTTGCCGAGACTGTCGACTCTCATCTCATCGGCGAAGCCCTCGAGCTCGGCCTTCAGAATCTCCCTCGCTTCGTCCTCGTAGCCCGGTGGGCCGTAGGCGTTAGATAGCTTCTTTAGAAGTGTGAGGTCCATGTCGGATCGCCTCTGACTTGGGCGATAGGCGATATAATACTTGAGAATGGGGGCTATTGTGGGCGTAATTTCGGGGTATTAGTCAAATCCTCGAGAAGATGCGCTGAACGGCCTCGATACCGTCGCCCACGACCTCGATGTCGTACATCTCACCGAGCCCCCTCTCGTGCCCCCACTTTATGTGCTCGATGGTCTGGGGGTCGATGCCCATCACCCTCGTCGCCGTGGCGTCGGTTGCAACAGGGTCCACCCCAGCGATGATCGTGTCCATCTTGACGGGGTCGCCGTTTACCGGCCCCTTCCCCTCCATTCCGACGAAGCCGTCGATGACCGTCAACGCGGGCCGGAGTACTGTGTTGATGTCGACTATGACCTTGTCCATGCCCCTCATGTGGTATTTCCCCTTGAACTTATCCGGGAGGAGCCCGAACATGTTCTTCATCCCGAGGGTGACGCCGGTCTGCATATGCGTCTTCAGCTTCGCAGCGCTGACAATGGCGGCTTCGGTCACGATGCGGGGGACTGTGATTGTCTCGAGGGTCATCGCGTTTGGGACCTTGATCTCGACCCTGTCCTTCTCGTGGCGGAGGTTTATGAAGCGGACCCCGACCCTGTCGCACATTTCCTTCATGCCGCTGGCGACGCAGGCCTTGTCCGCGTTAGTCATAGTGGCGTCTGACTCGACTATGAGTACCTCGACGGGTATCTCCCTGAGCCGGTTCACAATCGCCTCGACGACGACTGGGTCAGTCGTGGCTCCCGTCTCCCAGTTCTTAGTCGAAATGAAGTTAACCTTAACGAGGACCTTGTCCCACTTCCCGATGGCCTTCTTGTAGTCCACTAGGTCGAGGGCCCTGTTTACCGGCTCGGGTCCGCGGCTCCCCTTGACGACGGCGACGCTAGGCAAATCTATCA
>JADGNG010000025.1 GCA_017883585.1 Candidatus Bathyarchaeota archaeon
CCGACGACCTCTACTTCCACCGCGAGCACATGTGGGTCAAGGTCGAGGGGGACAAGGTGCGCGTAGGCTACAACGACTGGGCCCAGAAGGCCGCGGGCAAGCTCCTAAGCCTCAAGACGAAGCGCCCCGGCGCCCCCGTTGAGATGGGTAAGACCCTTGGCAGCATCGAGTCCGGAAAGTGGGTCGGTAGCCTCAAGGTTCCAGTGAGTGGGGAACTCGTCCAGCTAAACGAGGATGTCCTCAAGACCCCGAACCTCATCAACAGCGACCCATACGGCAAGGGCTGGGTGGCGATAATCAAGCCCTCGAAGCTCCAGGAGGAGCTCAAGACGCTCATCAGCGGCAAGGATACATTGGGCCTCGAAGCGTGGCTCAAGGAAGAGCGCGCCAAGGCGAAGCAGTAGGCGGTTGAGAACATAGAGAGCTGGCGCTTCATCGACATGGGGCACCCGGAGCCCCTCATAGCCCAGACCTTCTACGAGTCCGTCGCCGAGGCAGTGGAGAAGGGGTCAAGCCCAAACACCCTCATCATGCTCCAGCCCGGCGCTCCCTACGCTTGCGTCGGCTACCATCAGGACATCGAGAAGGAGCTAGACCTAGACTACTGCCGCAGTGTGGGGCTACCCATCATAAGGAGGAGCCAGGGCGGGGGAGCCACCTTCCTCGACGGCGGTCAGGTCTTCTACCAGATAGTGGCCAGGAAGACGAACGCTTACCCGACAGCAGTAGACGCCATGTTCAAGAAGCTCCTTACCATCACGGTCGAGACCTACAGGCGCCTCGGTGTCCCTGCGGAGTTCAAGCCGCTAAACGACGTAGTCGTCAACGGCAAGAAGGTCAGCGGCAACGGCGCGAGCATGAACGGCTCGACATCCATCATGGTGGGGAACGTCATCCTCGACATGAACTACGAGATGATGGCGCGCGTCCTCCGTGTACCCGATGAGAAGTTCAGAAATAAGATGGCGAAGAGCATGAGTGACTGGGTGAGCAGCCTCACGCGGGAGTTGCCCAATCCACCAGACGGAGAGGAGGTAAAGCGCATCTACGCCAATGCCTTCCAAGAGCTGCTCGACGTAAAGCTGACTAAGGCGGAACCGACTGCGGAGGAGTGGCGCATCTACGAAACCGAGACGAAGCCACGCAACCTGAGCCACGAGTGGCTCTACATGGAGGCACCCTACTCGACCCGCAAGCCAGGCAGGGCAGTGAAGATCGCCCACGAGGTCAAGGTGATCGAGGTTGACCACAAGGCGGGCAAACTCATACGCGTCAGGGCCGAGATGAAGGGCGAGGAGATACTCGACGTGAGGATAACCGGCGACTTCTTCTCCATCCCCAAGGAGGCAGTCTTCCACCTCGAGGACGCCCTCAGGGGGAAACGCCTAGAAGAGGAGGCGCTCCGCACCGCAGTGAAGCGCTTCTACGATTCCGAGAGGCCGGAGATGCCCGGCGTCGGCCCCGAGGACATGGTCCAGGCCCTGATGAAGATCAAGACGCTGCTCTAATCTAGACTCAGAAGCCGATGCGGGCCTCGGCTGCCCCCAATTTCTCCAGTGCTCTCCCCACCTTCCTCAGCCTCTCCTCGTGCCTCTTTCCTTGTTCCTCCACAGAACTTCTTCTGTTCGCGATCATTTTCAGCACCGACTCGGGGGCTGGTCCACCGATCGTGTTCCTCCCGAGTAGGTTCTTATTGAGGTCGAGGGCCGAGGCCAGCTCCTCGGTTGAGATTCGGAGTTTCTTCTCGATCACCTTCTCGGAGGCGTCCGAGACCATCTCCGGCCCAATCTCCTCAGCCATCTTCCCCTCCTCCAGGGCCTTCACGACCACCTCAACTATGATGTCGTGGGCCTGGCGGAAGCTGAGGCTGTGGCTCCGGACGAGGGTGTCGGCGAGGTCGGTTGCCGTTGTGAAGCCGCCCCTAAGGTTCTTCAGCATCACGTCCCGCTTTGGCGTGATGGTGGCGACTGCGCCTGCCATCACCTTGGTGCTCCCCACCGCCGTGTCGAGGGCCACCGGCTCGATGAGGAGGCGGTCGACGGTGTTCGTGTACGATATCCCCTTGACGGAGGTGACGGCTGTGACGAGGTTGCCTATCGACTCGGCTGAGTAGCCCTTGATGTACTCGAACTCTAGTGGGTTTTTCTTCTGGGGCATAATGCTGCTCGTCCCTGCGTACGCCTCGTCGAGGTCGATCATGTTGTACTCGTCGCTGCTCCATATCTGGAGGTCTTCGGCGAGGCGCCCGATCTGGGTCATATGTATGGCGATGGCGGAGGCGAGTTCGATGGCGTAGTCGGTCGTGGCGACGGCGTCGGTAGTGTTCTCGAGGAGTGCGTCGAAGCCGAGGAGCTCCTTCACCCTTTCGCGGTCCACATCCCAGCTCGTGCCAGCGAAGGCAGCGGCACCCATTGTGCTTAGGTTCGCTCTAGAGTAGACGCCTTCGAGGCGTTCAACAGTACGTGCGGCGGCTTCGACGTGTGCGAGGATGTAGTGGGCGAGTGTTACGGGCTGTGCCTGCCTGATGTGGGTGTAGCCGGGCATCAGGGTGTCTACGTTCTCCTCCGCCTTGTCGATGAGCGTTTTCTGGAACTCGATGACTGCGCCGATGAGCCTCTCCGTCTGGTCTCTTAGGTAGATGCGGCGCTGGGCGTGACCCATGTCGTTTCGGCTCCTCCCGATGTGCATCTTTCCCCCGACCTCGCCGACGCGCTTGATGAGGGCGGTCTCCGTTGACATGTAGCCGACGAGGGAGGGGTCCTCAGACGCCGCCTTCTCCACCGCCCTGACACCCACTAGTATTGTCTTTGCCTCCTCGGAGGTGATTATCCCCTGTTCCGCGAGCATGACGGTGTGGGCTCGGTGGATGAGGACCTGGCCGTAGTAGCTGGCTATGTCGAAGCTACGCGGGTTCCTCCTCCAGGCGTTTAGCTCCGTTATTGATTCGGCCTCGGCCTTCCTGGCCCTGCCGAACCTCTCCCAGTCGGTCTTAGGACTTTTACTCATAGCAATCAAGTAGAGCTTGTCCCTCGACGGTTTAAAACAGCGCTCCGCGAAGGCGTAGTCTTAAGGGCGGGGAACACTCTGCCCTATTCAAATGCCTTATGACTTCAACTTCGACCTGTCGGGTATCCCCCGGTCCTTCTTCAGGGAACTCGCCAGGGTCTCGGAGGAGAGGCAGCTGCACAAGAGGCTGGGGGTGAGGGCGAGGGAGCTTGCCACCACTTTCAAGCTGAGCGAGGCGACGGGGCTTGACGTACAGAACATCCTTATGATCATTGAGGATCTCGTTGACGTCCAGATGCAGAACAGAACTCAGCGGGAGAAGTTTGCCAAGACGGAGAAGAGGGCACTCTTCCTACCTCACTGCTCGAGGAAGTACATGGACGGGAACTGCGGGGCGAGCTTCGAAGCATCCGTCCCGACCTACCACTGCAAGCATTGCTCCGAGGACTGCCTCGTGAGTATGGCATCCAAGCTGGGGGAGGAGAGGGGATACTCCGTCTTCGTTGTTCCTGGCGGCTCATGCATACCAGGTATCGTTAAGAGAAGCGGCTTCGAGGGCATCGTTGGCGTCGCGTGCGGGCAGGAGCTGATGCCCGCCAACAATATGACGAGGCGGGCGGGGTTGCCCGCGCAGGCGGTCCCCCTCATAAAGAATGGGTGCGCCAACACAGTATTCAGCTATCAGGTACTAGAGGCCACGCTGTAGCCACGAAAGTCTCTTAATCTCCTGCCCTCTCCTATCCGCCGATGTCCATGCTTGTCGAGAAGAAGTACCGGGTCGGCAAGGCTACGCTTAACTACGCTGAGGGGCCGGAGGCTGGTCCCCCGATGGTTCTGACGCACGGCCTGACGGACAGGTGGCAGTACTACCTGCCCATAATGCCGTCCCTTGCGTTGAGGTGGCACACTTATGCCCTTGACTTTAGGGGGCACGGGCGCTCCAGCAGGACTCCCCCATACAGGTACAGGGACCACATCGAGGACGCCATCTCCTTTATTGATGGGTGCGTGCGTGAGCCCGTCGTCATCTTCGGCTCCTCGATGGGCGGGATGGTGGCCCTAATGGTCGCGGCGAAACGCCCCGACCTCGTTAAGGCCGTCGTCTTCGGCGACTCAAGTATAAAGACGGATAGGACACGCGCCGTCATGCGGGACTTCCACAGCTACTGGGCAGGTTGGAAAAAGCTCGCTGGCTATTCGGGCCCCTTCAGTGAGCTCGTAAAGCTAGTCTCCGAGATGCCCGTCAACGTCCCCGGGCAGGGTAAGAATACCTACGGGGAAGGACTCGACTCCATCGCAATCATGAACAA
>JADGNG010000004.1 GCA_017883585.1 Candidatus Bathyarchaeota archaeon
CCCCAACCAGCGTCACCGATGCTCTTGCTCAGATGGCTGTTCCTCACCATATTACAGATCTTCAGGTCTTCGAGGACTATCTTCTCATACCTATTCACGATGCTCCTCGCGGCTTTGTACGCGAAGTCCCTCCTCTGATTCGACACCCTCTCATACTGTCTCGCCAGTTGAAGCTTAGCCTTCCCCCTATTGTTAGAGCCCACACATCGCTTGCTGACGCGGCGATGCAGCTTCCTCAACTTATCCTCCGACATCCTATAATTCTTCGGAGCCTCGATGAGAGTCCAATCTGATAGGGCCACCAGGCTGCTTAGCCCTAAATCGACACCCACTGTGGGGAGCCTACCTTCAATTGGCTTCAAATCAACCACACAGGAGAAGACCGCGTACCACTTCTCAGATGGGCTGCGGCTTATCGTCAGAGTCTTAACCCTACCCTCAACCGGTCGATGCAGCTTTAGCCTCAGGTCTCCGATCTTGCTGAGCCTCAGAGTTGAGCCATCAAGTTTGAATCCAAACTGTGGATAGGTTAAGCTGCTGTAGTCCCTAGCCCGCCTGAAGTGTGGAGTGTCGGCTTTCAGCCCAGCCCTTCTCCTAGCCCAGTAGTTCTCGAAACCATACCTTACTCTTTTAGCGATGTTCTGCAGAACCTGGCTGAACACCCTCTCCCACCTAGGTGTCCTAGCCTTCAATTCTGGTAGTAGATAGGTTAGGGACTTGTGAGTGGGTGTTCCTCTCCCCGCCTTTCTCTCATCGTAGCAGTGTTTTAGGAGGGTGTTGTAGGTGGATCTGCATAGATTCAGCTGCTCCTCAAGTATCCGCTTCTGCGCCGGTGTGGGCTGTAGGCGGTACTTGTAGGAGAGGTTCATTGATTGTTATTGGGTTTGGCGGGTATTTGAAACCCAGTTTTACTACTTTCAGCTATCCCCATTCATCCCACGACTGAAGTTGTGGGCTTTCTGGGGAACCGATCGTAATAGAGAACCAGCTGTATGACTGCTGCTGGTGAGAGGATGGGAAATATGGGTTTGATATATTCGCCTAAAAGAGGAGGCACGTCTACTTTATGGCGTACTTCTTGACGACGTCCCAGTTGACCTCGAAGCCGAGCCCTGGCTTATTCGGAGCCGTGAGGTAGCCCTTGTCGGGGCGGTAGGCGGGGTCTATGAAGTAGGACTCGAGTGGGACGGCGTTTATCTCGACCCACTCGCTGCGGTTGTTGCTAAGGCTGAGGTGGACGCTCGCGGGTATGCCTGGGCCGAAGAAGAAGCTGTGGGTCGCGAGATCGAGGTTCCACGCCTCCGCGAGGGCAAATATCTTCCTGCACGCAGTGATGCCCCCCGTCATTATCACGTCAGGCTGGAGGAGGTCGTAGGGGTGCTTCTCGACGATGTCCTTGAAGCCATAGTGTGTGTACTCGTTTTCCCCGCCCGCTATGGGGATGTCTGTCTTCGTACGGAGCCACGCGAGGCCGTCGTAGTCGTCGACGGGCCAGATGGGTTCCTCGAGCCACGTCAGGTCGTAGCGTTCGAGCTGGCGGACCGCCTTCAGAGCCTGCCCAGGCGTCCAGGCACCGTTCACGTCGAGCATCACATCGATGTCGTCGCCAACAGCATCTCGAACTGCCTTTGTACAGGAGACTCCATCGTCCTTGCCCTGATGGATCTTTATGCCCTTGTAGCCTTCCTCGACCCAGCGCCTGCTGACCTTGGCGACCTCTTCGGGCTTCTTGTACTCCATTAGGCTGGCGTATGCCTTGACCTTTGGCTTGCATAAGCCGCCTATCATCTCGTAGACGGGGAGCTTCCTCGCCTTGCCTATGATATCCCATAGGGCGATCTCGATGCTGCTAAGAGCCTGTATGCTTATTCCCTTAATGCCGTGACCGAAGCTGATGTGGAACATCTTGTTCCAGAGCCTCTCAACCTGCATCGGGTCCTCCCCGACGAGCAAGGGCTTAAGCTGCTGCTCTATGTAGCCGCCGACGGCACCGTATGTGTAGGGGATTGCCTCCCCATAGCCCTTAATGCCCTCGTCTGTCGTGACCTCGACGAGCATGTGCACGCTCCGCCTCTTCGGGTAGGCGGAGAGGGGCTCCGTCTCCCTGAGAGGTATCCACATCGGGTAGGTCTTGATGTCTGTAATCTTCGTCTCCTATTCCTCCAGAAGCTGATTACCCATTGAGGCGCGGAGCGGGAAAAGACTTTAGCCTAAAACCAAACTGCTTGCTAAACCATTTTTTCGACATACCTGAGCAGCTGGTACCCAAATAGGATAGCGACGAAATAGGTGGGCCAAAGTATCACCGGCCAGTTATCTGGGGTGTAATTCCAGAGATTTGTTGTCACGGCGAACATCTCCATGCAGACGAGTGCAATCGAGCCAAGTATGCCCAGGAGGATTTGCTGCTTTACTTCCCTTCGGTCAAACTGCTTTTTCCGGAATAACATAATGAACAGCCAGCCCATAAGGAACGCCGCTAGAAGTAGGTACCAATTCGAATTGAATTGGAATATATACACGACGCAATAGTGGGTTCAATGTTTAAAAAGTAGCTGAAAACGCAAGCTACATAGAAATTAGAGTAGTTCGCCCTCGACGCTAAGTACGAGCTGCTCGACGGGGATCTTCTTCCCGGCGTCCTCCATCGCCTTAATGACGATCCCCACAAGGCCATGGCAGCATGGAACCTCAATGTTGACAACCGTGACCCGCTTCACGTCGTTATCCCTGAAAATCTGGGTGAGTTTTTCGACGTAGGCGTTGACGTCGTCGAACTTTGGACAACCGACAAGTACGACCTGCCCCTTGAGGAGCGTACCCTGCCAGTCGGGGCTGACGACTGGGACGCAGTCCGACATGATCAGGAGATCCGCGCCTTTGAAGAAGAGGGCCTTAGGGTTGATGAGGTTGAGCTGAACGGGCCAGTTCCGGAGCTTGGATGGGCGCCTCTGTGTGCGCTGATATTCCTTGGTCGCTTCTTCGTCAAATGCAGGTGCCTCGCGCTGAGTGACCTTTATGGCACCCTGCGGGCAAGTTCCGAGACAGGCGCCGAGTCCATCGCAATAGACATCACTAACGAGCCTAGCCTTACCGTTCACAATCTTGAGCGCACACTCAGCGCATTTGGAGATGCACTGGCCGCAGCCAGTGCACCTCTCCTCATCAATCTGAACTATCGCCCGCTTAACCATCCAGCGATGGTGTGGGTTGGGAAGATATAGACTCTTCCCGGCTAGTACCCGAGGGCCGTAGACCTGCGGAAGAGGTCGACACCCGCCCTCAGGTTCTCGTCGCCTATCAGGATAGCGGATGGCCTTGCGAAGTAGCTGAGGCCCGGCCCCTCATCGACGACCTTGACGTTGTGTAGACGCTTGCGGAGGCCCTCAACGGGGATCGGTGGTATGCGGGAGTCGACGAGGGTGTCGAGGCCGCTCGCGTCGATGGTCGGTGCCGAGACCGCGTCCTGTGGCCCCATCCCAAACTCGATCATGTTGAGGATAACCTGCAGGTTCCGCTCGATTATCCTGCGGCTCCCCGGCGCCCCCTCGACGATTATAGGGACACCGTCCTTTAGGATCATCAGTGGGCCCATGTTCATCACAGGCCTCTTCCAGGGCGCGACGCTATTAGGGTAGCCGGGCGAAGGGACGAACCACCCCATCGCGGCTGTGAGGTATAAACCGGTGCCTTCAGGGACGACGCCCGCCTGAAAGCCGGGCGTGTGAGTGCAGGCAACAGCGTTCCCCTCGGCGTCGACAACGTTGAAGTGACTCGTCTCTCCCCCAGGCGGGTTTGGTGAAGACGCTCCTCTTAGCATTGGCATTTTCCTTCCCTCATGTTGCCACGGGTCGTGGATCGGTGTGCCGAGGTATTTCACCCATGGCTCCGCCGCATCTCTGCGGAATGTCGTCATCTCCGAGATGAGCCCGTGGATGTAGGCTGCGTAAGAGTCGGAGAGCAGCCCCGCGAGGGGGATATCGGCGTGCTCCCAATCCCCGAGTAGGCTGTACCTGTCGGCGAAGGCGTGGCGCGAAGCCTCGGCTAGGACGTGCATGTACTCTGAGGAGTTGTATCCAAACCCGGCGAGGTCGAAGCCCTCCAGAATCTTCATCGTCTCCAATATTGTTACGCCGCCGCTAGGGGTTGAGGTGGTTGCCACCTCCAAGCCCCGGTAGCTGATCTTGATTGGGTGCCCGACTATGGGTTCGTACGCCGCTAGGTCCTCAGCGGTCATCACACCCCCTGTGGAAGCGACCACTTCCTCGACAGCCTCCGCTACCTCACCCGTGTATATGGCGTCGCGTCCCTGTGCGCCTATCTTCCGTAAGAGCTTAGCGAGGTCTGGCTGCACGATCCTGGTCCCGGGTGCAGCGGGGAAACCACCGGGAAGCCAGACGTCATCTATGGCTGGGCACCTCTGGCTCTCCCGGGCGAGGCTCATGTTGACGAGTGACTGATCCCACCCGAGTGTAAAGCCCTCCGAGGCAAGCCTGTATGCGGGCTCGACGACCTCCGTGAGTGGGAGGGTGCCGTAGAGTTCGTGTGCCTTAAGGAAACCGGCGCAGGTCGCGGGGATGGTCAGGGCCTTACCCCCGACGCTATTCTCGTTTCCCTCGACCTCGAATATCTTGGTTCCCCCCGCTGCGGCGTCGCCGACGACCTTGAACATGTCGGGGGAGGCTGCCCTCGGCGCCCTCGTGTTGAAGTCGATGGAGATCACCTTTCCTTCCTCAGCCGAGTAGGCGACCATGAAGCCTAAACCTCCGAGTCCCGCGAGATAAGGTTCGAGCACAGTGTTGCAGAAGCCTACGGCTACGCCAGCGTCGAAGGCGTTGCCACCGGCCTTCAGTATCTTGAGCCCTGCCTCGGCGGATTGGGGGGTGGATGCAGTCACCATACCGCTCTCAGCGGTGACCTCATCCTTCACGAATCGTAGGGAGCCCATGTCAATCAGAATTGATGCATCATAGGGAGGGAAGAAATTTTCCCGCCTACAGCCACTTTCACGCGTCACCACCCGCGTATGCTAGACTCCGCTTAAATACGCGGGGGAAGCACTGGGCATCCCTGATCGCCCATGGAATCCCCCGAGCACAAGCATCTTAAGAGCGTCGCCGTCCACTGGCTTCTGAACCAGGACTGCTTCCTCGCCGACACCGAGGTGCCGCTTAGCTAGGTGGGGCTCAGCCGCTACACTGAACTGGATAACAAGACAGTGATAGATGCAGTGGTGTGGGGCTCAGATTCAACTCAGGAAACGGGAAAGGAGAGGCGTCAGACAAATTCGACCCAGCATCCCTCACGGGGGCAGAGGCGGGGGAGTGCGTTCTACGGGGCATCGAAGTAAAGGTGAGCCGCGGCGACTTCCGGACCGGCTTCGCCTGTAGCGGGTGTAACTACAACTACCTCACCCCTGAGTCTACTCGCCCCGTCCGAGGTGCCAAGCGGCGTTGTCCTCATCGAGCACAACAAGCACAAGTGGGGCTGCGAAACCGATGGAGAACATCCAGACCGTCCTTACAAGATAACTGGTCTACGCGTGCTCAAGCACCCGAAGTACCGTGAGCTACCCCGGTTCCAGATAGACGGGGCAATATCCCAACTCGCCAACAGAACGCTCCAGCAGACGCGCGAGAAGGCCCTCAAGGAAACCGCCCAAAAGAACTAATAAAATGGGGAGGGGGGTAACACTAATACCTTGAAATAGCACACCTTTGCTAAAAAGGAGCGATTATAGAGCGCCATTCTCCTCGATATGTGCAAAAAGTATTCTATTAGCACATTTTTTGGAAGCGTGAAAAGTAGGTTAGAACTCCTCGACTGGGCGGAGCCACTTTCCGTAGCCTGCCTTACCGATGACCTGCCTGTCCTCGTAGATGACGGAGCCGCGAAGCATCGTAAGCACCGGTACACCTACACCCTCTATGCCCTCATATGGGGTGATCTTCTGGATAGTCTTCAGGTCCTCACCCCTGATCTTGAAGGGCTTCTCCATGTCAACTACGACGACGTCTGCGTCGGCACCGATGTTGAGCGCCCCCTTCTTCGGGTACACGCCATCGATCATCGCCGGGTTTGTGCTGAAGACCTCGACGAGGCGCTCGAGCCCGACCCTGCCGTCGTTGACTGCGTTGAGCATCAGAGGGAGGGTGGTCTCTATGACGACGCCTCCGCTGGGGGCGTCGAAGATGTCCTTCCACCCCTTCTCCTTCTCCTCCCTCGTGTATGGAGCGTGGTCGCTTGCGAGAACGTCGATGACGCCATCGTTGAGCGCGTCCCAGAGGCGGGCCTGGTCGGCCTCCGTCCTGAGCGGTGGGTCGACCTTCGCGTATGGGCCCCTCTCCTTCATAGTCTCCTCGTTCATGAGGAGATAGTTGGTCGAGGTCTCGCCCGTAGCGTCGACTCCCCTCATCTGCGCCTCCTCTAAGACGTCGACAACCATCGCAGCCGTAATATGGCAAACGTGGAGGTGCATCCCAGCCTCCTCTGCGAACATGAGTGCACGGCTCGCAGCCTCCGCTTCAGCGATCGGTGGACGAAACTCACCGTGTGCCATAGGATCGACTCGCCCGAGCCTCTTCGCTTCAGCCGTACCTCTGTCGACTATCACCTGGTTCTCTGCATGGATGAGGCAGGGTAAGCCCTCATCGGCAATTATCTCGAAGTTCTTCCGTAGCTGCCAGTCGTCTGCGGCTAGCTCCTTGAAGCGCGCTATCATGAAGCTCTTGTAGGCGACGGCTCCTGCCTTCGCGAGGCCGCGTAGCTCCTCCTCGGGGACCTCACCGGCTCCTCCGACTAGGCCGAAGTCGACGAGTGACTTCTTGGAGGCTATGGCCTTCTTCTCCTCGAAGGCCTTGACGGTGACAGTAGCCGGGACCGTGTTGGGCATGTCCATGACGGTGGTTACGCCGCCTGCTGCCGCAGCGCGTGTGCCGGACTCGAAGTTCTCCCTCTCCGGGTTGCCCGGGTCCCTGAGATGAACGTGCATGTCCACCATTCCGGGTAGAACGTACTTCCCCAAAGCATCTATGACCCTGTCCGCATTGGGTTCACCCGACTTCATTATACCGATTATCTTGCCCTCGTCTATGATGAGGCTCCCCTCCCAGAGGCCGGAGGGCAGGACGAGCGTGCCGTTCTTTATGACTGCGTCGACTGGCAATCTGTACACCTGCAATAAGGCGGTGCGGTGGGGCTGATAACCGTTACCCGGCTAGAAGACGACGTCCCAGGGCATCTGGTTGAGGACAACAGGGTCCCCCTTAGTGACGAGGACTATGTCCTCGACGTGGCTCCTCATCCCGAGTTTCGAGTCGATCCTGATGGGCTCGTAGGTGAGGGTCATTCCCGCCTTGAGGGGGAGGGCATCGTTCTCGATCGAGCCAAAATTGGATGCGAAGGGCATTGTATAGTCGTGGACGTCGAGGCCGATCTGGTGGCCGCTGCGTGGGGTGGGATCGAAGCCCATCTCCTCATGTAGCGTGTTGGCGTACCTGAGGACCTCGTTGCCGGAGACGCCCTCGCGGATGTGCTTGATGCCCTCCCTCTGGACCTTGACGACTCGGTCTAGAAAGTCCTTCGCCACAGCGTCGAGGGTAACGGGCCACGTGCGCCCCATGTCGCTGCAGTACCCGGACTCGACCCTTACGCCCACATCGATGCTGAGGAGGTCGCGGTGCTTCACGACGCTGTATGGCCTCTTCGGCCCCCTGCAAAAGCTAAGGCTGGAGTCGAAGCTGTGGTCGAGGGCGCCGAGCTCTATGAGGCGGGCGTCGAGGCGCTTCTTCAGCTTCCAACTGTCAGCCCCGGGAACGGCGCCTTGGATGAGCTCGTAGACGGCGTTCTCGGTGATGTTGATCGCGCGCCTGATCTCGCTGACCTCGTACGCGTCCTTGACGCTGCGCATGGTGAAGATGTGGTCGCTCAAGTCCCTCTTTGGGTCGATCTTAATGTGGAGGGTATCGGCTAGAGCGTAGGCGAACTGGCTGCTCATAGTGCTGAGGTCGAAGCTGACGCGGTCGGGGTTGTGGCCGGTTAGGGCGACCTGCGTGCCTCTCATGTGGTGGCCCTTCTCCTGCCTCACGGCAACGACCTTAGTGTACTTGCCACTCTCCTCTGCTGCTTTCGCCCCCCAGTGTGGGCAGACAAGGGTGACGTCCCCGTTGACGCCGAGGACGAGGCTCTGGTGCTCGTCCCCGATGCCGTCGGGGCAGAGGTAGACGAAGTTGCCCGGATTCTGGTTCACCACCTCGTTTAGTAGGACTATGGTCTCGAATCCCCTGCGCTCTACCTCCTTGAGGAGCTCCTTTCTCCTCCTTATCAGCGACTCCTCCTGGTTCAAGTGGTTCACTCGGATGTGTAGAGTTGTGGGGGGTGGATATGGGTTTTCCTCAGCAGGGGTGGCTTGTACCGTGCTACTGTGTATAACGATTTTTTTCGTACGAGTCGGTTGAGCGTTGGGATGGGCTCCCCGCAAGTTTATTATCTGATGGGGTCGGCTACCGTCTTTATGAATAGGAACCTCGTGACCTTCGGCATACTCGGCGCCGCCCACTCACTTAATCACAGCCTCTTCCTTGTGCTCCCGCCGCTCCTCGGGAACATAGCGCAGGGTCTCGGGGTTAGCTTCCAGACCCTTGGGCTGGTCGCGACGGCCACCTACTTCATCTACGGCATCGGGGCGCTGGCTGGTGGGCCGCTCTCGGATATGATCGGAAGCGTCAAGGTCGCGAGGATAAGCATAGGATTAGCAGGGGTCTCAAGTCTTCTCTTCCTCGTCTGTAGGGAGATCTATACCTTCTCCGCTGCGATGTTCCTGATGGCCATCTGGGCGAGCTTCTACCACCCGACGGCGAACAAACTCATCGCTCAGGCGTTCCCCAGCAAGGTAGGGAGCGCCATGGGGATACACAACGCTGCGGGGAACGCGGGGCAGGTCCTGACGCCAACCGTCGCTTTTCTCCTCGGCGTCGCCATCGACTGGCGCGCCAGCTTCATCTTCTTCGGCCTACTCAGCATCGGGACCGCGTACCTCATGGACCGGATCGTCATCGACGAGGACGCCCCGACGGGCGAGAGGAAGATCGCCCTCAGCGAGTTCCTGAGGATCCCCCACTTCTGGCAGATCCTGCTCTTCAACGCACTCATCGGCTTCATCTTCAGAGGCGTCGAGGTGTTTTTCCCCACGTTCCTGAGGCTCGGGCAGGGGTACACGGGTGAGTTCGCGGCGATCGGTAGCTCCATGATTCTCCTCTTCGGCGTGGCGGGGCAGCTAATCGGTGGCAGGGGTTCGGACAAGGTTGGGCCGACGAAGATTCTGCTGGGCGCCGTAGTTGGCGTATTTGTAAGCTTGCTGGTGCTGCTCCTTGTCCCGACCAGCTATCCAGTTGTGATCGCATTCACATTCATCTACGGCGTCGCGGTCTTCGCCCACCAGCCGTCTATGACGAACCTCGTCAGCAGGGTAACCCCCAGGCACCTGATGGGGCTGAGCTACGGGGTCATGTTCTTCTTCAGCTTCGGCCTCGGCTCCGTCGCCGCGGCAGTGCTCGGGTGGCTCACGGATGGGTACGGTGTGGTCTTCGCCTTCTGGTCGAACGCCGTCGTCGCCGTTGCCCTGCTCGGCGTGACGCTCCTCATCTACAGGACGTTCGACAAGCCTAGCTCCGAGTCAGGTAGCTGAGGACGCCAGCGATCGTCTTCGCGTCCTCGATCACGTTCTTCTCCATCATCCCGAGCAGCTCGTCTGGACCATATGGCTCTAGGGTTATGCTCTCGTCCTCCTCGGTGCCCTGCTCCCCCGCCTTGAGCTCCGTGGCGAGGTATAGGTGGATGACCTCGTTGCTGTAGCCGGGTGCCATGTACATGGAGAGAATCTTCTTCATGGAGCCGGTTGTGTAGCCGGTCTCCTCCTTCAGCTCCCTCCTCGCGCACGTGTCGGGGGCTTCGCCACTCTCTAGGGTGCCGGCGGGTATCTCTAGCAGATCCTTGCCTGTGGCGTATCGGTACTGCCTGACGAGGACTATTCGCCCGTCGTCGAGAACTGGGACGATGGCGACGGCTCCCGGGTGGTCCACGATGTCCCTGGTGGTCTTCTTGCCGTTCGGTAGCTCGACCTCGTCGGTCTTGAAGCTGAAGCTCCTGCCCTGGTAGAGGAGTCGGGTGGTGATTGTCTTCTCCATTTCGTTTTATGTGGCGTCTTTAGGGTTATGAATGTGTCCGTTTCGGTTGCTGCGGTTGAAATATTCGGTGAGAGTAGTATAGAGGGATCGAGATGGGAAGCAGCGGCGGAGCCCGACACGAAAAGGTGACGAAAGAGGAGTTCACGCGCCAGTCGAGGGCGATGCAGGAGGCGAAGATATTCACAGACGCCGATGTCATCAACAGGATCAGCGCTGCGGTCTTACGCAACGGTCGGATGATCAAGATCCTCGACGTCGGCTGCGGCCCCGGCATACTTACTGTCGCCCTCGCGCCCTTAGTCGATGAGGTCGTGGCCCTCGACTTGACACCTGAGATGATCGCTCAGGCGAAGAAGAGGAGTGACTGGCTCGGGCTAAAGAACGTCCGCTTCGAGGTTGGGCAGGCCGAGGAACTACCCTTCACGGACGGTTACTTTGATGTTGTCGTCACGCGGCTGATGCTCCACCACCTCCTATCTCCAACGAGCGCCATTGAGGAGATGGCCCGAGTCACAAGAAAGGGTGGGCTGCTGGTGGTCGCCGATATTGTTACATCGAAGAAACAGGTCGAAGCTGAGCTTCACAACGCGCTTGAGATCCTACGCGACCCGAGCCACGTCAGGGTCCTCATAGAGCTAGAACTGGAAGGTTTACTGAACTCTGAGAAGTTGAAGGTCGTCTCGAAGGAGGGATGGGTGAACGAGAGGGAGTTTAGGGAGTGGATCAGGATAACGAATGCGCCTGAGAGGGAGGAGCCCCTTCTCCTCGTGATGAAGGCCCTCGCGGAAGCGGGGTTGACCGCTGGTGTCAACTTGAGGGTTGAAGGTGATAAGGTGAAATTCGACCACAGGTGGATCCTAGTCACCGCTGAGAAGGTCAGCTAGCCTACTCTTCTAGAAGCGCCACGGGTTCGCCGTCCCTCGTGTAGACGCGGGGGGTGTGAGAGTTGAGGTGGTTGAGGACGCTGTAGGTCATCCACCCGGCTGTTTCGGCGAACCTGCTGAGCGTGTTCTCCCCGGTTCGCCCGATCAGTTCAACGACGTCGCCTTGCTTGGCATCGACTCCGCGGAGGTCGAGGAGGATGTGGTTGAGACTTATGGAGCCAATGCTGCTTCGGTATTGCCCGTCGACAAGTATGCGTGCCTTATTCGCCATCTCGCGGGGGACGCCGTCATAGAAGCCGACATGGACGGTGCCGACTGGCATGTTCTCTGGGGCAACGAACTTGCCCCAGTAGGTGACCGAGTCTCCTCTGCTGATGATCTTCACGTATTCTATCCTCGCCTTCCAGCTGAGTGCTTGCCTGAGCTTGGGGCCTGAAGCTACATCCTTTGACTCGGGGTAGACACCATAGAGACTCATGCCTGGGCGGACGAGGTCGAGGTGAGCCGCAGGGTTGTTGAGGGTAGCGTCGGTGCTGGCGAGGCTGAGAAGACCTGGGTCGACGCCGGAGGATCGCATCTCATCCGCGACTGCTTTGAAACGCCCTATCTGCCGGCGATCCTGCTCAGAGTTCTGCATCAGGGTGCTCATGATGCCGTCGAGGTGGATACGGGGGAATGCCACGATCCTCTTGATGATGTCGGGCGCTTCCTCGTGCCAGACGCCGACGCGACGGAGGCCGGTGTCCACCTTGACGAATACCTCGGCGGTCTTGCCGAGTTTAAGTGCTGCCCTACTAAGCCTCTCCGCGGCCTCTATCATATAGACGACCTGCGTCACCCCCTTCGCGACTGCCGCCTCGTACTGCTCCGCTGTCCAGAGGGGGTCCATGTTGACGGCCCTGAGGCCGGTGTTCTCCCTGATCTGAATCGCCTCTCGCGTCTTGGCGACGAGGACGCGCTTGACGCCGTTGTCCTCGAAGTGGGCCGCGAGGGGGAGGAGGCCATGGCCATAGGCATTGTTCTTGACGCACGGCATGACCTCGGCACTTGTGTGCCTCCGAATCTCGACGAGGTTGTTCGAGACGGCGTCGAGGTCGACCTCGATCCAGCTGCCGAAGCCCTCGATTCTCCGCCTAATCTCGGTGGGCTTGGGCTGCTTCGACCAGTAGCTGTGGGGCATGACTCCATCTTCTTGGTGAATCTGTATAAGTGTGTCGATATGGTGTGTTAAATGCCCATTTTGATACATATTCGAGCCCGAACGGCGTTGTTTCCGAGACCCTTTCGGAATTGGGGCCCTATTTTTGTTTGTCTGGGGGTCCCCCCCTTCCCCTTTTTTGGGCACAGGTTCATAACAGGGGAGGAGGAGTCTCTTCTGGTGCTATCCAAAATGGGGGAAGTAGGCTCTGTGGCGTTATCCGATGGCTCTCCCTGCCTGCGTCACCGATGCGTTGCCTGCTGCCTGGAGACGGAGATGCCCCTGACCGAGGACGACCTGAAGAGGATAGAGAAGCTCGGCTTCGAGCGCGCCGACTTCACCGTCGAGGCCGAGGGGGAGACCCGACTCAGGAACGTGAAGAAGGCATGCTTCTTCTTGAGGGAGGGGATGTGCATCGTCTACGAGGGGCACCCCGAGGGCTGCAGGATATACCCACTCGTATATGACCTCGACGCCCACAAGTTCATCTACGACACCGTCTGCCCCCACTCCGCCGAGTTCAAGGCGACGAGGGAAGACAAGGAGAGGCTCAAGCGCCTAATCAGGCGACTCGACAGCGAAGCTGAGAAGAGGGCATAGACCTGAAAAATAGTGAATATACTGACCTCTGGTGACCTGCCTTCTATGTGGTCTCTTCATCAGCATCGATTTCTACCGGCCGGTAGTCCTTCTTCTCAAGGGTGAGATTCCCGTAGACCGAACCTATGAACCGGGCAAATAAGAGCTTCCTCCTCACGGCGTTGTACGTGGACTCCCCCATGCCGTGCTCCTGGAGTTTACCCTTTAGGTTCCCCTCGGAGACGTGGTCGAAGCCGCACCCATGGAGGGTGTCGAGGAAGAGTAGATCGTCCTCCGTAAGCTCAATCTGTTTACCCGCCACAACATCACCGGCTCCGAGTCGGCCCATTATCCAACCAACGTAGGGGAGAGTTAAATCCTTGCTCCCATTGGAGGACCGATCACCGGGAGAATTGCCCCGATTCCGACCTCATCGATACCGCCAACCTTTATTGATTAGGGGGAGTAAAGCCTGGTCATTACCGCCGAATCGTGTATATAAGGGCAGTAGGGTCCCTGATGGATATGGAACTCAGCACTATACCCTGGTGGGGTTACGCCCTCGGGACCATGGCCATGTTCGGCGTCACAAACTCACTTCTCAAGTTCGCGGCACATGAGAACATGGACAGCATCTTCGCCTCCCAGATACTCTGGCTCAGCGTAGGCATCTTTGGCCTCATTTTCTTCGCCTACTACTACTCGACGGGCTCCTTCACGACGAACCTCTTGGGGACATCCTCGCTCCTGCTTGTGGTCCCAATCGTAGCAGGGGTCTGCCTCGCGGCTGGCATGTTCTTCATAAAGAAGGCCGTCGCCATCGGTCCCGCGGGTCCAGCCACAGCGATCTCGGCTGGGAACGCAATCCTAGTCGCCCTATTCGCATACGTCGTCCTAAAGGAGGGCCTCAGCACGCCGAAGCTCATCGGCATGATCATGGTCGTCGCCGGTATCATAGTCATGAGCGTATTCGTCTAAGATTTTTTTGAGACCCTCTCCGCCGCTAAATTGATTTGGAAACACCGGCTCCTGCACTAGATACGCGCGTGCAAGCCAATTACCCGGATTATATTTTTTATAAAATAAATACAAACGGATAATTTAGTTTTATATATTATAAACCCTGCATGGGTGTAAACTTACATATCCCGTGATGGGTAATGCTTCTTAGTCCCGCGAATGTCCTTCAATGCATCTTGTAGTTTATTGTCCCGCTTCTCGGATTCAGTAAATAGTCTGTAACCCTTCTTCGCCTCTTTGATTTTCATTAGTTCATCTGCTCCTTCAATGTTACATCGGGAAGGGCAGTTAAAGAACCTCTACACCCCTTTTTTACGCGCACTCTTCTATTCCTTTTACCTGCAGCTGTGATTGCGGGCGTCGTCTGGTATTTAAAGGGTAATCAGCCCTACACGGGTATTGCTTTTTTTAATCAATGAGGTTCTTTCTTTAACCCTAAAAAGTAAAGCATCAGGGAACCCATTTTTATGGCTTTGATGTTCAGTAATCTCTCGCTTTTTGCGATAGTGGAATTCTTATCTGTATGTTACCTTAACCTAAACCCTGTTTTACTGACTAATATTCTCGATTTTTATTCCCAAGGAAAACGCTAGTTAAATTGATTTAGTCACCGGTGAATAATCAACCGATACACATGCAGATCAGGAAGCTTGGCCAGGTGGCGGCGGAGCCCACATCGGGTGGAATATTCACGGGCGAGGTGACGATCCAGAGGGTCTTCGGCAAGGAGACAGGGGCAGCAGACCTCAACGTTAGCCTGGTGTCATTCCCCGCGGGGGTCAGGAACACCTGGCATACCCACCAGCACGATCAGTGCCTCTGGGTACTCGCCGGCAGGGGCAAGGTAGCTAGCAGGGAGACGGAGTACACAGCCGAGCCCGGGATGGCCTTCTTCATCCCAGCCGGTGAGAGCCACTGGCACGGCAGCGTAGGCGAGGACTTTAGCCACATAAGCATCGTCGGAGGAACAGGCCCAACGAAGCCAGATGGGCCCAACCCCTTTAAATCGGAGCCTACATCAATCAGTTGATCTGTTTGAGCCCAGAGGCGAGGCTGAGGGTCGGCGGCATCATTGACATGTCCACCGTCGACTGGTACGGCAATGTGAGCCTCATAGTCTTCTGCGCGGGCTGCAACTACAGGTGTCCCTATTGCCAGAACTCGGGCCTCATACCACTCGACTCGGGGCGGGAGATTGACCTCGACCTCCTCCGGGAGCGCTTCGAGGCGAACAAGTTCATCAATGACACAGTCGTTTTCACCGGTGGTGAACCTGCACTCCAGCCAGAGGGCGTAATCGAGGCCGCGAAGCTCGCCAAAAGCCACGGCCTCATGGTGATGCTCGACAGCAACGGCAGCGTCAAGGAAAACATAGACAGGATACTACGCAGCGGTTTTATTGACAGGGTCGCCCTCGACGTGAAGGCACCCATAAACCCCACCGACTACGGTAGGGTCACCGGTCGCCCCGACCTCGGAGAAACATCAGTCGAGGCAGTGCTCCACTGCCTCGACCTAAGCAAGGAGCTGGGCATCGAGATGGAGGTCCGCACAACAGTCGCCCCCGGAGTCTCAGACGACCCCGCCTTCATTCGAAGCATCGCCGAATCAATCAAGGGAAGATGCGACGTATTCTACCTCCAGCAGTTCGACAACCTCGGCGAGGTGCTGAGCCAAACCCTTAAACAGGAGAAACCTCCTACGAGGGACGCAATGACGAGCCTCGCCCGAGTAGCCCTGCGGACGGGACTCAGGAACGTCTTCATCAAGACGCGAAGTAATGGTCTTGAGAGGATGGGCTAACACATGGCCCGGAGACGACTCATTCTCCTGACGGGGATGGCCGGCTCCGGGAAGACGACCCTTTCTGGGATCATACGCGAATCCGGGCTACGCGTCATAACCATGGGCGACGTCATAAGGGACCTCGCGAGGCAACAGGCACTTGACCCGACCCCCGAGAACATAGGGCACCTCGCTGAAGAGATACGCAAGGGTGGTCCAGACGCCGTCGCCCGCCGCTGCGTGGAGATGCTCAAGAAGGGACCCGACGGCCTCACCGTCGTCGACGGCATCAGAAGCCTCGCCGAAGTAGACGCCTTCAAGGACGACTTTGACGTTGTCCTCATCGCCCTCTGGGCTAGCCCACTTAGCAGGTACAAGAGGCTCACCCGTCGCGGCCGCAGCGACGACCCAAATACGTGGGAGGAGTTCAAGGAGAGGGAGCGCCGCGAGCTCGGCTTCGGCATCGGTGACGCCATCGCCTCGAGCGACTACATGATCAAGAACGATGACGGCATAAACAGCTTAATGCCCGCCTTCGATGAGATCATGGAGCAGATAAAGAATGGCTGAAGTCAAGGTCATCGTCAAGGCTCACCTCAACGCCACCGAGGATCCGGAGAAGCTGGAGAAAGCGATCACGAACCTTTTCGGCGACGTTAAGCCCCAGAGGAGCAAGGAGCACGGCACCACATACCTCGGATTCGAGGCCACGGGCATCGACTCGCTCCGCCAACTGAGGCAGAGGATAGCCAGCGACAGAATAAGGGACGCGACAAGAGCCATGCTCAGCAGGTGGGCGGCGAAGAACGCGAAGGTCACCTTCCACATCAACAGGCAGGCGGCCTATGCGAACCACGTCAGCATCTACCATGCGAGCAAGTCCCCCCTCGGCCCCATTGAGGTGGAGATCGACGGGGAACCCGACAAGATCATAGAGCTTCTGACAGGAAAGGGCCCCGCCTAGCCCTTAAGACGGGGATTAATACATTCATTTCAGCAACAGCTTTCGCTTCTCCGCCGTCAGCTTACCCATCTTCTTCACCTGCTCAGTGAAGTCTGAGACGAACTTTGGGAGCATCTTGAAGATGGGGAGCACCATCGGCTGGAGGCGTATCCGCTCCGGCTCTATGCCGAAGCCCTTCAGGGTCTCTGATACGTCGGATACGAGCTTCGCAGCCAACTCGGCCTCGTGACTCTCCTCAACCTCGCAGATGAGTACACCGTCGGCGCCAAGGCCCATCGCCTTGAGGATCGTCTCCTTGCTCAGGAGCGCAGTCGAGGGCATCCTCACTATCCTGACGTTCGTCGGGTAATGGAGCCTCGCTGTTCCCACGTTGTCAGCGGCAGTGTAGCTGATGTTGTCGTCGAAGAAGCCGAGGATGGCAACGTCGCCCTCGGTTCCCGAGAGGAGACCCTTTGCCTCCTCGAGCAGAGCGTCCCCCGAGTTGTTCGGTATTCTAAGGGAGCCCTTCGTGCACACGGGGATACAGGCGCCGCAGCCGTTGCAGCTCACGGGGTCGAGTATCGGGCCCTTGCCGCCCATAGTTAACGCTCCCTTGACGCAGGCGCCCGTGCAAGCGCCGCAGAGGTCACACTCACCCTCGTGGACGGGTTTCGCGGGGCTCAGCCTCGCCGTCCCGTCCCCCACGAAGTTGTAGACGTGACTCGCCGCGGCTCTCGCATCGATGACTGAGTCGTGTATGTCCTTTGTCCCAGTGGCGACGCCGACTGCAAAGACGCCCTCTCGCAGCGTGGAGATGGGGTCGAGCTTCACGTGTTTCGGCGCTACGAAGAGGTCCTCCCCGAGAGCTATCCCTAGGCGGGAAGCCAGCTCGCCCGTCCCCGCCGAAGGCACCATTGCGGAGCTTAGCACAACGAGGTCCACCTGGTTCCTCAGCATCAGCCCAGTGTCCTGGTCCTCGACGATCACCTCGAACCTCCCGTCATCAAGAGGCGTTACGCCTCCGGGCTTCGCGTGTATGAACTGTACCCCCTTCTCCCGCGCTTCCCTGTAGAAGTCCTCGAAGCCGCGCCCCGTCATTCGCATGTCCGTGTAGTAGATGTAAACCTTGAGGAATGGCAGGAACTTCCTGAGGAGGATTGCCTGCTTGACGGAGTAGGCGCAGCAGATGCTGCTGCAGTAGCCGACACCGTGGTGGGGGTCTCGGCTCCCCGCGCAGAGAACGTAGGCAATGGACTTGACCCTCTCCCCGTTCCTGCGCGTCAGGACCTTACCCTCTGTGAGCTCGTTCTCTATGAGTCTCTCCACTTGGAGGGCGTTCACGACGCTGCTCATCTCCGGGTGGTAGGTGCGTAGTGCCTCGTCCCCGATGAGGTCGAAGCCGGTGGCAACTATCATCGACCCGGCGTCGACGGTGACGGTCTCCTCCTGATCATCTAGGTCGATCGCGCCTACCGGACAAGCCTCCACGCAAGCACCGCACCGCTTGCAGTGCTCGAAGTCGATAACGTAGGATGACGGCACGGCCTGCGGGAAGGGAAGGTAGGCGGCCTTCCGCTTGTAGAGCCCCTCCTCGAACTCGTTCGGCACCTCTGTCGGGCAAACCTGGCCACATCGCCCGCACTTGAGGCACTTGTCGGCGTCGACGCCCCTTGGGGCTATTTTGACCTTGACATGATATTCTCCCGGGCCACCTGATACTGAAGCGACCTCGGCTCCCGTAAGTAGTCTGATGTTCTCGTCGTTCCCGACCTCAGCCATACGTGGGCTGAGTATGCAGGGGCTGCAGTCGAGGGTTGGGAAGGTCTTGCTGAGTTGCGCCATGCGCCCACCTATGCTTGGGCGACGCTCGATGAGGCTTACCTTGAACCCGCCCTTGCTAAGCTGGAGAGCTGCGGTTATCCCCGCGACTCCACCGCCGATGACGAGCACGTCTCTGTTGATCTTTACGACCATCTCCTTGAGTGGCTCAAGAGTGCGAGCACGCGCGATGCCGCCCTTGACGAGGCTCGTCGCCTTCTCGGTGGCCCCCCTGTCATGAACCCAGCTGCACTGCTCCCGGAGGTTGACGTGGACGAGCCTATGCCTGTTTACGCCGGCTTCCTCGACTACGCTGCGGAACATCTCCTCGTGCATGTGTGGGCTGCAGCATGCAACGACGACTCGGTCCAACCCGTGGGACTTTATACTGCCCTGGATAAGCTGGAGCCCGGGCTTGGAGCAGAGGAACTCGGTGACCTGCACGGTGTTGACGTCCTCCTCGCCTTTCACCGAGTCCCGGACCTCCTCGCAGTCCACGATGCCCGAGATGTTCCCACCGCACTTGCAGATGAATACGCCAGTCACCATGTCAGACACCCGCCTTCCCTAGGAGGGACTGAACGCCTACCGAGTTGACATCGAAGCCCAACTTCGAGGAATCAATTCCGAGCGCTAATCCGAGGAGCTGGGGGTAGTAGAGGACTGGTAGGCCGAACTGTTTGCCTAACTCTTCCTCAAGGGTTCTCTGGTACTTGTCGTACATTATCCCGCAGAAGGGGCAAACGACGACCATGGCGTCGGCCTTCCCGGTTAGCTTTGCGAGTTTCTTCCCGGTCATCGCCTTCGCTATGTCCTCGCGGACGGCGAGTATTCCTCCCCCGCAGCAGTCGGTCTTCCCCTGGTAGTCGAGGGCCTCAGCCCCAGTGGCTTCGACGAGCCTGTCGAGGGTACCGGGGAACTCCGGGTCGTCGAACTCGGGGTAGAGTGTGGAGGGGCGGACATAGTGGCAGCCGGGGTGGGTGGCGATCTTCAGGCCCTTGAGCGATTTCACGACTTTGGCGCGGATATTGTCGAGACCATAGTCGTCATGGAGCATCCGCGCGAAGTGTAAAACTCTTGGTCTCTCCCCCGTGTATGCTACACTTGCCTGCGCGAGGACCTTGCCGACGCCCTTGGCGGTCTCGGCGTCCTTGCCGAGCCTCTTTTCCGCCTTGCTCAGCATCTCGCCGCAGGCGGAGCACAATGTGACGAGGGCATCACCACTCGCAGACGCGATCTTCAGGTTGGCAGCGGCCATCGATAGAGCCTTGACCTCGTCGACAGGCTCCACAGGGAACCCGCAGCAGCCGTAACCACCGTCGACGAACTCGATGCCTAGCACCTTTGCGACTTCCCTCGCGGACTGCTCATAGTTCATCTGTCGGGTGGGAATAGTGCACCCGAGGAAGAGGCCATACCTCATCCCTTCGCCTCCAAGATGCGCTTGATGAACCCAGGCTCATTCTCGACGGCGGGGAGGCCACGGTCGCCCCTCTCCTCATTCGTGAAGTCGTCGATGGGGTATACACGCCCGTTCTGCTTTATGATGTCCAGAAGCTTCAAGAGGTTGGCGGGGGCGACGCCCTCTTTCGCCGCCATATTTCTCAAGACAGTCATCACCTCGGGTGGGCGTACATCCTGCGGGCACCTCTCAAGGCATATGAAACACATGCTGCAGAGCCAGATGGTGTCGCTCGCGTAGACCTGCTTCTTTAACCCCATCTTGGCCAGCTTCATGATCCTCCGGGGGCTGAACGAGGCCTCGACCTCTCGGACCGGGCATGAGGCGGTGCAAACACCGCATTGGAAGCACTTGCTGAGGTCGCTCGCACCGAGCTCGGCCTCAAGCCTCCTCAGGAACCGGGTGTCTGCCTCGGAGAGATCCACTATGCTATCTGGGGCCATCTGCCTCACATGCTTTATAGTGGATTAAAAAGATTGATAAAAAATGTCCTACGCTTTAGGGGTCTCGTAGATCTCTGTTTTCTTCTTGTACTCCGGCGCCCTCATCTCTACAGCGCCTGTGATAGCCTGCTGCATGCAGTTGTCGATGCATAGGTAGCAGAAGATGCACTTGAAGGGCTGGTACTCGACCCTCTTCTCCTCGGGCACGACCTTGATCGCCATACTCGGGCAGACGCGCTCGCAGTCCTGGCATTGGTCGCACCGGTTCATGTCCCACGTCAGCGCCCCGCGTGTCCCGGGCACTGGCGTGGGCTTCTCGAACGGGTACTTGACCGTTGCTGGTTTGCTGAAGAGGTTCTTTAGTACTTCCTTTACCATTTCCGGCATTTAGATGGCCTCCTTCTTTACCTGGACGAAGCGCTCCGTGCAGCTTATGCATGGGTCGATGCTGTGGATGATGGTCGGTATGTCGGGGACGTCGTTCCCGACGAGCATCGTGATGAGCGGTGGGATGTTTGCGGCGGTGGGGGTCCTGATCTTGCAGCGGTTCAACTTGTTTGTGCCGTTCCCCTCGACATAGTAGAATAGCTCGCCGCGTGGCTGCTCAGTCCTAACGAGGGCGGTGCCCTCGGGGAACCTGTCGCTCTTGTTGAGCACCGGCCCCTCAGGCATCTCCTTCAGCGCCTTATCTATTAGGTCGAGGCTCTGGAAGACCTCGTCGTACCTGACGAGCATCCTCGAGTAGGCGTCCTCACCTTCATGGGTCACTGGCTCAAATCCGAGTGCCCCGTATGCCTCGTACCCGGTCATCCGGGCGTCGGTTTTAATGCCGCTTCCCCTTATTGTGGGACCGACGGCTCCGAGGAATGAAGCCTTGCCCTTCGGCAGGATTCCCCTCCCCTGGGTCTTAGCCTTAAGGGCGGAGTCCTTGTAAAAGACCGAGCGGAGGTTCTCCATTTTCTCCCTGACGATGCTTAGGTCATCGACGTAAGCCTTAGCGAGGCTCTCGTCGATGTCCTTCCTGCACCCACCGATCATGTTAGTTTCGAGGTGGATGCGGTGGCCGTTCGTCTTCTCATTGAGGGTTAGAATGACCTCGCGGTCCCGCCAGATCTGCATGAATAAGCTCTCGAAGCCGATCGCGTCGGCAAAAAGGCCTAGCCATAGCAGGTGGCTCTGGAGGCGCTGTAGCTCGCTCCAAGCGACGCGTATGTACTTGGCACGCGCTGGGACCTCCGTGTCCGTTATCTTCTCGATCGCCTCGCTGTAGGTCATGCCGTGGATGTAGTTGCAGATGCCGCAGACACGTTCACATAGATAGATATTCCTCTTGTAGTCGTTCAACTCGCAGCCACGCTCGATTCCGCGGTGAACGTAGCCTAGGTTGGGTACGACGTCGATTATCTTGTCCTCGTCGACTATGAAGCGGAGGTGTACGGGTTCGGGTAGCACCGGGTGCTGGGGCCCGAAGGGTATTACTGTGTACTTGTTCTGTGACATCTTTGCATCACTCATTCCAGTCACACTTCCAGCAGCGCCTCGCCTCGCGAAGCGCCTCGTCCTCGTTGTAGCCGAGCTCGACCTCGCCGAAGCCCATTATACGCTCCTCGGCGTTCAGTTCGCGGCAGGTGACCATCTCCTGGAACCTGATCTCGTCGATGTTCGGTGGGCGGCCGACGAACTCGTCCGCCTCGAGGTCTGGCAGCGGGAGACCATTGCCTCCGAAGCTCACATCTATGCTGTGGGCGGCCTTCCTACCGTCCCTCAGGGCCTCAATGACGCTGCTGGGGCCGTAGACGCCGTCTCCACCGGCGTAGACGCCGGGGAGGCTCGTCTGCATCGTCTCCTCATTAATGACTATCCGACCCTGCCTGTTGACCTCAACCCCGAAGTCAGCGGGTACAACGACCGATTGACCGATCGCCTTAACGATTGTATCGACCTCGACCGTATACTCGCTCCCCTTTATCGGGACTGGCCTGCGCCTGCCCGAGTCATCAGGTGCTCCAAGCTCCATCTGCTGGAGGGTGAGCTTCAGTGGCTTACCCGACTCGATCTTCACCGGTGCTGTAAGGTACTCGAAGCTAACGCCCTCCTGTAGTGCCCCATTGATCTCGTGAGGCGAGGCGGGCATCTCCTTCTCAGTACGCCTGTAGTACATGACCACCTTGCTGGTGCCGAGGCGCTTCGCGACACGCGCGGCGTCTATCGAGCTGTTGCCACCGCCGATGATGGCGACGCGATCGCCGACGGATGGGGTCTTGTCATGGATGTTGACCTGGCTGAGGAGCTCGCGGAAGTCCATGACTCCCTCGTTGTCCTCGCCGTCGACCCCCAGCTTGTAGCTGTCTACCGCCCCGATGGCGACGAAGACAGCATCGTGGTCCTTCTTCAGGGTTTTGAGGTTCTTGACCTCCTTCTTCGTCTTGAGGGTGACACCGGCCTCACCCAGGCGTGCCTGTATCTCCTCCTCAAGAAGGTCCTTGGGGAGTCTGTATTTGGGTATTCCCCAGAGCATGGCGCCACCGCATCGGTCGCCCCTCTCGTAGAGGGTGACCTCGTGGCCGAGTAGGCCGAGGAAGTAGGCGCATCCGACGCCTGCAGGTCCCCCGCCGACGACGGCAACCTTTTTACCGGAGGACTTCGCCACCCTCATCTTCCTCCTGAGACTCGGCATCGAGTCAGCGGTGTATCTCTTTATGAGTCTGATCTGTATTGGCTCGTCATTGCGCTCCTGGCGGCAGCCCTCCTGGCAGGGAGCGAAGCATACCCTCCCGAGTATCGCGGGGAGGGGCGCCCTCTCGCAGACGGTGCTGTAGGCGCCCTGCGGGTCACCCGTGGCGACCTGCCTGATGTACTTAGGCGCGTTAACCATGCCAGGGCACTGTTCGCGGCAGCGGCCGTAGAACCTCTTGATGAAAGGCACGGGACCCACCGCTGGCTTTACTAGCGTGGTGTCGTCAGCGCCCTCGATCGTGAGGAGCTTACCACCGAAGTCTACACTGATGTTTGAGATCTGTATCTTGAAGAGGTCCTGTAACTCGTTCTCGAAGAGGAGGGCAGATGGATAGACGCTGGTGATGCTCGGCATCGCCTCCTTCCGAGGGGTCTTCACGTGGAGGTTGACCACGTCCATGCCCTTTGCGAAGTTGTAGACGAACTCCATCTCCTTTCCGTGGTCTAGGGCCGTGATAGTTATCAAGCGGGCGCCCTGAGCCTTCAGCTCGCCCAGTCTGTTGAACATCTCCGACTTCTCGGCTGAAATGTCCTCTGTCTTTGACTTTAGCTCGAATTGCTGTACCGTCATCTTAGTCCACCTTTTCTCCCTCGCTCACCTTCTGGAGCTTCTGTAGTACGAGCACGACCCCGTCCACGATGGACTCTGGGCGGGCCGCGCAGCCGGGGACGTAGACATCCACGGGGATTACCTTGTCGACGCCCCCGAGGGTGTTGGGGCAATTGTGGAATATCGCGCCGCTGCATGCGCACTCGCCGATGGCGATGACAGCCTTCGGCTGGGGCATTTGGTCGTAGAGGTTCTTCAGCACGTGCTGGTTGCGCTTGTTGGCGGGCCCCGTCACAAGGAGGACGTCCGCCTGCTTCGGGTCGCCTATGTTGATTATGCCGAAGCGCTCAACGTCGAATTTAGGCGTCAGAGCGGCGAGTATCTCGATGTCGCAGCCGTTGCAGCTGCCGCAGTCGAAATGCATGACCCACGGTGACTTGAGCCGTGCCTTAGTCATTGTCTTCATGATAATATCACCACACGGGCGATGAGCCCAACGATGTTCGCGATTATCAGGAGGAAGCCCACGACCCACGTGGTCTTCAGCATGGTCTTCCAGTCGAGCCTCGGGTAGCTGTTGTCGATGACGAGGACGACGAAGAAGAGGGCGAAGGCTATAATCGCCCCGAAGACTATCCACGGGACCGTTAGAGCGCCGAGGACCAGATCCTTTGCCCAGAATAGGCTCGCGAAGCCTACGAGCAGCGCGACCTTTGTCCAGTGGCCCAGCTCTATGATCGCGAGTGTGTAGCCACTGAACTCGGTGTAGACTCCCCTTACGAGCTCTTGGTGAGCGTGGCCCGAGCCTGAGACGTCGAAGGGGGACTTTTTCATGTCTATAACAAGTACGGGGATGAGGGCGAGGAACGTCAAAGGCAGGATTGTTAACAGAGGCTCGGTGACGTCGAAGATGGAGCTGACCATGAAGCTACCGGAGACGAAGAAGATGCTGATAGCGGCGAGTAGCAGGACGGGCTCGTAGCTGAGCATGCCGAGCAGCTCGCGGCGTGCGCCAATGTTGCTGTACGGGGACTTGGAGTTGAATGCAGCCACTATCAGACAGAGGTCGGCTATCGCCATAGTGAAGACGAGTAGAAGCATGTCCTGCCCGAAGGCTAGGAGGGAGAAGGCAGCGACGCTAAAGCCAAAATATCCGAAGGCCAGTATCGGCTGGAAGCTGCTAGCGATGAAGGGCTCCTTGCCCCAGAGCTTTATCGCGTCGTAGAAGGGCTGCAGTATCGGCGGGCCTATGCGGCTCTGCATCCTAGCAGTTATCCTCCGGTCGATGCCCATCAGCAGGCCACCGATTATTGGGGCCAGTATGACAAGGACCACCGGGACGTACGTATTGAGGTTAAGGAAATCTACCATGTCAAAGCACCACCGTTATGAACATTATCATGACGAGTATCGCACCCGCCACGGCTCCGTATGCTAACACGCTCGATTGGCTGAACTCGTTCTCCATGAATAGGGCGGAAACCTCCATCGAGACCTGCGTATCCGCTGTCGTCTTGAAGGCGTCCGGGTCCGAGACGTTCTCGCCGCTGACATACGGTGGCTTCACCACGCCGCCCTTCTTCGACGCGATCATCCATCCTATCACGAAGATAGCTATTGCGCCTAACCAGAATGGGTAGGTGAGGAAGGTGCCAATACCAGAGTTGAAGCTGAAGGTCCCCGTGCTCACGGACGCGAACCAACCGGCGGGGAGCGCTGGGAGCACCAAGGCACCGATCACCAAAGATGCGCCGGCCCCCATCACTATGCCTATGGCTAGCAGGGATAGCAGGGAAACCGAGTAGGGCAGCGGTAGCTGCTCCTCGCCGAGCTTCTTCCCCGACTGCGGGAGCACAAGCATGTGCCCCAGCCACTTTGCGTAGTAGAGGGTCGTCGCCGCGCTGCCTATGAGCACGAGCGAGATTATTATGAGGAAGCCTAGGGTGGACGAAGAGATTATCGCGTCTATAGCGATCCACTTGCCCAGCAGCATCCCGAAGGGCGGGAGGAACATGCTTAGCATCCCGACGATCATGATTGTCGTAGTAGTCGGGAACTTGGCTAGTAGGCCCTCCCAGTCCTCGATAACGCGAGAATGTACGCGGTTCTCGACGACACCGGCGCAGAGGAAGAGCAAGCCCTTGGAGACTGAGTGGAACACGAGGAGCGTTAGAGCAGCAACATAACCCAGTGGGTTCTGGTAGGAGCTAATACCCACGCATAGTATTATGAGGCCGAGGTTCCCTATAGTTGAGTATGCGAGTATTCCCTTGGATATCCTCTCGTTGATGGCGAGGACCGCCGTAATCATGAATGTGAAGGCACCGACGAGAGCGACGGCGAAACTCAGAGCCGTATTGTTGAAGGCGGGGGCGAACCTAAGGATGAGGAAGATGCCCGCGTTAACCATCGTGCTTGAGTGAAGCAGCGCGGATACGGGGGTCGGAGCGACCATTGCGCCCTGAAGCCACTTGTTGAACGGGAACTGTGCAGACTTCGTGAAAGCCGCGAATACTAGTGCAGAGAAGAGGAGGAGTAGTGGGCGGCTAAGGTTCGATGTTACCAGCGCCTCGATTGAGAGGGTGCCCACGAAGTAGAAGGCCAAGTATATCGCTGCGACGAACCCGACACCACCGAGGAGGTTCATCCAGAGGGCGGTAAGCGCGTTCTTAACAGCGATCTCGGTGCCGTCGTGTCTGATCAGCTCGTAGCTGCAGAGGGTTGTGACCTCCCAGAAGAAGTAGACCCAGTACAGGCTGTTGCTGAAGACTAAGCCGGCCATTCCGCCGAGGAGGACGAGCATGAAGAAGAAGAAGCGAGGCTGCTTGCTCTTCTCGATGTGAAGGTGATGCTCATGCTCCTCCATGTAGCTCAGTGCATAGACAACGATGAGGGAGCCCACGATGCTGATAATGAGGCTCATAACAAGAGAAAGCTGGTTTACGACGATCATAGGCTCGACGGCCATTCCGCCGAGGCCGAACTCAAAGTATGCCACCGGAACTAGCTGCAGGGCAGCGAGCCCGATGACCAGCCAATTATTATTCTTCACACCAGCATAGAGGAAGTAGACGAGAAGAGCAAAGTCGAGCACGAGGACGACGCTTTCGAATATAGGCGCCGGCTCGTAGGTGAAGCCACCCCCCTGGAATAGCAACAGGGATGAACCGATGAGTACAACGGCGGTCAGCCCGACGAGGATTCGTCTGGCCGCCTTATTGTTTAGGGCATAACATAGGAGACCCGCCAATGGCGGGAAACCAACAGTCAGGGCTATGAGAGCATCTCCATTCATGAGTTCTCACACAACATTTGTACAGAAAACGGCGGGATAGACGAGATATATTCAGCGCAAAGGTAAGTATATACCTCCGCCGAAACTGTACATACCATCCCCTACGCTTCAAAATAAAGAGATTTAAACGTATCGTTAAAAAAAGACGTTA
>JADGNG010000026.1 GCA_017883585.1 Candidatus Bathyarchaeota archaeon
ATCTCGATGATCTTGTTCATTCGTTCGAGGCTGAGGGCGATGCCGCCGCGGATTGGGTGGCTTGCCCCTGCGAGGCCGGTCCTGCTGCCCTGGGCGACGACTGGGATGAGCTTCTGGTTGGCTAGCTTCATGATCGCAGAGATCTCAGCGGTCGTGATTGGTTTGACAACAACTTCTGGAGGATGCGGTTTGAGGGGGCTCTCGTCGACAGAGGCCTTCTCGATGTCGTCCTTTGAGAATGAGACGTTCTTCGTGCCTACGATGGCTTCGAGCTTGAGTTTGACGTCTTCGTCGATCCTAGGGAGTGCCACTGCCCTTCTTCTCCTTAATCTTCTCTATGAGGCGTGGCACCACCTCATAAAGGTCACCGACGGCCGCCAGGGTGCTGATCCTGCAGATCGGGGCCTCCCTGTCCTTGTTTATTGCGATGATGACGTCGCTCGTCTTCATCCCGGCTTGGTGCTGGACGGCCCCGCTGATGCCGCAGGCGACGTATAGCTTGGGGCGCACGGTGCGGCCACTGAGGCCGACCTGGTGCCTGTATTCGATCCATCCCTCGTCGACTGTTGGGCGACTGGCGCCGACGGCCCCGCCGAGTGCTGTGGCGAGCTGCTGTATGAGCTCGAAGCCCTTAGGCTCGCCGAGACCCTTCCCGCCGCTTACTACGATGTCTGCGTCCACGATGCTGACCTGTTCCTTCGCCGCCTCGAAGCCGAGGACCCTGACGCGGTCCTGCAGCTTAGAGGGATCGACTGTCTTCTCGATTACCTCGCCCCTGTGGGCTGGGTCGATCTTCGCCTCGGTCATGACCTTGTAGCGGACAGTCGCCATCTGTGGGCGGCTGTTCTGGGTGTAGATGGTAGCCATGATGTTGCCGCCGTACGCTGGGCGGGTCTGGAGTAGCACCTTCATCTGCGGGTCGATGTCGAGGCTCGTGCAGTCAGCTGTGAGACCGGTCCTGAGCTTCGCTGCGACGCGTGGGCCGAGTGCTCTGCCTATTGAGGTCGCGCCGATGAGGAAAATGCTCGGTTTGAGTTCCTTCACTGCTTCGGTGAGTATCTGAGAATAGGGGTCGTCGCGGTACGTTGCGAGTGATGGGTGATCATATGTGAGGACTTTATCGGCTCCACGCTTGACGAGATCCTCGGCGGCTTTGGTGAGTCCGCTGCCGACTACGATGGCGTAGACGGGCTCCCCGAGGGTCGCGGCGAGTTCCCTACCCCTACCGAGTAGCTCGTAGGCGACGGGGTGGACCTTGCCCTCGCGCTGCTCGGCGTAGACGAGGACGCCGCGCCAGTCGGCGAAGCTCTGTGGACCGTCGCTTTTCTTGATGGTGATCGCCTTCATTGGGCATGCTGGTTCGCATGCTCCGCAGACGCGGCAGGAGTCACCGATCTGTGCCTTGCCTCCAACGATTGCGATCGCACCGAATGGGCATGCAGACACGCATACACCACATCCATTGCAAGCGTCGCCGACGTTCACCGGCTTGCTCATACTATCTTTGCCTCCCTGAGCTTCGCGTAGATCGCATCCGCGAGTTGGTCGGGCGTGCCCTCGATGACCTCGCCCCCTGCGTGGGGCTCCGGCGTGAATATCTTCGTGACCCGCGTGTAACTGCCGTCGAGGCCGAGCTCCTTCGGGTTCATCCCCATCTCCTTGTTGGTGATGATCTTGATAACGGCCTTCTTTGCGGCGAGCCTGCCGCGTAAGGTGGCGAGGCGCGGCTGACCCACGTCCTTGCTCACCGTGATGATCAGGGGAAGTGGTGCCTCCAGTGTCTCGACGCCGTCGTCGAGGTTCCTCTTAAGTGTAACTTTCCCGTCCTTGACGTCGAGTATCTGGCTGACGTAACTTATGCATGGTTCGCCGAGGTGCTCAGCCATCTCGGGGCCGGTCTGCCCGGTGTCGCCGTCGGTGGTCTTTAGGCCGCAGATGACTATATCGTGGGGGCCGGTGAGCTGGATGCTCTTGGCGAGGGTGAGGCTGGTGGCCCAGGTGTCGGCTCCGCCGAAGACGCGGTCAGATACGAGCCAGCCCTCGTCGCAGCCCATAGCTATGGCGTCGCGCAGCGCCTGCTCCGCCATGGGTGGGCCCATGCTTATCGCCTTGACGCGGCCCCCGTGCTTCTCCTTGAGGCGGAGGCCGGTCTCTATGGCGTACTCGTCGAAGGGGTTGATGACCGCCGCTACGCCCTCGCGCTTGAGGCGGCCGGTCTCCTTGTCGAACTCCACCTCGGTGGTCTCAGGGACCTGCTTTATGCAAATGACGATGTTAAGACCGACACTCAACGAAGCATCCCCGCTTTTTGCTAAAACTAGGGCTGTTGGCGGTGGTATAAAAGGGTAGGTCCGTTGGCTTAGGCGGGGGCGTAATCGACGTCTAGGAGCTTGCACGCCTTCTCAGTGTCCGAGACGCCGAGGACCATGCGTGTCCTTGTCGCGGTGTAGAAGAACTCGATGTTGACGCCGGAGTCGGCCATGCGTCGGGTGACGGCTGCGAGCTCGCTGGGATGGTCCTTCATGTCGATGATGACTGCCTCGCGCTCCTCCTCTACCTTAATGCCCGCAACCTTGAGGGCCCTCTTGGCGGGTGTGGCGTCGTCGACAAGTATATGGGCGACGTGCGTGACGAACTCGCGGTCCTCGCTCCCCTTGACCTCCCGGGCGAAGCCGCATATGCCCTCAATGTTGATCCCCGCCTCCCCCAGCGCCTCACTGAGGTCGGCCAGCGTCCCGGGGCGGTTCTCCAGGGTTATCTTGAGATCCTTCATCATGGTCGATCAGAGGTACCTCTCAAACGGTGGTGCATAAGATTTTGGACGTGTCCACATGACCGGGTCTCAACGCTTATCCGCCGATGCCCGCCACCTTTAGCTGATCGTGTTGCCCGTCCACCCTATTGAGTTCCGGTACAGGTACCCCGAGATGTACGCCGTCTTCACCGAGGAGGCGAAACTGCAGAGCTGGCTTGATGTCGAGGTTGCGCTGACGTGGGCGCACGCCGAGTTGGGCACTATACCAAAACGTTGTGCAATCGAGATCGAGAGCAAGGCGAAGGTAGGCATCGTCAAAGTGGAGCGGTGCAAGGAGATAGAGGAGAAGACGAAGCATGACCTCCTCGCCATGGTCTACGCGCTGCAGGAGGTCTGCGAGGGGGACGCGGGGGGTTACATCCACCTAGGGGCGACGAGCTACGACACGGAGGACACGGCGCTCGCCCTCCAACTGCGTAAGGCGATGGACATCATCGAGGGCGACCTCATGGCGTTGTTGAAGGTGCTACTCGACAAGGCGATGGAGCACAGGGAGACGGTCTGCATCGGGCGGACGCACGGGCAGCATGCGCTCCCCATGACCTATGGCATGAAGTTCGCCCTCTGGGCCTCGGAGGTGGCGCGCCACCTTGACAGGTTAACTGAGACAAGGAAGAGGGTCGAGGTGGGTAAGATGAGCGGAGCCGTCGGCACGATGGCGAGCTTCGGAGAGAAGGGCTTCGAGATACAGAGGCTCACCATGGAGAGGCTCAAGCTGGAGCCAGCACTCATCACGAACCAGATAATCCAGAGGGACCGACACGCGGAGCTCCAGTGCCTCCTCGCCCTCATAGCGGGGACGATGGATAAGATGGGGCGGGAGCTCAGGAACCTGCAGCGTACGGAGATAGCGGAGATCAGTGAGCCGGTCCGGAGCCCGAGCAGCACGATGCCTCAGAAGCTGAACCCGAGCAACACGGAGCGAATCTGCGGCCTCGCCCGCATCGTCCGGGGGAGCGTGAACGCGAGCCTCGAGTCCATCGCGCTGGAGCACGAGAGGGACATAAGCAACAGCGGAATGGAGCGGATCAACATCCCAGAGGGCTTCATTCTCACTGACTACATCCTCCGCCAGATGACGGGCATAGTGAAGGGGCTCACATTTGACTCAGACAACATCGAGAGAAACCTAGAGATGACACTGGGGCTCATCCTGACGGAGAGGTTAATGATCGAACTCGTCTCGAAGGGAGTCGGTCGGCAGGAGGGACATGAGCTCATGCGCCGCCTCGCACTGAAGGCCTGGGCGGAGAAGCGCCCCCTCAGGCAAGTCATGGAGGAGGACGAGGAGGCCACGCGCCTGGTCAACCCAGCCGAGATGGATGAGTGGCTAAATCCCCATACCTACATCGGCACGAGCGTAGAGCAGGTCGACAGGGCTGTTAAAATTCTGAGGAAGAAACTATAGCCGGTCCATGGCTCCGTAGAAACAGAAATACTCGTGGCTACACGGGTTTTTATTCGCTGATTAATAACCTCGATTGTATTGGAAGCCCCTGACGCGGCAAGCTACGACTGGGGGAGGGAACTCCTCAAGTGGGTGGCTATCTCCACGATGACCGTAGACCACATAGGCCTGGTGCTCTACCCCCAGTACACAGTCCTCCGATACGTGGGCAGACTCGCATTTCCACTCTTCGCGTACCTCCTCGTGTTGGGAGTCGAGAGCACCCGGAACCCGAGGGGTTACTTCAAAAGGCTCGTCATCTTCGCCCTCGTGTCGCAGATCCCCTTCGCCCTCGCGAATGGCGTGCAACCCTGGGATAAGCTCAACATCTTCTTTACCCTAGCCCTCGGTTTGGTGACGGTCTACCTCATGGATAGGAACAGCCCCTTCATCTTCGTCCCGCTCGCCGCGTCGTTCCTTCCCATCGACTACGGCGTCTACGGCACGGCGAGTGTCCTCTTCTTCTACCTTCTCAGGAGGGACTGGAGGGTTGGTGCCGGCCTCTTCTCCCTGGTCAACGCGGTGCTGTACGTCATCGAGCCAAGCTACCAGCCGCTAGCGTTGCTCGCACTCCCACTGATCCTCCTACACAACTCGGGGAGGCTTAACCTCAGTGGGAGTAGCAGGGCGCACCCTGTCTTCAGGAAATACTTCTTCTACGTCTATTACCCGCTCCACCTTCTTGCACTTGTTGTGATAAAGACGCTAGCTTAAGTACAGAAATTTTTTTTTATCCATGGTGCGAAATTGGGCGTCGCTTATTTAGCCGATACGCCAATACCTGAGTGATGCTCGAAGCCGAGCGAATCCTCGCCGAGAAGGGCCTCCCCTACCGCCTCATATACCTCACGGACCGCGCCACAACCGTCGCCGACGTCCTTCGATTCAGCAGGGGAGACTTCGCCGCCGAGGAGGTTTG
>JADGNG010000005.1 GCA_017883585.1 Candidatus Bathyarchaeota archaeon
CTGGTCCACGCGGACCTTGCCCCCAACTTCGAGGGTCGACTCCATCGTGAGCCGCTCGAGGTTATTGAAGGTGGCTTCGTCGACGTTCTTCTTGTTCACGGTGCACTGTAGTACACCTGTGCCGTCGCGTATGTGGAGGAAGACAAGGCCGCCGCTGCTCCTGCTGTTGTAGAGCCAGCCGCGTATCATTACCTGCTCCTCGTCATGCTTTCCGCCAAGTATCTTGGCTATGTCCGCGAAACCGGTCATATTGACCGAAGATGATGCCACGGCCCCAATATTATAGTCTTCTCCCACACGGCGCGCGCGCCTCATAAGAGGTGGGTAGCTCACAGGACCGGGGGATAGGGATAAAGGGACTGAGTGGTAGGGTCTGCTCAATGAAGATACTAGCCCTCATCGGAAGCCCCCGTAAGAAGGGGAACACTGACCTGCTCGTCGACGCCGCCCTCGGGGAGGTCGCGAAGCGCGGGCACACGGGTGAGAAGCTCTACCTCTACGACTACGCGCTGAGGCCGTGCGTTGACTGCCGCGCCTGCAAGCAGGGGGAGAAGGTGTGCGTCCAAAAGGACGACATGCCGAAGATATACCGTGCGATAGATGCTGCGGACGTCCTCATTCTAGCCACGCCGATCTACTGGTACGGACCGACGGCGCAGATGAAGCTCCTCATCGACCGCCTACGCCCCTACGTCGCCAACCGCCGTCTCGAGGGCAAGAAGGCGTATCTCATCGCCCCCAGCGAGGAGGGCCCCAGCGCATGCGGTCCCCTCGTCGACAGCCTGAAGATGAGCTACAAGTACCTCGGCCTCGTCTACGGCGGGGAAGTGCTGGTAACCGCTAACGAGAAGGGCGAAGTGGCGAATAAGCCGGGGGAGATGGAGATGGCGCGCCGTCTCCTAGACGATCTTTAACGCGTAAAAAATGCCCCAAGCCCCGTCTGGCGTGGGCGCCCGACCAGCTCGTCGAAGCTCATGTCCAGGGCGTCGAGCACCTGCTCGAAGGTGCCCTCGAGGTACTCCTCCATTTTGCCGATGTCGACGTCTTTTTTGTTTGCTATCTGAACGGGTTTTACGCCGTCCTTAGTGACGACGTAACTGATTATGTCACCCTCCTTGAGCTCGTAGCCTTGCTCCTCGAGCATCCTCCCCGCCTTGACGTGCTGTGGGGTTGTATCGTAGCCTGCGAGGCCTTTGCCGAGCATCATGCTGAAGGCGACCTCCTCTATGGTGAACTCACGGTTCTTGAGGCGGTGGTTGATGGTGGTGACTAGGTTCTTGATCTCTTCCTTGGCGTATGGGAACTCCTCGGGCTTCTCGACGTTGCTGAGAATCGTGGTGAGCTTGACGAAGGCGTCCTTGAGGATCGGCGGGATGTGGCGCTTCTTACCCGTCAGCCCCTTTATGTCGAGCTTGCCGTCGGGGTAGACGCCAAGGTAGTTCTTCTTCCTGCTGCTGAATATGGCGTAGCGGTACTGTTTATCGACGTCGAGGTCGATACCGAGCTCGGCGTCTGCCCACCCGACGAGGCTGTCAATCTGTTCCTTCGACGGATTCTCGAGGAAGACTGAGTCCGTGTCGCCGTAGATGACCTCGATGCCGAGGTGCTGGCTCTGTTCCACTGCCTTGTTCATAGCGTATCTGCCGACGGCTGCGGTGCTCTCGGCGAGGGGCGGGCAGTAGAGGGGGAAGCTCTCGGAGCCGAAGACGCCGTAGCTTGCGTTTAAGAAAACCTTGAGTGCCTGCGTGACGACGTCGTAGTACTGGCGTTCCTCGGCGCTCAACGCTTTGTCCCTGCTCCTGGGTTTGTACCACTGGACCCTGAGGTCGCGTAGGCTGCCGATGATGAGGCTCGTCATGCCCCGGTTCCGCTTGCAGACCCAGTGGGGGGTGCCGGGGACGAGGTTGTCCCTGCACTCGGGGTGGTTGCAGAGTATTGTGTCGTAGCTGAGATTCCAGTTGCGGATGGCGCTGGGGTAGAGGCTGGCGAAGTCGCAGACGACGACACCGAAGTGGACACCGGGTTTGGGGTCGCGGACGATCGCGCCTTGGTATTTTTTGCCCTTGATTATGCTCGTGGTGCTCGTCTGCCCCTTGACGTCGAGTATGTCCTGGGTGTTGGGGATGAGCCAGCCGCGGCGCCGATGCTCCCACTCCATCAGGGAGAGTATCCACCTGCTGACGCCGTTCCGGGTCACGTCCTCCATGATCATCTTACTGATGCGTGTCAAGAGGACGATGAGGTTCATAGCGAGGTCGTGGTTGAAGGCTGTGAGCTGGTAGGTGAGGTCGGCATCGTTGAGGCAGTACTGGGCGAGGTCCTGGATGTTTGCCGCCGTGATGTCCCCAATGGCGAGCTTTTCTTGGTTTAGTAGGCTTTTGGATATCTCGTTAAGGGTGTTCTCCCTGTAACGGTTGCCGAAGGCGTAGCCCTGTATGCTCCTGTTCATGAAAAACTTGTAGAGATCGAGGTGGACGCCGTTGCGTAGGAAGGCGAATCTTCGCCCAATCACGATGGGGTTCTCGGAGTCGGGGACGCCGAGGTTCTTCGCCCTGTTGCGCATGAAGCGGAAGTCGAAGTCGTCGCCGTTGAATGTGAGGACGACGGGGTACTCGTCGAGGATCTGGAACGTCTCCCTGATCATTTCGCGTTCGTCCGTGTAGACCTTGACCTCTGCTCCGAGGACGATGGGCGTGGGAACGTCGTGGCCGGTGTCGTTGAGGACGATGATCCTGCGCCAGCCGTCGCTTGCGGAGAAGCCTACGGCGGTGATTGGCTCCTGCGCCTCGTCGGCGTTGGGGAGCCTGTTCTGCACGCTGGGGCGCACCTCGATGTCGACCGCCACCCTGCGCAGCTTGGGGACCGGGCACTGTAGGAGCCTCATCCACTCCTTCATGTTGCCCCTGAACTCGGGCTCGATCTTCTCCAATATGGCATCGATCTTCGCCTCCGTCTCCGCATCGAGCTTGTAGCCGGCGTCAACGAGGTTGCCGTTCTCGATCCTGTAGGGCATCCCAGTGACGAGTTCCCTGTCGTAGATGTAGCACTGGTAGTAACGGATGCGGCTCTCCCAGCTATCCCCGATGATGCTGCGAATGGGTTGACCCCTGCCGCCGCCGATGCTTAGCGGATCCTTGGCGACGACCTTCGTCACTGTAATCTCCGCATCGGCGAGGGGGTCGTGTTTCTTGACCTCCTCCATGAAGAAGTAGCCCTCGTGGCGGAGTAGGCGCTGGTTCTTCTCCAGCTCCTTGGCTGGCTCCCGGCTTATGCAGTATGGCAGATGGTTCGTGTTGTCGTACCAGAGGTAGACCTGCTGGGTCACGGGCTCGTAGAGGCGTAGGTACGCCTTCTGCTCCGCGCCGTCGTAGCCCGCGCTGAGGAGGTAGCTCGTTGGCAGGTTCTCTGGGGCCATACGTCCCTTTGGCCTTACCTCCTCTTCGCCCTCGTCCCTATTGAAATCGGGAGCCGCCATCGCGTAGACTTCGACTCGCTGGGATATATGGGCTATGAAGGGGACCTTAAACGCGCCTTCTCGACTAAGTAGAGGGTCTCTAGGACGATGTAGGCGGCCTGGATCGCCGTCAAACCCGAGTCATAGCTGGGGGAGACCTCGTTCAGGTCGAACCCGACGAGGCGCTTGTCAACGATTCCGTCTGTTAGATCGAGTAGCTGGGTCACGGTGATGCCCTCGGGGCTAGGGTTACCGACAGCGGGTGCCTCGGCGGGGTCGACGGCGTCCATGTCGATGCTCAGGTAGATGGACTCGACTCCCTCGAGGGCGTCTCTGATCATCCCGAGGACGGGCTCGACTCCGAACCGCTTCACGTCCTGCGCCGTGACGACAGTGACACCCTTCTCCTCGGCATACTCTATCTCCTCCGCTGATAGGGCGCGGGCAGCGACGATGACTAGCTTGAACCCCTGCTCCTCATGTGCCCTGCGGAGGTAAGTGGCGTGGCAGAGTCGCTCCTCGAAGAGTGTGTCTCGGATGTCGAGGTGGGCGTCGAAGACGACGACAGCGCCGGGGCGGAAGGCGCGGAGCGCACCTAGGGTGATCGTGTGCTCCCCCCCAAGCATCACGGAGAGCTTACCCATCCTCTTGATCTCCTCTACGACCCTCCTGATGTTCTCGACGGCGGCTTCGACGTCCCCCACCTCGATGTCGCCGATGTCGACGAGGCTGAGATCATCCCAGTCAAGGCCGGTCCTGACGCTGTAGCTCTCCATGTACTGACTCGCCTCGCGTATCGCGTTGGGGGCGAACCTGCTCCCGCTTCGATATGAGGCGGTCCTGTCGAGGAGCGCCCCGAAGAGCAGGTAATCTGCGTCCTCTGGTTTACCCGACTTCTCAAAGAACAGCTCGGGGACCGGCTTAAGCAACTCATCGAACTTCATCGTTGTACCTCCTTCCATCGGTAACACTTAGTTAAATGGTCGTTCACGAGTCCGGCCGCCTGCATGTACGCGTAGCAAATTGTTGGGCCGACGAAAGTGAAGCCCCGCTTCTTTAGGTCTTTGCTCATGGCGCGGCTCTCTTCCGTTTCCGCGGGCATCTCCTTAAAACTCGTATAGACGTTGACATTGGGTTTGCCTCCGACGAAGCCCCAGATGTACTTATCGAATGAGCCAAACTCCTTCTGGACCTCAAGGAAAGCACAGGCGTTCTTGACTGCTGCCTCTATCTTCCTGCGGTTACGGATGATGCCGAGGTGCGCCATGATCCGCTCGGTATCGGCGTCCGTGTACTTGGCAACCTTAGCTGGGTCGAAGTTGTGGTAGGCCTCGCGGTAGGCCTCCCTCCTGTGGAGGACGGTGCTCCAGCTGAGCCCTGCCTGGACGCCCTCGAGGACTATGAACTCGAAGTGTAAGCGGTCGTCGTGGACGGGAACGCCCCACTCATCGTCGTGGTAGGCGGTCATCAGCGGGTCACCGGTGCCCCAGCCGCAGGTCTCCCTCATGGGTTGAGCAGTGGGCGGTGGTCTCAAAAGGCTTACGAGTAGTCAAATCAACAATCTTAAATATGTCGCTGTGTTAAGCCTCTAAGAACCAGTCTTGGCGAGCACGAAAGAGATCAAGGAAGCGGTGAAGAAGCGGTACACGGCGGTAGCCGAGTCGAGCAGCTGCGGCTGCGGAAGCAGCGGCTGTGGTTGCGGCAGCGAAGCCGAGGGCGGCAGCTGCTGCGGGGGCGGAGCTGACCCCATGCAGGCGGCCGAGATGATAGGATACAACGTCAAGGAGCTCGAGGAGATCCCGCAGGAGGCCATACTAGGCCTCGGGTGTGGCTCCCCGGTGGGCTACGTCGGGCTCAAGGCGGGTGAGACCGTCCTCGACCTCGGTAGCGGGGGTGGCATAGATGTCTTCCTCGCCGCGAAGAAGGTCGGCTCCAAGGGGAAAGCCATCGGCGTCGACATGAACGAGTCGATGATCAGGAGGGCGAAGGAGGCCGCGGAGGAGTACGGCTTTAAGAACGTCGAGTTCCGCCTAGGCGAGATCGAGGAGATGCCCGTCGAAGACGGCACCGTAGACGCGATAATTAGCAACTGCGTTATCAACCTCAGCCCTGACAAGGCGCAGGTCTTCCGTGAGGCGCACCGCGTCCTCAAGCCCGGGGGTAGAATAACCGTCAGCGACATAGTCACCGAGGGTGCGATACCCGAGGAGATCAGGAAGGACCTCGACTCGTGGGCCAGCTGCGTCTCAGGCGCCTTACCCCAGGCGGAGTACCTCAAGGACATAGAGGCGGCAGGCTTCCAGAAGCCAAAGATACTCAAGGAGTCATTCTATGACACCAGCGAGTACGACATCGACTTCAAGGTGAAAAGCGTCACAGTCGAAGCCTATAAGAAAAATTAAACATTTTTTCTTTTTCATCTACCTCGCTAGTTAACCGGAGTAGTAGTAGCGCCCGGACTCTTTCTGCTCCTTGTCGAGCCTGCTACCCGGCTTGTTGACGCGTGGCCTCTTTGTGTCGGCGTCTCGGCGGAAGGTAACCCCCATCTGCTTCAGGAAGGCGTTCATGCCGTCCTCTAGGCTGAGTGGCTGGCCCGCGTGGCCGCTGCGCCCCGCCTCTCCTGTGAAGACCATGAGCTTGTCAGCGATGAAGTCCTGCGTGACTATGTCGTGCTCGACGACGAAAGCGGTGACCCCCCTCATCTTCGTGATGCGGCGGATGGCACGCGCCACCGCTAGGCGCTCTTCGACGTCGAGGTAGGCACTCGGCTCGTCGAGCAGGTAGATGTCCGCGTCCCGACTGAGGCACTCCGCGATAGCGACGCGTTGCAGCTCCCCGCCAGAGAGGACCTTAACGTCCCTCTCCAGCATCCGTTTGACGTGTAGTGGATCCAGCACCTCAGCCGTGAACCACGTCTCCGTGTACTTCTCCCCAGCCGCCTTCCTGAGCACTTGCTCGACGGTACCGGGGACGCTACTCTGGCTGATGTACTGGGGCTTGTAGCTCACCTTGAGGGTCGGGTTGTTCACGGAACCCTCGTCGGGCTGCTCAACCCCAGCGAGCATCTTGATGAACGTCGTCTTCCCGATCCCGTTCATGCCGAGGATGCCCACGACCTCACCAACCCCTATCTTTCCCGCCTCGACATCGAGGCTGAAACTCCCATACTTCTTCTTCAACTCGCTCCACTGAAGGAGGGCGCGCGCCTTCGTCCTATCGAAGTTTGGTGGCTTGTCATGGAAGATGATGGGGATCTCCCTAAACCGGATGTTCTCGTCGGGGATGTATCCGTTGATGTAGATGTTAATGCCCTCGCGAACCGTATGGATATGGCTCACTATGCCGTAGACATCGGGATCACCGTAGAGGAGGAAGACGTCGTCGCTCATGTAGTCGAGGACGGCGAGGTCGTGTTCCGTGGCGACCACCATCTTCTCATCGTCAACTAGGCTCCTGATGGCGCGCGCCGCCTTGGTGCGCTGGTAGACATCGAGGTGGCTGCTAGGCTCATCGAACAGGTAGACCTTGGCGTCCCTGATGATGGCGGTTGCTATGGCAACGCGCTGCAGCTCCCCGCCGGAGAGGACGTCGAGGGGTCTATCCATAAGGTACTCAAGCTCAAGGTCCTTCGCGACCTGCTCCATCGTGCCCCTCTGGTCGAATCTCTTCAGCACTTCCCCCACGGTGCCCTTTATGACCTTGGGAATCTTGTCAACATACTGGGGCTTGAGGACGACCTGCATCGTCCCGCCGTAAAGTGCTTCGAGGTAGTCGAACATCGGCTGCCCCGCGTAGTTCTCCTTCACCTCCTCCTTCGTTGGAGGCTCCATGTAGTTGCCGAGATTCGGGATCAGCTCCCCGCTCAGGATTCTTAGGATCGTTGACTTGCCTATTCCGTTGCGTCCGAGGAGGCCTACGACGCTCCCCCGCTTCAGGGTCGGGAGACGATATAGTGTGAAGGCGTTCGGCCCGAATCGATGTGTGTGGTCCGTCTTCAACTCGTCTGGGAGGTTGACAATCCTCAAGGCGTCGAATGGGCACTTCCTGACGCAAATGCCGCAGCCACTGCATATCATCTCCGCCACGTACGCCTTACCATCGTCGCCGATGCGTATCGCCTCCCTTCTCGTCCTAACCATCGGGCAGAACCTTATGCAGACGAGGTCACACTTCTCCGGCTTGCAGCGCTCCTTATCGACGACGGCAACCCTCAACACTGGCACCCAGTCGTCGATTATTGCTTAAGCCCCTTATTTAAGCAGTAACAGAGCCGAGTTGAGCCA
>JADGNG010000027.1 GCA_017883585.1 Candidatus Bathyarchaeota archaeon
GTGGTTGAGCCCATGGTCGTGAAGCAGCAGGCGATCAAGAGCAGCATCGAGGTCGCCAGCATGATCCTGAGGATCGACGACGTGGTCGCCGCGAAGAGCGGTGGTGGCCCGGGAGGCCCCGGTGGCCACGGCCCCGGCATGCCCCCCGGCGGCGACGACGAGTAAAACCAGTTTTTTTTAAAAAGAGTCAATCGACTCTGCCTCAGCGAGAAAGCGCTGATGAGTTTTTTCTTTCTAACTAAACTTCTCTTAAATTATAATGGAGGCGAAGCGCAGAGCGATGACCTTGCCAACGAATACCCCCATGAGCACGAGTCCGTTCGTCGCGAGGAAGTATATCGCGAAGTTTAGAGTTTCCCCATGCTCGAGGAGCCTGAATGACTCGAAGCCGAAGGTGCTCATCGTAGTGTAAGCCCCGAGGAGGCCTACGGTTAGGAAGACCCGGACGTTAACCGGGACCGCCGATGAATACTCTGATAAGTACATGATAACGCTCAAGGCCAGAGCCCCTGTGAAGTTGATGAAAAGGGTCCCGTATGGGAAGCCCGTGGTGTTATTCTGGAACCAGCCGCTGAGCAGGTAGCGCGAGACAGCTCCAACCACACCGCCCAATCCAATCAGTGCTATCGTATATGTATCCAATTCAATCACAGAGAAGGTGGAGTCAATCGTCGGTGTGTTTCTCGTGTTTGGCGTTCAGCAGTAATATGACGGCCACTGCCTGGGCTACTATTGTGAAGCCGAGCATGAACAAGGGGGATACAGAGTTGTCGAGCATGTATCCGAAGGCGGCACCGCCAATGAATGTGCCCGCCCCAAGGACGACGTTGAAGAAGCCATAAGCTGAGCCCCTCCTACCCAGCGGCACCATGTCGGTCACCGCCGCACGATAAATTGACTCCTGCATCCCGAGGACGAGGCCGTATGCTATGCAGGCGAGTATGACACCGGGGAGCCCAATGAGCGAGGAGAAGACGAGGGGGAGCACTGAGAGTGCGAAGGGAACTGCGAGGAACTTTACCCCGATCTTGTCGTATATATAACCCGAAACGAGCGCCATGGGGGCATCCACCAGCTGGACGATGACGTATAGGAAAGGCACGAGCCAGAGCTGCCCACCCGCTTCGAGGAGCTTCGCCCCATTGTAGAGTATCAGTGCAACTGGAAGCAAACCCATCGTATTGAGGAGGACCGCACCCGTATACATCCAGAACCCCTTGCCGAAACTCCCCTTCGCGTCGTTGCTCTTCCTCCTGATCTCGTCGACGGTTCCCCCGATCTTCTTGTAAGTTAGATATAAAACCGCCATCATAAGCAGGTAGAAGGGTAGGAGCGTCTGGAGACTGAACTGGAAGTTGTTTCCGCTCCAGAGCATCATGAGCCCAAGAAAAGCTGGGCCGGCGACAGCACCAATCTGGTCAATGAACTCATGAAGACCGAATGCCTTCCCGGAACCGATGCCTTTGCTGATAACCGAGACGACTGCATCCCGCGAGGGGGACCTAAGCGCCTTCCCCAGCCTCTCCAGTATTAGGAAGCCAATGACGAGCCAGATGCTGTTAGTCAATCCCATCATGGGGATAGCGAGAATGAGACCATAACCGAGGAAGATGAAGACCCAGTAAGCATGGGAGCGGTCCGCAAGAGGGCCGCTAACGAGCCTCATCCCATAGCCGATGAGCTCGCCTACACCAGAGGTTAGCCCCACCAGCAGGGCGGATGCTCCCAGAAAGTAGAGATAATCGGGAGCTAAACCCCTCCCCGACTCGTAGACGATGTCCCCCAACATGCTGACGACGCCCATCAGCATGATCGCGAGGTAAGCCTTTCTCCTGAGATCATTCTGCTCAGTCATTTCAGTCACGTTCGAGTTATGTTGTAGAAGCTATCAGCGCCCGTGGAGGGCACGGTTGAAGGCGAGCTTCATCGCCTTTCAGTAGGGTTCCATGAGATTCGTATAAGCTTTACCGGGTGAGGTTCAGCCGACGACCTGTTTGATGAGCCTGAGGTGGTTACCGCCGAGGATGAGGCGGACGTAGTCTTCCGAGTAACCGCGTTTGACGAGTTCCTCGGTGATATTGGGCATCTTCGAAGCATCCTCCAGTCCTCTAGGGGTATCTGGGATACCGTCAAAGTCGCTTCCGAGGCCGACGTGCTTAGGGCCGACCAGGTCTACGATGTGGTCGATGTGGTCCACAAGCGTCTCGACGCTTGGGTTCTTCGGGTGGACGAAGTCGGTGGCGAAGTTCATCCCCATGACCCCGCCACGCTCGGCAAGCGCCTTGATCATGTCGTCGGTCATGTTGCGTGGGTGGTTGCAGATAGCGCGGGCGTTACTGTGGCTCGCCACGACTGGGTCCTTGCTGATCTCCATCACGTCCCAGAAACCAACGTCGCTAAGATGACTCACGTCCACGATCATCCCGAGCCCATTAAGCTCCCTGACGACCTCGACGCCGAACTGGCTGAGACCACCCTTCGTCCGGTTGTCGGCTACACCGTCGGCGATCAGGTTGCGTAGGCTGTGGACGAGGCCGACCATCCTGACACCGAGACGGTGGTAGACTCTTAGCATGCTTAAACGCCCCTCAATGACGTCTGCGCCCTCTATACTCAGCATCGCGGCAATCTTTTCGTTCTCATTCGCCTTTATGATCTCGGCATAGCTTGTGACGGGCTGGACGAGCTTCGGGTATTTCTCACACTCGGTGTAGAATGCCTCGATCATCTCCATTGCAGTGCGGAGGGCATAGGATGGGGTCGGGTCGCGTTCACTGCTTATAGCGAAGACTTGGAGATCGACGCCGCCCTCCTTTAAGCGGGGGAGGTCGATGTGGCCTAGTTTTGACCTCTTGCCGAATCCTACCTTACTTCTGTCCTGCCACATGTTATCGCGTAGGCGCGTGAACTGGGGGAGGAGGCACTTTAGGGTGTCGCAGTGGGTGTCCACGACGAGCGCCTGTCTGTGGAGGCGCAGCGGATACTCGTCCAAGTGGGATCGGGTTGATTATCGCCCTTGTCTTAGATGAGGGTTGGCTCCTAACGCTTATCACGGCGCATAGCGCCACAGAGAGGGATAATCATGGTAAAGGTTTCACCCGAGATCAAGGCCGTCTTCGAGAAGCAGCGCGTCATCCCCATGTCTACCGCGGACAAGAAGGCGCGTCCCAACGTAATCCTAGTCGGTATGTGGTACTGGGCCGACGACGAGACACTAGTAGTCTCCGACAACTACCTGAACAAGACTAAGGCGAACCTGCTCGAGAACCCCGTCGTCGCCTTCAATGGCTGGGCGGATGGAAAGAGCTACCAGATCAAGTGCAAAGTTCACTGGGAGACGACTGGTCCACGGTACGAGCAGATCAGGAAGATGGCGACTAGCGGGACCCGCCAGTTCCCGGGCAAGGCTGCGGTCGTCTGCTCCGTCGAGGAAGTCTATCAGGGGAGCGGCGGCGACGGGGCTGGTAAAAAACTAGTCTAGATAACGAAATGGTTGCCCTGCTGCCCGAGCTCATCCTGCTCGCGCTGCTTGGCGACGCCCTTCTGCATCCCCTTGTTCGTTATCTCGATGTCATACTCTATGAACTTTTCAACCATACCCATCAGGGTTTGGCTCATCTCCTCGAGCTCCTCCTTGGTGAAGTTACACATCACCTCTGGGCTGTTGACCCATTGCATCCAGCCCGCTAGGCTCTGGCCGAGGGCCATGAAGGCGAAGCGCATGGCGCGCACCCTATCGAGGCGATCCTGGTCCTTCTTCTCCATGAGCTTCTTGAGCTCCTCCAGGGTCTTCTCGCTGCGCTCCACCCAGTTGACGTTGAGGGCTTCCATTGCGTAAAAGCCTCACCGCTCGCCCCTAAAAACGTCTCCGGTCCCCCGGGTAGGGTTTAAATCAATCATGCCTCGGGTATTTGGTGTGGCCGGGGTCTCCTAGCTCGGTAGGGAGCCAGCCTGGAAAGCTGGTGTCCGTACGGACTCGAGGGTTCGAATCCCTCTCCCGGCGCCAATTCCTCAAAATGACATTCTCAGGGAGACCAAGGCACGATCCTGATCGAGGGGTCGTGGAGGTGGTTGAGGATGGCGGCGTTCAGCAGGAGCGGCGTCAGCGACTCCACCCACTTCGAGTTCTCGAGGGGTCCAACCCTGAGGGGTCGGAGGCCGGGGATGTCTCTCGCGAGCCCCATCACCGACTCAACCGCAGTCTCGTCGTCCCCAGCCACGAGCACGTCGAGGTCCAGGACCGCCTCCAGGTCGTTCAGGTAATCCGCGGGGATCGTCTGGAAAGCGGAGACGACCCTCACGGGCGTGACGGCGTCTCGTATCAACTCCGCTGCGGACCGTGCCTCGTCGCAACCACCAGCCACAATTGGGGACCATGTGTAGAGCTTCCCTTTCCTCTTCATCGGGACGACACAGGAGACGACAATCTGCCTATACGAGAATCTATCCCTAATCGCCGTTAGGGTCGTGATGGCGGCGGAGGCTGGTAAGGTCTCGATGATTATGTCTCTGTTCTCGACGGCGTCCTCGTTGAGGGCCCCCTTGATACTCCCCCTCATAGCGGAGCCGTAGAATCCGGCAGCCTTAGCCCCCAGCGCCCTCGCCGATTCATCAGCCTTCTCGACACTCCTACTGCCAACAGTCACCTCGTGCATGAGGCTGAAGCGGAGCGCGAGCCCACCGCCCATGTTTCCCGTCCCGCCGAGTATACCGATCCTCATTCAGACCACGATAAGGATAGGGAGCCGAGGATATAGACCCCATCCACAAACCGGCTGCGGTGCCACTGCGTCTCCCCTGCACGCACGCGGGCTACTTCAATATCCTGCGCATGAACCTGCCGATACGCTCCAGCCCATCCCCCAGCGTCTCCCCCTTCGCACCGATGTTGATTCTGAGGTGCCTTTCCACCCCAAACTGGTCACCGGGGCTAACGAGTACCCCCTCCTCCTTCAGGAGCCTCTCCGAGAACTTCGTCGAGCCGAGGCGGTTCCTGTACTTGGGGAAGACCGTGAAGCCCGCGGCAGGCTCCGCGCAGGTGACGAGGTCCGAGTTTTCCTTGTACCACGCACCCCACGTCGCCGCGTTCGCCTGCCTGATGGTGAGGTTCCTCTTCAGGTACCGAGCGCGGTTCGCCATCAGCCTCTCCGCGATCCCCTCGCCGATTCCACAGTGGCTGAGCGTCGTGTAGTCCTTCATTACCCAGCAACGTTCGATGACCTCCTTGTCTGCCACTATCCACCCAATGCGCGGGCTCGTCGCCCCGAGCTTACTTATGCTCCCCGTCACGACGCCCCTCTCGTAAAACTCGGGCGTCGCCGCGGGCTTGCCATCGGCTTCCGAACCCCTCAGCGCGTTGTCGCAATGCACGTATGCACCTACCCTCTCCGCCATCTCGCATAGAGCCTGCATCTCACTCTGGGACATAACCGCCCCCGTCGGGTTGTTCGGGTTGTCGAGGAAGACCAGCTTCGTCCGGCGGTTCATCCTCAACTTTAGCTCCTCTAGGTCCAGGGCCCAGCCCTTCTCCTCGACGAGATGAAAGGGCTTCACCTTCGCCCCCAGCATCCTGACGAAGGCGGTCGTTTGCTCGTACTGAGGCACCTCGGTGAAGTACTCGTCTCCCGGCTCGAGCAGGGTGAGGTTGACCAAGAGGTTCGCCTCGCTCGTCCCGGAGGTGATGAGGACGTTCTCCGCCTCTACACCGTACCACTCAGCGACGAGTCCCCTCAAGGCGTCGGAGCCGCAGGTCCGTCCGTACCTAAGTTGAGTTTCACCCGAAAACTGTGGGACCACCTCCCTAAGCTGGAGCTTCGCGACGCCGCCGCCACCCAGGTCAATCTCTGCTTTCTCGAGTAGCCATCGCTCCAACCTGAAAGGGTCGATCTTCACACACCGGACCCCCTTACAGAGACACGTGGTGGGTCAGCTTAAAACTTGAATGGAGAAATAACTCCACCCCCCGAGAGCTACTTTCTCTTCGCGAGACTCAGATACCTGAGGGCGAGCTCCTCGCTCATGCTCTTCAGGTTGTAGCCGATGTCGTCGGTGGTGAGTATCCCGGCGACGTGGTCGTTGGCGTCCAGCACGACGAGGCGCCTGATCTTGTGCCTGTGCATGGTGTCGACGGCGTCCTCAACCTCACAGTGGAGGGAAACTACTATGACAGGCTTCGTTGAGATGTCCGCGGCCATGAGCCTCTTCGGGTCCTTCCCCGGGGCGAGGACCCTGTGGACGAGGTCGCGCTCCGTGACTATGCCGACGGGTTTCCCGCTCGTGACGAGGATGACGCTGCTTATCCCCTTATCTCGCATGATGTTCGCGACCTCGTCCGCCCTCGCCGCGGGGGAGAGGGTGACGGGCGCCTTGGTCATGATTTCGGAAACACGCATGAGAATCAGGTGATAACTAGGTGCTGGGGCTTAAAAAGGGTCAGAGGGTCTTCTCAACGCGCATCGGTGGCCCCTTGTCCACCTTTAGGGCGAAGTCAAACCTGTCAAGGCTCATCGCGGCGTGAAAGTCCCCCTCCCTGAAGCTCGTCTGCGTCGGGTCGAAGAACTTGGCCCCCTGCGGATCGGCCCTGATCAGCCTCGCCATGTCGGCGAAGTCGGGATGGCCCCCCCGGAGCCTCGCCTCGAGGTACTCGGCGCATAGCTCATCCTCTATTACTTCATACTCCCCCTCCCACCCCATGGCGACGAGGGAGACGACGCTCGGGTTCATCCTCTTGATGTGTTTGACCGTAGCCTCGGCTGTGACGAAGCTCCCTAGCAGCACCTCTTCGGCGCCAGAGGCGGCGAGTATCCCCTGTACACCACTGCTCGTCCGTTGGACGATTGTCCTCCCGGTGAAGTCGACGCGGCTCACCTCATCTGGGCTGTTGCCGTAGTCGAAGCCGGAGACCTTGTGACCGTGGACCTCTCCCATGACAATTAGTCGGGGGTACCGACAGCGGAGCTCAAGCACCTCGTCGACAGTGCCGACGGGGATTATCATCTCGGCGTTGTTAGCCATGACGAAGGCGGCGGTCGTGAAGGCCCTGAAGACGTCTATGATGACAGCCGTGCCCGTCGCCCTCCGCGCCCCCTCGAGGAGGCTCAGCCGCCTTATCTCCATCGATCAATATCCCCTGTGATCTATGCTCCGCGCCCTCACGTCCATGGTGGGATCACGTTTACCCACATTCACCGAGGCGTTCCGGGCCATGTCCAGATAGTTGGGGCGTCGCGATTAATGTTTTTCCAGAAATAGCTTACTGTAGGCGGCTGATCTCCTTTTGGAAGTCAACGTCTCCGCCCTTGCCAACTTCTGCGAGGAGCATCTGGACGGTGCTGAAGGCATCGTCGACGGAGCCGCTGTGCTCCTTCTGCGTCCTGAGGAGGTGCCAAGCCCACTCTAGGGCCTCGAAAGCGCCCATCTGGTAGCTTGAGGCTGACTCCATGCTCTTCACCGCGAGTCCCAACCCCTTCAGCATTAAAAGGGGTTGCGCACCACCTCGCAGGGGGGACCCGGGTGAAACTGAGCGTCGGTGCTACTTGGTGCTCTTCTTCATGGGAAGCTTGAGCTTCTGGTATAGCTCAGCGCCTTTCTGAGATTCCCAGATTGGGTAGACCTGTACACTCGCCACCTGCCCATATTCCGTCACATAGTGCATGATCTCGTCCGGGTCATCCGTCTCGAAGATAGTGAAACCCGAGTACCCCTTCGGGGTGTTAGCCATCGTGTGTGGCGGGAAAAGCGTCTTCACCGTGTGCCCCGCCTTGGTTCGCCTTCTCCATATCTCTATGAATTCGTCCAGATCCTCCGACCCACACTCGAGGAACGCAATGAACTTCACAACAGTCGCCTGTGTTTCGACGGGATCAGCGGATAATAAACCATGCCCGGGACCCTAACTTCTAAATTCACCAAGCGGGTTCCTTTTGGTAGCGTGACTGTAATTGCTTGACATCAAGCTGATCAGGGAGACCCCTGACGTGGTGCGCGCCAATCTGGAGCGGAGGCAGCAACCGGAGAAGCTTGAGCTCCTCGACCAGGTGATCGCCGCCGATAAGCGGTGGCGCGAGTTGACCGCTAAGGCTAACCAGCTCCGCAAGAGGCGGAACGAGGTCAGCCAGGAGATAGCTCAAACCATAAAAGCTGGGAAGGACGTATCGCCCCTCAAGTCCGAGGCGGGTAAGATCCCGGAGGAGATAAAGATCGTCGAGTCCGAGCTTGATGAGAGGCAGGTCTTCGTTAAGAACGGCCTCATGAGGCTCCCGAACCTCCTCCACGAGTCTGTCCCCTACGGTAAGGACGACAAGGACAACGTCGTAGTCAAGGTCTGGGGCGAGCCGCCGAGGTTCGGGTTCTCGCCTAGTAGTCACGCCGAGCTCTCCCAGAACCTTGGGATAGCCGACTTCGAGAGAGCCGCGAAGGTCACTGGGACCGGGTTCTACTACCTCCGAAACGAGTTGGCGCTCCTAGACTACTCTGTGATGAGGTACGCTATGGACCTACTCCTTAGCAGGGGGTACAGCCTCATCGAGCCCCCCTACATGATCAGAAGGAGCTTCTACGAGGGCGTCACCGACCTCGCCGACTTCGAGAACGTCATGTATAAGATAGACGACGCGGAGAACGTGAAGGACCCTCTCTACCTCATAGCGACAAGCGAGCACGCGATGGGTGCGATGCTTAAGGACGAGATATTGAACTCGGACCAGCTGCCAGTGAAAATGTGCGGCGTCTCCCCCTGCTTCCGCAGGGAGATTGGGAGCCACGGTAAGTACACGAAGGGTATCTTCCGCGTCCACCAATTCAATAAAATCGAGCAGTTCATCTTCTGCCTGCCCGAGCAGAGCTGGGCCCTCCATGAAGAGCTTCAGAAGAATAGCGAGGATCTCTACGAGGGGCTCGGAATCCACTACCGCGTCGTGAACGTCTGCACCGGCGACATAGGGAGCATCGCGGCGAAGAAGTACGACACGGAGGCGTGGATGGCGGACGGCGAGTACCGCGAGGTGGGCAGCAACAGCAACTGCACGGACTACCAGGCAAGGCGCCTGAACGTCCGCTACAGGATGAAGGAGGGGCAGGCCCCTGTCGGCTTCGTCCACACCCTCAACAACACCGCCATAGCGACCTCGAGGACCATGATCATGATAATGGAGCAGTACCAGCAGGAGGACGGCACGATCAGGGTGCCGAAGGCGCTCCAGAAGTACATGGGCATGGAGGTCATGGAGGGCAAGCTCAACAAGATGAAGATCTAGAACGCTACACCTTCACCGACACTTTACGCCTATCCTTTTCGAATTAAGCAACTAAAACGAGGGGTTCCCCCTCTAGTGTTTATTTGAAGACATAGAGTTCCTCATCATAGCGCCTGTCGAGTATCTGCCCGGGGGGGAGCTTGTCGATACGCTTCGATGCGAGGTGTTCCCGTAGCCGTGTGTTCGCCTCATCCAGGCTAATATTGCCGTGCAGCCATACTATGGGGACGTTGACGTTCATAGGCCGGGCGGGTATTATGTGGCGGGTCGTTTTCTGGGAAAAGACCTTGCCGGCCAGGGCGGTTTCTACGACCTCCTTCTTGGTGACGGTAGGGGTCATAAGTCCCGCCGAGAACTCCCCGGCTACTATCCTCAACAGGGCGTCCCTGTCTGTGCTGTAGCCCATGGCGTGCCCCGACTCCTGGAGGCGTACCTCAATCCTCTTTATAACCTCGTATCGTTCCTTGATGCCCCCGGTCGGAGCCGTCGCGGTGAGGCTCCAGTCCCTGGAGAAGGCAGCGGTCACCGCCTTCCTCTCCTCGACGAGGCCGTGCGCGACCTCGTAGGGCCTGTGGGTCGGGGTCATCCCCACCCTCCTTAAGGCGGCCTCGGCCTCTGAGGCGTCGTTCAGCCCCCCGAACATCCTGTACCAGCACCCGATCTGGATATGCGGATTGGCGTAGTCGACGAGGCAGACTGGTATATAGCGGAACCCGATCTCCTTGGCAGCGGCTACGCGGTGCATCCCATCGAGCACGACGAGGCTCCGGGAGTCGACAATAATGGGGTGGATGAAGACACCATCCCCAGGCATCTTCGCTACGAGATCGAGCATCTTCTCGGGGATTATCTCTTCGTGGATGTGGAGTCGAACTAGCTCCTCGAGGGCGATCTCAAGGTTGATCAGGGGGGTCTCCAGCTTGAAGCCGAGGCGTCTACTCCCCAAATCGCATCACTCCTTGAAGAGGTCGGCTCGGCCAACTAGCTGGGCTTCGTTCTTCAAGCGGTAATTCCTCATCGACTATCCCCCGACGCAATGATAAGACTATTCCCCGAGGAAACGGGGGGGGGGTCGAAAAAAGGCCTCTTACTCCCAGATTCTTGTAAAGATGACTGAGAACCGCTCTGATTACACACTGATCTACTCGAAAGAAGGGTTATCCCTACGATGCGACCTCTTCCTTGACCCTGAACTCGACGATCCTCATGATCAGGTCGTATGGGATCGGCTTGTTGAGCGGGAACTTTATCGAGCCCTTCCCCGACTCGTAGGGGGCCAGCTCCTCAGCGAACGCCCCAGTCGCCGAGGGGGTGGGATAGAGACCGATGTGGCTCGTATGCGCTGCGAAGTAGACAAGGTTGTGCCTCAGTTTGTAGGCGGGCATCCCGTAGCTGATCCTCTCCTCCGCCTCCGGTGCCGCCCCCCTGACGATCCCCCTAATCTTCTCCAGAATCGCCCGGACATCATCCGGGAACGAGGCGATGTACTCGTCCACCGTCTTGAACTTCCTCGAGGACTCCATGGTTTTCCATCACCAAACCCGTCTAATAAATCACGAACCTGCCTGGGCACCATGAAAGTACCCTATTTCACGCCTCTTTATAACTCGGAAAACACCGAAAACCGCCCAAAAAATGACTCAGCCACGTAAACTTAACCATCAACCCGAAGCGCAAGTTAACCCCGCCAAACAACCCGTATGAAGAAGATGAAAACGATCAACCAGAAAACAGACTCACACCCACCAAGCATATACGCCCACACACCAACTATAACCCAACTTGACCGACCAGAGCATGAAGGAGATGGCCGATATGCTCCGGCAGGGAGCCAAGATGCTCAGCACTACCTGCCCAGAGTGCGGCGCACCACTCTTTCAGCTCAAGACCGGCGAGATATTCTGCCCACGCGAGAAACGCGAGGTCAAGCTCATGAACGAGGGCGAAACCCTCGAGGGTGTCAAGCAGGAAGCGAGTCTAGAGAAGACACTCCAGAACAAGCTCACCCTATTACAGCAACGCCTCGACGCCGCCACGGAACCAGCCGAGATAAGGGAACTGACAGAGACGATAACCATACTGCTTGACACCTTGGCGAAGCTGAAGCCGAGGAAGCCCTAGAGCTTAAGCCCCATGAGCCCCTCGACGAGCCTCTGAACCTCCGCCTCAACCTCGTCAACCGGGCGGGCCGTGTCCACCAGTCTCATCTCCCCCGCCTTGGCGAAACCGAGGTAGATGTCCCGCACCCTCATCAGGTAGCTCCGGTTCTCGAAGACGGTGAGCGTCCTCCCCGAGACCCTCATCAGGCTCTTCTCCGGGTCGACATCGAGGAGCAGCGCGAGGTCCGGCTTCAAGGCGAACTTTTGCAGGTCGCGGAGCCACCCCACATCGACTCCCGCGGCCCCCTGGTAGGCGAGGGTCGAGTGATAGTACCTGTCACAGATCACCGTCGTCCCCTGGTCAAGCATCTGGCTGATCCGCTTGCTGTGCTCAAAACGGTCCGCCGTGAAGAGCAGGGCCTCCGACTCGGGGCTGAGGTACCTGTCCCCCGCCTCCGCGTAGTGGCGGATGAAGCGCCCAATACTCCCATCGCTCGGCTCCCTCTCCAGGACATGGTCTATCCCCTGGTCGCGGAGCTTCATGCTCAGCAGGTCGATCTGGGTGCTCTTGCCGCTTCCATCGACGCCTTCGAAGGCTATGAACCAGCCCGTGGGAGCCATCGATGGAGAAGGGAGCGGGTGGCGATAAAATCCTTCCTAGGTCTGGAACTTCTCACGCGTGTATGTGGTGAGGAACTCA
>JADGNG010000028.1 GCA_017883585.1 Candidatus Bathyarchaeota archaeon
CCGAAGCGGGGCGGTGCATGAACTGCGGCGGCTGCAACGGCTGCGAGGTGTGCCTGATCTTCTGTCCCGACATTGCGATCTCGCGGCGCGAGGACGGCGGCTTCGATATCGCCTACGACTACTGCAAGGGCTGCGGTATCTGCGCCGAGGAGTGTCTAGTGGGCGCTGTCAAGATGGAGAGGGAGGAGGTCTGAGCGTTGAAGTCTGAAGTAATGGTCGGCAATAAGGCGGTGGCCTACGCAACTAAGCTCGCGAGGGCAAACCTGATCGCGGCATACCCAATCACGCCGCAGACCACGATCGTCGAGTACCTATCCGAGTTCGTGGCGAGCGGTGAACTCCCTGCAGAGTTCGTGACGGTCGAGGGGGAGATCACGGCGCAACTCGTCTGCCTCTCGGGCAGCATCGCAGGGGCGAGAGCCTTCACTGCGACCTCTGGTGAGGGGCTGCTCTACATGTCCCACGCGCTCCATCACACGGCGCGCTACTGGGCACCCGTCGTCATGGCTGTCTGCAACAGGAGCGTCAGGACGATGCAGCCGGACCACACCGACCTACTCGCTCAGAGGGAGACGGGGTGGATTCAGCTCTACTGCGAGAACAACCAGGAGGTGCTCGATACGGGCATCATGGCATATAAAATAGCCGAGGATGACCGCGTGCGACTCCCCGTCGCCTACGCGCTGGACGGCTATGTGCTCAGCTTCACCGCCGAGCCCGTGACAATCCCTGAGCAGGAAAAGGTCGACGCGTGGTTACCACCATTCAAGACGAAGTACCCTGTTCTTCCCGAGACGTGGGACCACGACCTCGAGGAGTACAAGAAGCACTGGGCCCAGGGCAAGAGCATCAACGAACCCTTCACACCCTTCGCGGGCGACGAGAACTTCAGCCACCTCACAATGATCAGCTGGAAGGGTCACGACCTCCAGTGGAGATGGAGGGCACACCAGGAGGCCATGATGAGGGCGAAGAAAGTCATCAAGGAGGTGAACGAAGAGTACGGCAAGCTCTTCGGGCGCAGCTACGGGGACGGCCTAGTCGAAGAGTACCGCGTTGAGGACGCAGAAGCCGTCATAGTCGCGATGGGCACACTCGCTAGCACCGCCCGCGTCGCCGTCGACAACCTCCGCAAGCAGGGCAAACGCATCGGCCTCGTAAAGCTCAAGTCATACAGACCATTCCCAGACGAGGAGTTCAGGGACATCGGCAAACATGTCAAGGCGATAGGAGTCATAGACCGCAACATCTCCCTCGGGGAGAACGGCATCGCCTACGGCTCAATCAGGAGCGCCATCTACGACATGAAGGAGCGACCCAGCGTACTCGGCTTCTACGCCGGACTCGCCGGCCGCGAGGTCAGGGTACGGGACATTGAGAAGGCGGCCGAGATAACGCTCAAAGGTGGCGGAGCGGACACCGCTCCCACCTGGATAGGAGGTTGATTGAAATGAGCAAGAAAATAAGCATACGAGACCTACGCGAGGAGGAGGTCATGTGGCCGGGCAACCCCGCGTGTCAAGGGTGTGGCGGATCCATCGTCGGCAGGCTGGTCTTCAAGGCGCTAGGCAGGAACTCGGCTCGCGTCGAGGTCGCCTCATGCGCCCCCGGCTTCATGAACATACGTGTCCCCAGCTTCTTCGGCCCAGCATTCGAAGGCGCGGCCGCCTTCATGACGGGCCTTTCGAGAGGCTACAAGATTATCGGTCGTGAGGATATCGTCGTCGCGGGCCTAATCGGCGACGGCGGGACCGCTGATATCGGGTTCCAGGGTCTCTCCGGGGCTGCCGAGAGAAACGAGAACGTGATGTGGTTCACATACGACAACGAGGCGTACATGAACACGGGCGGGCAGCGCAGCAGCGCCACCCCAGCGCACGCGAGCACAACGACGACACCCATCGCGAAGATGAGCAGAGGGAAGACCGCGGAGAAGAAGAACGTCCCTATGATAGTCGCCCTCCACCACGTGCCATATGTCGGGACGGCCTCAGTCGCCTACCCTGAGGATTTGACAGCGAAGATCGTCTACGCCAAGGAGCTTAAGGGCTTCCGCTACATGCACATCTTCAGCCCATGCCCAACCGGCTGGGGAACAGACCCCAAGGACACGATAAAGATCGCGAGGCTCTCCGTCGAGTCGGGCCTCTGGCCCCTCTACGAGATACTCGACGGGCACAGCTTCAAGTTGACGTATAAGCCGCGTGAGTTGAAGCCGGTCTCCGAGGCGCTCAAGATGCAGGGAAGGTTCAGACACCTGAAGGACGATGAGATCGCTGCAATTCAGGAGCAGACAACGGAGAACTGGTCAAGGCTCCTCTCGGTGGACGGCAAAGACATCTTCTAGCACAATTTTCTTCACACGATTAAGCCTATTTAAAGAAATATTTCTAACCATGTCTTGATACGAGGAACTGCACCACGATCAGCATAACAAACCAGAAGACGAGATCCAACGCGAGAGACATCACCTCCACGGACCACTTATCAACCGGTCCCGCCAGCGTGTCGAGGGTGTTAGTGCCCCACCTCAGCGGTAGCCCATAATCGACCCTCAATAGGTCGGGCACGGAGTAAGTCGAACCCCAAAGCATTGCCAGAAGCGCTAAGGCAATAACAACTAGGCTCGCGACTAGAACACGGATCCTCATCAATTAATCGAGATTGAAGGGATGTAATTATGTGTATGGGACCAAATCTGCCAACATAACGATATAACTATATAGTTACGTCGCTATCGCCACTTCATCGTTTAACGAAGTAGGGGATTTAAGCTGGTAGCTGGGTAATGACAGCGATTCTGAAGTGGGCCGGTGGGAAGAGGAGCCTGATACAGGCCATACTCGCCACCTTTCCACCCGACTACGCTGAACGCACCTACCACGAACCATTCCTCGGCGGCGGCGCCCTCTTCTTCACTGTAAAGCCAAAGAGAGGAACAGTGAACGACATCAACCCACACCTCATCAACTTCTACAGAATCGTGAGGGACGAGCCGGACAAGCTCATCAAAGAGGCTTCGAAGTACCCCTACGACAGGGACACTTACTACCAACTGAGGGACAGGTTCAACGAGGACGGGCTCCCACCAGTCGAGGATGCCGCCCTCCTCCTCTACTTGAATAAGACGGGATACAACGGCCTCTACAGGGTGAACCGCAGGGGTGTCTTCAACGTCCCATTCGGCACCTACAAGAATCCAACCATAGTACCCGAGGAGGATATCCACGCCGCAAGCGAGGCGCTGACACGAGTCGAGTTAAGAAACGAGGACTTCTCCTACCTCATCGACACCGCTCACGAGGGTGACATCCTCTACCTAGACCCACCCTACGAGCCCCTAAGCAGAACGTCAAACTTCAACACCTACAGCACAAACGGCTTCCCATGGGCCGATCAGGAGAGGCTCAGCAAGACGATCCGGGAACTCGATGCCCGAGGCGTCCTATTCGTCCTTAGTAACAGCGAACCAGTTAAGAAGCTCTATAAGGGCTTCAGGACCACAACCGTGCACGCCAACCGCAGCATAAACACGAAGACCACCGGCAGGGGTCCCATAAGGGAGATCATAGTCACAAACATAGGGAAACGTGCCATCCGAAGATAGAAACACGATTCCGGATACAATTAACGATTATATATTTTCAGAGACTCCGTTCCTCTGAAGGTACGAAAGGGCTCCTACCCGCTGCTCTACCCCTCCCTATCTGCCTACTCGCGCGCGCGACGAAAAAAAACATATGATGATGAAAGCGATAACAATAAAAACACGCGAGAAAGCCAACCATTATCAACCCAAACAACCAAACACCGCCGTGGACACCCTCCTACTCGACGCCGGCAACCTTTTCCTATTCCTAAGCGGCTTCCTCATGCTCTACACCGCCTACATGGATCGCAAGGTCCTCAAGGGCTACAGTCTACCCGGCACCCTCCTCATCGTCCTCGCAATAGGACTAGCACTCTCCTACTATGCTCAACAAGCCTACTGGCTAAGCTTCGCCCTAACCCTACCCAACTACACATACTGGCTAATCGTCTGCACATCCATCCTCAGACGAAGACTCAGTCACGCCAAAGAAGCCTGACCAACACCGAACCAAATCACCATTTATAAATCCCGCAACGAGAAACCATACCAAAGGAGAAACCCCGGTTGCCTATCACAAAGGTCGACGGAGATAAGAAACAACACAAGGTATTCCTCTACACCCTGAGCACCTGCGGCTGGTGCAAGAAGACCAAGGAACTCCTCCATGAGAAGGGTGTCTCATACGAGTACCTTGACCTCGACGTCCTACAGGCCGAGGAGCGCAAGGCCGCGATAGCGGACCTGCAGAGGCGCAACGCTCCACTAGGCTTCCCCATCATAATCATAGACGACGGCCAACTCATCAGCGGCTACCAGCCCGAGAAGATCCTAGGTGCGCTGGGACTATGAGCACCACAGTAGACCGGGTACGGCAGCGGGCCGAGGCAGACGCAAAGATGCACGGCTACTACCTCATCCCCGAACAGAAGTTCCTACAGGACTTACTCGAGGGTCTGAAAACAAATGAGGAGCGCTACGGCTACCCCTCCTGTCCCTGCAGACCAGCCACCGGTATCTACGAGCAGGACCGAGATATAATCTGCCCATGTGACTACCGCGACCCCGACGTTGCCGAGTACGGTGCCTGCTACTGCAGCCTCTACGTCAACAAGGCAATCTACGACGAGGGTAAACCAGTGCCCATACCGGAGAGAAGGCCCGCCGAGAAGATGTTCCCAGACCCCACCCCGAAGCCAAAGGAGGAACCGAAACCATCAGCAGCAACAACCCCCCAGACAACCGGGAATAAACTCTGGTATTGTAAACAGTGCGGCTACGTCGTCTTCCGCGAGGAGCCACCCTTCATGTGCCCCATCTGCAAGGCGAAGAAGGAGTTTTTCGCACCAATCGTTTAGATATCAAATAGATTACTGGTTAGCTCAGGATTGAGCCTCAGGCTCCACAACTACAGCTGTGCCGGTAGCCGAGAAGACGAGTATTCCCATCTGGTAACCCATGTCCGAGGTCTCGATATCGACGCTAAGGACAGCGTTCGCACCCATCGCCACCGCTTTAACCCTTACCCTGTCTATAGCCTCAGCCCGCGCCTTCTCAATCTCAAGCTGAACGCCGTGACCTCACCACCGATCATCGACTCGATCCCGGCGATGAACCTACCAAGTATCCCCCTAGTCCTCGGAGTAATACCCGACACGATCCCTATCACCCTCTTCACTCTATAGCCTGGGATCGTCGGCATCGTAGACACTATGAAACTCTCGCCCTTGCCGCTTATACTGGAACCGCAGCAGCTGCAGAACCTCGCGTCATCAGGGTTTGTCTCCCCACAAACCTTGCAGTTCATTTTCTTCACCGATCACGGCTATGTGCATCGGTGGTTTAGGTCTATTCTATATAGAAAATGTAGCGGGATATAGAGAACCGACGCTTAGCTTGGCTTCCAACGATTAATCTCTATCTTTATCGAGTTGAGGCCGAGCTGGATGTCCCAGACGAAGAGCACGAGTGAAACGACGAGGGCAATGAGGCTCGCGGAGAACTGAACCACGATTAGCCCCTCGAGCCCCGCCCCAAACATGACGGTCACGAAGATCGAGAAGATGATCGTGGCCACGAAGAAGATGCTCAGAACCGAGAAGGTGACCGCCGCCTGCAGAAGCCTTGATCTCCTGTAAAGAATGTCAATCTCTTCAAGTAACACCTTCTTCTGATCCCCTTCTGCCTTGCTGATCTCACCCGTCAACGCCCGGATCCTATCAAGGGGGCGACCAAGCCTGTTCGTCATCGATAAGACTAGGAGACCGACGCCGCTGATCAAGACGCATGGGGCGAGCGATGTCTGAAGAACCGTCAGGAGATCCGAGATGTTCACGCTTCAGAAGGTGGAAACGTGTTTGATATAAACCCTCTTCAATGGTTGCGTATAAGAAAAAGAACAGAAACGCGTAAGTTGGCTATCGATGAATTGATTGGGATGAGTCAAATCATATAAATGCGAAGTTATTCTCATCAAACGAATTTAACTCGAGCTGAAACATTTAGACATATTTAAACTATTTATATACTTGAATGCATCCTTTATAAGGTAACGCCATGAAGTTCGTTCAACTTCGGTCCCTCAGGGACCTAATAATGCTCGTAGCATCCTCCCCCTCAAGTGGGGTGATCCAGCACCTAGTGAACGGCAGATCCCATCTCTACTTTCTAGTGGGCGGGACACTGCACGAGATGTTCCTCTACTTCGTTAAGGAGAAGGAGCAGATCAAGGGCAACTTCATCACGTATAACAGCTACAGCGGCGAGATCGGCTCCTCGGAGAATGTACAGCACGAGCCAAACGTAAGCAGTTTCCCCATCGTTGAGATTGTAAACCAAGACCTGCTGCCTACCGATCTGTTGGGCAGGTTGAACGACCTTTAATCCTGGATGATTGGTGAAGATCAATTGGCTGAGAAGAAGGACCTACCCGTAAGCGTCAAGGACGTGGCTGAGAAGAAAGACCTACCCGTAAGCGTCAAGGACGTGGCTGAGAAGAAGGACCTCCACATAAGTATCGAGAACGTCGTCGCCTCGGCGACCTTAGACCAGAAGATTGATCTGCTCGCGATAATGAAGGTATTCCGCAACGTCGAGTACCGCCCAAAGCAGTTCCCCGGCCTAGTCTTCAGGTTGAAGAGGCCGAAGACAGCGACACTCATCTTCGGGTCCGGTAAGATGGTCTGCACCGGTGCAAAGTCGGAGAAGCAATCGAGGAGCGCCGTTAAGAAGGTCGTCAAGGAGCTGAAGACCAACGGTATAATCATCCTCGGCAAACCGAAGATAGTCATACAAAATATAGTCGCCTCGGCGAACCTACACGGCAAGATAGACTTGGAGACTGCCGCTGACATCATGGATAACGTCATGTATGAGCCCGAGCAGTTCCCCGGTCTCATATTCAGGATGGGGGAGCCAAAGGTAGTCATGCTCCTCTTCGCCAGCGGCAAGCTCGTCTGCACAGGTGCCAAGCATGAGGACATGGTCCGCGAAGCCGTGGAGAAATTGCACGGCATCCTAGAGGACTACGACCTCATCTACTACGAGGAATAGTCAGGAGTGACCCATGCTTGTCCCACAAGAACAGCCTCGAGCAGCGCGCCTTGAAGATTATATTCGAGGCAGGTGATGGCGGGATAATGCAGAGCGATCTGTGGAAGAAGCTCGGCGTAAGTAGCAGGGAGGGGTCGAGGCTCGCCTTACACTTCGAAGAGAAAGGTTCAGTAGAGAGGCGCAAGGTACTACACGAAGGAAGGTGGAGCTACAAGTTGTTTAGTAAGAAGGAGCTGGTTACGATGGACAGCATTGAAGGTTGTCCCTGTATGATTTGTGCCGACATCGAAAAGTGCTTCGAGAGCGGCGTCAGGGACCCAGTTAGCTGCCAGGACCTGACTGGCTGGCTCACACCCCGAAAGGCTGATTAGCCAGCCCCCATTGGGGCTATCTAAGTTGGACCCAAGGGTTAAGGACATTATAAAATACGGCGTAGCCTTCGCCGTGTTGCTTCTCGCGTTCTTCGGCGGAACCTACATACTCAGGGGTGCCCTAGGGACCGAGTATCCGATGATGGTGGTCGTTAGCCAGAGCATGGTCCCGACGCTGGGTGTCGGGGACTACATTATCGTCGCGAAGATACCCAATACGAACCAGATCACGGCTGCCTCACCCCCGGAGGGAGAGATAATCGTATTCCTGAAACCGGGGACAACTGATGAGTACATTGTTCATCGAGCGATTAGGATGATCAACTCGAACGGTGTGGTTAGTTACGTGACGAAGGGGGATAACAACGCCTTCCCCGATGGGACTCCAGTGTCCGCGTCAAATGTCATGGGCAAAGTCATCGGTCATATCCCAATAATCGGTTATTTCAGCCTCTTCATAAAGACGCTCAGGGGATTTGGCTTAGTTATCGGATTCATGGCTCTTGCCTTCTTCATAGACTACATCTTAGCTGCGAAGAAGCCGGCGGTTGGAAAGTTCCCTCTCCTATCTTTAGCCCCTCTGCTTGTGGCACCGATAATCGTTGCGAGTTACTGGTTCATCCCGAGTAAAGCTCAGGTAGATTCGGGGAGTACACACCTTGCCCTCGACAGTCTATCCATAGCAGTTTGGTACATTGCTTGTCTCATAGTTCCTATCGCGTTCAACGACGACGACACGGGTGTAATGATATGGTTATACCACCTTGTACTCGTGATGGTCCCCATCGCCTGCGACGTGACTTGGTGGACGAACAACATAACCCCGAGCCAGTGGTGGTACAGCACCGGGAGCACGGTCCCCATCAACTGGTTCCTTATGCAGGAGCAGCCCGCCTTCGATGTGGTCTTCAACTCTATTCTGAGGTCCCTCCTACCTGGCGCTGTGATTTTCGTCGTTGTTCTGTACGCGAAGCGGAAGGGGTGGGAGCCATTCGACTCTTGGATGAGGAAGCTGAGGGGTGCCCCACCTAAGCAGCCGAAGGAGGAGCCCCTATCGGTTGCACCGGCAGCGCTCGAGGCGAGCAAGGACTCGGAGGCTGAGCCTACTCCCGTTCAATCTGAGAAACCAGCCCCAGATAACGCGCAAGGGCTATAACGTTGACCCATTCCTTCTATCCTGATCCAACTTGGAGAACGTCAAGGTCGTCTCATACGGCATAGGCGTGATCGGTCAGAAGCTGGCGACCCACCTTCTTGAGAAGGAAGGCGTGGAGATCGTCGGAGCAATCGACATCAACCCCAAGATAGTGGGCAAGGACCTCGGCGAGGTGATGGGGAGGAAGAAGCTTGGCGTCAAGATTAGCGACGACGTCGACGCAGTCCTCGAGGCGACCAAACCGGACATCGTCGCCCACACGACAATGAGCTACCTGAAGCAGACCTACACCCAGTTCGAAGGTGTCCTCAAGCATGGTGTGAACGTTGTTTCCACATGCGAGGAGTTGAGCTACCCGTACGCGACGCCAGAGGGGAAGAAGTACGCGGAGAAGCTGGACAAGGTGGCAAAGAAGGGCAAGGCGACTATTCTCGGGACCGGCGTTAACCCGGGCTTCGTCATGGACACCCTCCCGACGTTCCTCACAGCAGTCTGCCAGAAGGTTGACGACATCTATATCGCAAGGCAAATGGATGCCGCGACACGCCGCATACCCTTCCAGACGAAGATAGGGGCGGGTCTCACAGTCGACGATTTCAAGAAGAAGATCACGAGCCACGAGATCACCGGCCACGTCGGCCTTGAGCAGAGCATTCAGATGATCGCTGATGCCCTCGGATGGGAGCTCGATGAGATCAAGGTCGAGACTCCTGAGCCGGTTGTTCTCAAGAAAGATGTTGCGAGCGAGGCGATCAAGGTGCCGAAGGGCTACAACGCGGGCTCTATGCAGATGGCTTACGGCATCGTCAAGGGTAAGAATATGATCACGATGGACTTCAAGGCTTACATCGGTGCCCCGGAGGAGTTCGACAGCGTCACCATCAAGGGTGTGCCGCCGATCAACGAGAAGATCAGCCCATGCACTCACGGCGACTACGCTACGATCGCTATAACTGCGAATATGATCCCGCTGGTGATTAACGCGGAGCCCGGCTTTAAGACGATGATCGACCTGCCGGTACCCCACGCGACACCGAAGCACATGAGGAAGTACATAAGATAATCGTCGATGTGCACACATTACTATATTTGGTCGGGGTGCAGTTTACATAGAGGTGGAAATTAAGTGAAAACTGAGTTACTTCAGTTCTCACATTTTTTGAGCGTGCGCGCCCTGATGAGTTCGCAATAACTGGTAAAGTGCCTCATTTTCCGCGAGTGGGGAAACTCACGAATACCGTTTCTATGTGATTACGGGAAACTCGATGGCCGTCGGAAACTCCGCAGTCCGCCACACGCGCTGCGTCGCCTTCCGGTAGCTCTCCGGTGGCGCGAACATGATGTTCGGTACGAAGGTTTGCGGGTTTCGGTCGTAGAGGGGGAACCAGCTCGATTGAACCTGCACCATGATTCTGTGGCCTGGCAGGAAGCTGTGGCTCACATACGGCAAGGGGATGCGGTAATCCAGCACCCTACCAGTCGCTAGTGGCTTCGCGACCGCGAAGTCCTCGCGATACCGGCCGCGGAAGATGTCGGCCGAAAGCATCAGCTGGTAGCCGCCGAGCTTTGGGTTCTCCGGTACTTCGTCTGGCCAGACGTCGATGATCTTCACGACCCAGTCCGAATCGCTGCCGCTCGTCGAGGCAAATAGCCTCGCGACTGGTTGGCCCGCGACGTGCATGGGTTCCTTTAGTGGCTCCGTGGACCAGACCAACACATCAGTGCGTGAGGCGGTGTGGCGCTGGTCATCCACTAGCCACTCGCCCCAGGTGGACTCCGCCGCGTAGGTCGGTACAGTCGGCCGCTGCCGGTAAGGCACAGGCTTCGCGGGATCCGATATGTACTCGTCGAAGGCCTGCTCTGCGATGGGCGGCGCCTCGAAGCCGAGCCTTCCCTCCTCCTGAACGTAGAGATTGCGCGAGCGTGCTGGGTAACCTTCTGCGCAGGCGCGCGGCCAATCGTCATAGCGGTGCCAGATATTCGCGCCGGTCTCGTAAGCGAGCACACGCGGGGTTTCCGGCTTCGGGGCGTCCCTCAGGTAGTGGTCCAGGAACGGCTGCATCACGTTGCGCCGGAACCAACCAGCGGTTTCGCCCTCGAACTGTAGGGAGCCGAGACCGCGTGCATCGCGTCGCCCCTGCCCGTGGCTCCAGGGCCCAAGCACGAGGTGCACGAATTTGCCATCAGGATCCTTCGGCGCTAGCGCCTTGTAGAGCGCGGGAGAGCCGTAGATGTCCTCCTGGTCGAAGAGCCCACCAACGATAAGCATAGGCACCGCGAGCGGGCGTTCAGCGAGCAGCTTGTCCACGGCTTGCTGCTGCCAGAAGGAGTCGTAAGCCGTGTGTATCGCGAGTTTCTGCCAGAACCCGATGCCCTCCATGCCGCGCGAGGCGGCTATTGTGCCCGCGTTACCCGCGCGCAGGAAGGCGTCATAGGTGTCGTAGGTCCCGGACCACCACTTGACCTCGTTCTTGCGCGTCGCTTCCTGGTCATAGGTGAATGACAGCGATGCGTCTTGGCGGAACGCGCCTTTGTGGAACCAGTCGTCGCCCATCCAGCCGTCCACCATCGCCGCGAACGCCACCACGGCCTTCAATGCCGGGTGCGGGTTCACCGTGCACATCAGTGTCGTGAAGCCCTCGTAGGAGCCGCCCATCGCGGCCACGCGACCGTTCGACTCTGGCACATTCTTCACCAACCAGTCGATTGTATCGTAGCTATCGGTCGCGTGATCGGTGCCGGTTACGTTCAGAGGCCCTTCGAGCGGTTTGTTCATCACGTAGTCGCCCTCGGAACCATATTTCCCGCGCACATCCTGGTACACGATGATGTATCGAGCAGCGGATGTAGTGTCATTCATCTGCGGCACGACTGAGGAGAGGTTTGGGCTATTGAATCGGAGCGTACGTTCCGAGGCGTTGTAGGGCGTGCGCGTGATCACGATCGGCGCGTCTTGGGTGCCCTTCGGCACGAGGATTATGGTTTTGAGCTTTACGCCGTCGCGCATCGGGATCATCTCCTCACGTCGGACATAGTCGAAGCTATCGGTCTTCGGTGCGAACTTTTCGGGGATCTCGCTGTTCGAGGCACCGCTTGCGCGTAAAACTTCCTCTTCACTTTTTAAATGATTCATGGTTATAGTTATGCAAATTATTTTATAAGTTATCTTTAGGTTAGTCCAAGCTCAAGTGTGTGTGAATAAGACTATTCGTCCACAAAAATGCGCGTGCATAAAATCGGTTAGTGTCAGGCTAACCGATTTACTGGCTCTTCTCCCACTTGAAGCGCATGTTTGCGCTTTTCTTTGTGGCCGCCTCGACGGCATTCATTAAGGCAGTGCGGAGTTTTCCGTCTTCTATCTCGTAGATGCCGTCGATTGTGGTTCCTCCGGGTGTGGTGACCATCTCGGCTATCTCAGTCGGTTTCATGGTGCCGTCGAGGACGAGCTTGGCGGCTCCGAGGACGGACTGTGCAGCGCCTCGTAAGCTTATGTCTCTTGGGAGACCTACTTTGAGGCCGGCGAACATGAGGGCGTCGATGACTATGGCGACGAAGGCTGGGCCGCTGCCTGTTAGGCCGGTGATGGCATCCATATATTTCTCCTCGACTTCGGTGCATGTGCCCATGGTGTCTAGGAGGGATTTGACTGTGGCTTTGTCATCTGCGGTTATTTTCGGGTCGCAGGCGTATGCGGTGAAGCTCTCGCCAGCCAGCGCGGCGATGTTGGGCATGCTGCGTA
>JADGNG010000029.1 GCA_017883585.1 Candidatus Bathyarchaeota archaeon
GCGTACTCCGCCTCCGCCTTCTTCACCTGAACAAACTCGTTTATGCTGACGTTGCAGTTCTTCCTGATGAACCCGTCTATGCGTAGGAGGCTGAGACCCTGGTCCTCAGGGTAAGCGGGCCACGCTTTCGCCGCCGTAGACTTCTTACCCACTATCTCCACGACGTCACCCACAGTGACGCCTAAGGTCTTCATCGTCTCGGAGTCCATCCGGGCTATACTGCGCCCGACGTCTCTCTGCTGCTTCGCTTCGGCTACCTTCAACTGGACGCTGCTCAAAAGGTCCACCCTGGAGCTAACTCGTCTTTTGAGGGGGTTCTGTTCATATAAATGTGTAGTTGATTCTGGAATAGACACCTCTAGAAGTGTCGCGTTAGATCACGCCGGTCTCAACCGCCAGAGCTTCAGCCGAGGCTCGATCAAGCCTGATCTTCGATAGGATCGTGTACCTGTCCGGTCTCACGTCCTGAGCCATCGTGAGCGCCTCGAGTATCTTCTGCCGCTTCACACCCAGGCCTACCGCCGTCGTTGGCGCCCCGATCATCACGAGGCTGTCCCTGATCTTCTCCCAGTCGAGGCCATGAAGCCTAGCCATCATAATAGTGCCCACGCCACATTGCTCCCCGTGCAGGGCTGGCTTATCGACTATCAGGTCTAATGCATGGCTGAAGAGGTGGGCCGAGCCGCTGCAAGGCCTGCTGCTCCCCGCGATGCTCATGGCGGTGCTACAGCTGATCAGGGCTTCGAGCAAGTCCCTTATAGTCTCAGCTGTATTCTGGCGTATCTTCTCAGCGCTCTCCATGATGAGCTGGCTGCTCATGAGGGCGAGGCTACCCGCGTAAGCGCCGTAGTAATCGCCGTTGTCGCGATGAGCGAGCTTCCAGTCCTCCACCTCCGTCGCCTTGCTAATCACGTCGCCGCACCCCGCAGCCGTGAACCTGTAGGGGGAGTCCGCGATGATGCCGCTATCCATAACGACGGCTATGGGGGAGACGGCCTTTACGGTGTATGGGCGCTCCATGCCCTTGACTGAGGCTAGGCTGCTGGCTATCCCGTCGTGGCTCGCCACCGTGGGGACACTTATGAAGGCGCACCCAGTCTTTGCCGCGGCGAGTTTGGCGACGTCTATGCTCCTGCCGCCCCCGACGCCGATAAGTACCTGTGCCCTCGACTTCTGCGCGTCCTCCATGACGCGCCCAACCGTCTCGAGCTGGGCGTCCTCCACGATCGACCTATCCGAGTGGATGCCGTCACCCGCGAGTATCGACTGGACCCTCTCCCCCGCCACCTTCAGCGTGCTCTTCCCGGTCACAATTAACGCCCTTTGGAAGCCAAGCTCCCCACAAATACCGTTGAGCAAGAAGAGAACATCCTTACCAACAAGCACTATTCGGGGTAAATCGATGCGGTGGACTGGAATCGTCTTGGGCGTGTCGGGTGAAGCCATCAAGAACCTCGGGGGCTAGAATCAAGGAGGGACCCGGTCGGCTATAACCCCATTGGTAACCCTTTCTTTAGAAAACGGAAAAGGTTTTTAAACCACACCCAGAATCTAAACTTGGTCTTCCTTCTAAGGATACCCTCTCAAGAGCGTTAGTAGGGGAAGGATGAGAATGGTTAAAGAAGTCGAGGTGTTTAAGGGGACAACGACGGTTGGCGTCGTCTGCAAGGATGGCGTCATACTAGGCACAGACACGAGGGCCACCGCTGGCAACTACGTCGCGAGTAAGCACGCGAAGAAGGTCTACCAGATAACGGACAACCTCGCGATGACCATCGCAGGCGGCGTAGCCGTCGCGCAGAAGGTCGTCGAAATACTCAAGGTCAACACAAGGCTCTATGAGCTCGAGAAGGGGCGCAGGATGCCAGTAAAGTCAGCGGCGACGCTCGTCTCAGGGATGCTATTCCAGAACCGCGAAGCAGGCGCTCCCCTTCCCATGCAGGCCATCGTCGGCGGATTCGACGAGACCGGCCCACACATATTCAACCTCGACCCCTTTGGCAGCCTCCTCGAGGACAAAATGATCAGCACTGGCTCTGGCAGCCCCTTCGCCTACGGCGTGCTTGAAGCCATGTACAAAGAGGATAAGCCAGTAAAGGAGATGCTCCCCGTCGTCGTAAAGGCCATCGACTCCGCCATGAAGAGGGACACCTATAGCGGGGACAGCTTCGACGTCGCCGTCATTGACAAGAAGGGCTACAGGGAGCTTACACCCCCCGAGAAGGAAGCGTTACTGAAGGCATAAGTTGGATGCAGGGATGCAGAAGCCCCAAGGACTGAGCTACGAAGAGATCAGGAAGACGATCCTCGAGAAGATCCCCGCCGAGGTCGGCATAACAAGGATCGAGTTTGAGGGCCCTAGACTCGCCATATATACCCAGAAGCCCGAAACCCTCGTCGAGCAGAGCCACATAGTCGGCGAGATAGCGAGCATCATAAAGAAACGCATTGTCATCAGAAGCGACCCCTCCGTCCGCGCCAATGAGCTCGAGGCGGAGAGGATAGTGAAGGAGATACTCGCTGAGGCGGGGCTTGTGCAGAGCAACTTTGACCCGAGCCTCGGCGAGGTTACCCTCGAGGTTGAGAAGCCGGGGATTGCTATAGGGAAGAACGGGCAGAACCTCCTCGAGATAGTCAAGAAGACCCGGTGGAGCCCTAACGTGGTCCGGTCCCCGCCGATCCCCAGCATGACCATAAAGATGGTACGCGGCTACCTCTACGGCAAGAGCAAGGAGCGTGAGCGCTTCCTCCGCGAGACGGGGGAGGCCATATTCCGCCCCATGTACCAGCAGTCGGGGGACGTCAGGGTCACGTTCTTAGGCGCAGCCCGCCAGGTGGGCAGATCGGCGGTACTCATCAGGACACGTGAGAGCCGCATCCTCATGGACTGTGGCATAAACCCGGGCACCTCGAACCCCGTCGGCGCCTACCCACGGATAGACACCGAGGAATTCGACATCACGAAGCTCGACGCCGTCGTCATCACCCATGCCCACCTAGACCACTGCGGGTTCCTCCCCTACCTCTACAAGTACGGCTACCATGGCCCAATCTACTGCTCGGAGCCAACGGCGAGCCTCATGGTCCTCCTGCAGAGCGACTATCTCGACGTCACAAGCAAGGAGGGACGGTTCCTTCCCTACAGCAATGAGGAGGTCAGGGAGGTCATCATGAGAACCATCCCCCTCGGCTATGGGGAAGTTACGGATATCAGCCCGGACGTGAGGCTTACACTCCACAACGCGGGACACATACTCGGCTCTGCGCAAGCTCACCTGCACATCGGCAAGGGGCTTCACAACGTGGTCTACACTGGCGACTTCAAGTACGGTCCCACGCAGCTACTACAGCCGGCATCCATCCAGTTCCCGAGGGTAGAGACGCTCATCATGGAGAGCACATATGGCGGCCTAGACAATGTGACGCCGGATCGTGAGGAGACGGAGGCGAATTTCGTCGAGATCGCGAATAAGACCCTCGTAAAAGGAAAATTACTGATCCCCGTGCCCGCTGTCGGGCGCGCGCAGGAGATCATGATGGTCATAAACAAGTATATGAAGGAGGGAAAGATGACGGAGGCCCCCGTCTACATCGAGGGCATGATCAGCGAGGTCACCGGCATCCACACCGCCTACCCCCAGTACCTAAGCAACGACATCCGTGATCAGATTCTCCGCGACGGCATCAACCCCTTCGAGAGCGATTACTTCACCGTCGTGAAGCAGCAGGATAAGAGGGACGAGATAGTGAACGGCGGCCCCGCGATCATTATGGCCACAGCGGGCATGATGGAAGGCGGTCCAGTAATCGACTACTTCAAGCGCCTCGCCCCCGACGAGAACAACGCCCTCTGCTTCGTCAGTTACCAGGTCGCCGGCACGATGGGTCAGCGCATCCAGTCGGGAATGGGCTCGGCGCAGATGTACGGGCAGAACGGCAAGATGGAGATTATAAACGTCGCTATGAAGAACTACACCATAGAGGGCTTCAGCGGCCACAGCGACTGGCGCCAGCTCGTCAACTACGTCCGCCGCCTGCACCCACAGCCGAAGCGCGTCTTCGTTATCCACGGCGAGGAGTCGAAGTGCGAGAACCTCGCGCGCGTCGTGTCAAAGCAGAGGGGCATATACGGTATAGCCCCCGAGAACTTGGACACCTACACCGTCGCATAAATGGGAGAAATCTCCCCATTTTTGGTCTTATTCTATCTGGTTGTAAGAGCCACACTTGGGACACTTGTAGATGGCCTTAGTCACCTGAGCTTGTCTAACGTTTCTCAGAAGGACCTGGTTACACTTACCACATTGATACACGTACATGCCCTCACCTGTCACGAAGGGCTCCAGATTCCTTGGTGGGGGCACGTTATCCTTCAAAAAGATCGTCACTCCCTCGGGTTTCGACGTGTACAGCTTCATCTTGAATGTCTTTTGCTCGTTCATCTTGAATCACTTCAGGTTCCCGTGTTTGTCTTGGGTGTGTTGTGTCGTCGGCATTGTAAAAAGTTGCCTCTCATTCTTGAAGGGACGAATCGATCCGCCTTCGTGCCAAGGTTGCTGCGTAGGCTTCTTAACCTCGGCGACGTAGCTTGTCCCGATGAGCGAATCTGGTCCAAGGGTCAGGAAGAGGAAGGCCCTAAGAAGGCAGGACGTAAGGAGCGTTTTGGAGGGCACGGCTAGTTACCTGAAGGGCCAGTCATTCAATTTGGTCGAGGAGGCCGAGACCGAGGACGGCACGAAAGTCTACGTCCTAGACGGCGAGATTCTGTTATTCAGCTTCGAGGGAAGCCTCTATCCCACGCTGAGGTGCAAGTGTGTTGACTCTCTGCCCGCCGTAGTCGTGGACATGGGGGCGATACCATTCCTCTGCAAGGGCGCTGACGTTATGGCTCCGGGCATAACAGAGATCAAATCCTCATTCGAGGAAGGTGCTTTGGTGGTGGTCCGGGACGTAAAACATGGGAAGGCAATCGCCATAGGTAAGGCACTGAAGCCATCAGTGGCCATCTTGGCCGAGAAGAAGGGCAAGGTGATACATAACCTACACTACGTCGGGGACAAGATCTGGGAGTCTAAGCCATAGTCGGCGTCGTGGGCGGGACCGCATAAACTTTATCCACCCTGCTCGACTCATTCACTGGATTCGACATGGGTAAAGGCATGCTCGAGGGTGTACGCATCCTCGACTTTGGACACGTGTTCTTCGGACCATACGCGACCATGATCATGGCGGACATGGGTGCAGAGGTACTCAAGGTTGAGCCCCCGTGGGGCGAGATCAACAGGCTCGGCACAAACCTCTTCGGAGGCGCCAGCGCCAGCTTCCATTACCTCAACAGGAACAAGAAGGGACTCGCCTTCAACCTCAAGGAGCCCAAGGCGCTTGAGATCGTGAAGGAGCTAGCCATGAAGAGCGACGTTGTCGTTGAAAACTTTAAACGCGGTACCATGGACAAGCTCGGCCTCGGTTACGAGCAGCTAAAGGCCGTGAAGCCAGACATCATCTACGCGAGTCTCAGCGGCTTCGGCCTAGACGGCCCCTTCAGGGACCGCACGAGCTTCGCCCCCATCGCCGAGAGCGAGAGCGGTTGGCTGCGCCTCACGGGCGATAACGTAGACCCTAACGGCCCGCCGATTGTACCCGCTGAGTACCACGGCGACCTCGACCCTGGCCTCTACGCAACCATTGCCATCCTCGGCGCCCTAAGGCATCGCGACAGGACCCACGAGGGTCAGCTCATTGACGTCGCGCAACTCGACTGTATGATCGCCCAGAACGGGGTCGACATCGCGAGCTACAGCCTCAGCGGAAAACTCCCATGGGTCACGAGGCAAGCCCGCAAGGGCATCGGCGCGTGGGGCATCTTCCAGGCTAAAGACGGGAAGTACATCTACGTCGCCGCCGATCAGAACATGGACGGCAGGGTGATGAAAGCCATCGGCGTCGAGGAGATCGAGGAGGGCAGCGACGTCTTCAAAAAGTGGCTCGACGGGAAGACCGCAGAGGAGGCGATAACGATACTCGCCGCGAACGCCGTTCCGTGCGCACCCATCCACCACATCCCCGACATGTTCGAGGACCCACAGGTAAAGGCGAGGAACACCGTCGTAGAGCTCAACCATAAGCTCGCTGGGAAGTTCAAGGTCCCGCAGCATCCCGTTAAGTACAGTAAGACGCCCGCCGTCATCAATTCGCCGGCCCCGATCCTCGGCGAGCACAACGACGAGGTACTAAAGGGCCTCCTAGGCTATAGCGACGAGAAGCTCGCAGAGCTACGCGCCGCGGGCATCATCGTCTAAACATTTTACACGACTTTTCCCACGGCGGTGGGTCTTTAAATCACCGCCTAGGCTCTTCTCAGTTGAAGAGCCATGAGGGTGGGCGTCGTCTCAAGGACGGACACGGATGCAGCGTTTCCTGTGACTCGTAGGGTCATTGATCTTTTCGAGTCCCGGGGCGCCGAGGTTCTCGTCGAGACTGAAACCGCCATGGCACTCGAGATGAAGAACGAGACCGTCGACCTCACCGACTTGGAGGCGGATTTCGTCGTCGCCGTCGGTGGAGACGGGACCATACTACGCGTCGCGATGGGGCTCAAGTTCCCAGATACGCCTCTCCTAGGCGTGAATATGGGCAGGAGGGGCTTTCTCTGCGAGGTCCTCGTTGACGAGATAGAATCAGCTATAGATAAGGTCATCAAGGGCAAGTACGATCTCGAGTCCTGCGTGAAGCTGCGGAGCCGATGCACCGAGATGGAGGAGGACTTCCCTGACTCCCTGAACGAGGTGCTCGTCTCATCCAGCCTACCTTCTAAAATGATCTTATGCCGGCTGCTAGTTGACGGGGAGCAGCTGACCGAGATTCAGGCCGATGGGATAATCGTCTCGACCCCCACGGGGTCCACAGCTTATAACCTCTCAGCTGGTGGATCGATACTCGCCCCTGGGGTAGACGCGATGATACTCACTGCCGTCAACCCCTACAGCTACTTCAGAAGCATAACCCTACCACTCGACTCCAAAGTCACGATCGAACTTCGGAAGCCGAAGGCGGATGCCCTGGCCATAGTCGACGGGAAGATCTACACGGGCCTGAAGCCACTATCCACCGTCGAGATAGAGGTTTCCACCAACAAGACGCGGTTCATAAGGTTCAAGCCCTTCTACGAGAGACTCAGGAGCAGGCTCACCCACATTCAAGCGCAGTGAGGCGACCCCACCTGAGACACGTTATCTTAGACACCTCTGCCTTCATCCAGGGGTACAACCTCTCCATCGACGAGGAATACTACACAGTTCCCGAGGTTCTCGAGGAGATCAGGGAGGTCCTTGGGAAGATGAGGTATGAGGGAGCGAAGTCCTCGGGGAAGCTACAGGAGATTACACCCGAGAAGAGGTGGTCAGACGAGCTTGAGGTAAAGTCGAGGTCCGCTGGGGAGGCCCACAAGCTCTCCCCCACGGATAAGCAACTTCTCTCACTCGGCCTCAAGCTGAAGTCTGAGGGGAAGGAGCCCATCATTGTCTCCGATGACTTCTCGGTCCAAAACATGGCGGCTCGGCTCGGGTTCAGGTTCGTCTCCCAAGTCACGAAAGGGATAAAGAATGTGGTGAATTGGGGCATTTACTGCCCAGGCTGCAGGAAGAAGTTTGACGTTCCACAGGAGGACAACGTCTGTCCTATATGCGGGACGGAACTGAAGAGGAAGCCTAGGCGAGGTTAGGTGCACAGGGAGGATTAAGCTAAAACCCCAACGCCACTAGGTGGGCTATCCCTAAACCGTTTAAACGCCGACCCTGAAGAGTAGCCAGATGTACGACCTCAAAATCAAGGGCGGAAGGATAGTGGACGGCACCGGCAACCCATGGTACCATGGGGATGTGGCCGTGACCAAGGACCGAATTAGCGCAGTGGGGTTGTGTGAGGGCGAGGCACAGGAGACGATAGAAGCCTCAGGTCTGGTCGTCTCACCAGGCTTTGTAGATGCACACAGCCACGGCGACCTCGTCCTCATCTCGGAGCCGGAGGCTCAGATTAAGATAATGCAGGGAATAACGACTGAGGTTGTTGGCCAGGACGGGCTCGGGGAGGCGCCTCTAACTGATGGCACTGTCGATATGTGGCGTAGGTACCTCTCGGGTCTTAACGGAAACCCCGAAATAGGTTGGGAGTGGAGGAGTCTAGGCGAGTACCTCGCCCAGCTAGAGGTCGCGAGGCCTTCCGTAAATGTCGCCTCCCTCGTCGGCCATGGGAACCTCCGTTTAACCACCATGGGCATGGATAATAGGAAACCCACCTCGGTTGAACTCGCTGAGATGGGGCAACTACTCGATAAATCCCTTAATGAGGGCGGCATCGGCCTAAGCACAGGCCTAATCTACCCCCCATGTGTCTACGCAGACGCTTCCGAGCTCACTGAGCTATGCAAGGTGGTCGCCGCTCATAGAGGCGTCTTCGTTGTTCACATGCGCAACGAGGGGGACAAGCTTCTCGACTCGATTGACGAGGTTGTTAGCGTAGGGCGCTGCTCGGGGGCTGCCGTCCATATAAGTCACTTTAAGACGAACGGTAGGGCGAACTGGGGGAAAGCACCGCAGGCGTTGGCGAGGGTCGAGGAGGCCCGGGTGAGCGGCGTGGACGTCACCTTCGACCAGTACCCCTACACGGCTGGAAGTACGTTCCTCGGTAGCCTCCTCCCACCATGGGCCCATGAGGGGGGTATAGACAGCCTCCTCAAGCGGCTCCATGACAAGGAGACCCGGAAGAAGCTCACCTTGTATATGGGTGGGGCAAGAGGTGACGAGGAAAGCCCAAACGAGTGGGACCGCATACTCATCACCAACTTGAGGACGAGCAGAAACAAGCGCTTCGAGGGTAAGTACGTCTCCCAGATTGCCGCCGAACTCGGCAAGACACCGGCCGAGACGGTACTCGACCTCGTCCTCGAGGAGGAGAACTCGGCCACGATGGCGACCTTCACCATGGATGAGGGGGACGTCCGCACCATAATGAGGAGCCCTCTCGGGATGGTCTGCACCGACGGCATAGTACTCGGTAAGCCTCATCCACGCGCGTATGGGAGCTTCCCACGGGTTGCTGGGCGTTACGTCAGGGAAGGTGTACTCCGCCTCGAGGACGCGATCCGGAAGATGACCAGCTACCCTGCACAAACACACGGACTCGTAGACCGCGGCCTACTCCGCCCAGGCATGGCAGCCGATATCACCATCTTCGATCCAGAGAAAATCGAAGACACCGCCACCTTCGAGAACCCAATACAGCACCCTAGAGGCATAGAGTACGTCATAGTGAATGGCGTCGTCACAGTGGAGCATTGTAGATACAACGGAAGTAGGGCGGGGACCATTCTGCGCTTTAAAGAAAATAATTGAATAGGATCAGTCTAAGAATGCAAACAACATTTAGGATTTTTTGGAGAAAAAATTCTGCTTTCGCGCGAGCGAGAATATTAAGCGTTTTGTGTTGCACTTTCCTTTATTCTATTATTTGTCATTGATTTACTAGAAAATTAATCCATTAATGATACGTTTAGATTAAGTTGGAGAATAGTTAATTATGGTGCTCCCGCCGGGATTTGA
>JADGNG010000030.1 GCA_017883585.1 Candidatus Bathyarchaeota archaeon
CAGCACCGCTTGCACCCGACACACTTCGCCTTGTCGACGACTGGGTGCGTGACCCTCCAGTCCGAGACGACTCGGGAGTAGGAGATCAGCGGCTGACTGGAAGCCTTCTTGACCACCTCGGCCTTCATGATGCCCGACGCGTCGACTGGAGCGTTCGTCGCCGCATACGCCCTTTTCATCGCCTCGACGTTGGTAGTGATGAGGCGTTCCGGCAGTTCGCCCTTCACGGCCTCCGCGAGAGATTCGAGCTTCACCAGACCCGTTGCTTTTGCGAACGCGCCGAGTATGGCAGTGTTGGTGATTGGCCTCCCGAGGACTTCGAGCGCTATCTTCGTGGCGTCGACGGTGGCGACCCTGAAGTCGCCGGCGAGGCCCGTGTCCTTGACCGTCCCTGGGTGGTTTACGACGACGAGGCCGCCCTTCTTCAGTCCCTCCGTCACATCCACACTCCTGTTGAGGAGCGGGTCTAGGACGACGACGATGTCGGGCTCGTGGACCAGGTCGCGCTCGCGTATGCGTGTGTCGTCGACGCGGCAGAAGGCCGCCACTGGGGCGCCGCGCCTCTCGGTGCCGTACATAGGGATCGCCTGCGTGTACTTGCCTTCAAGGTATATCGCCGACGCCAGAATCTTCACGGCGGTGACGGCGCCCTGTCCACCCCTGCCGTGGAAGCGAATCTCAATCAACGTCGAGTAACCTGCCACTATGATGGATTTTTTATTCTTAAAAGGTCTCGCAGATAATAATTCCTCGGAACAATTAGCCCGCCGCTCAGGACTTGAGGCTAGAAGCTCTTATTTCCTCTACAACAGTATTCGGAGTATCAGGTGACGCCCTTGAACGCATCTAAGGCCCTCATGGAACTGCTGAAGGGATACGGCGTCGGCGAGGTCTTCGGCCTCCCCGGCGAGACGACCCTGCCCCTCTACAAGGAGTGGATGGGCACCCCCGAGGTTAAGCACGTCATGATGCGGGACGAGAGGAGCGCCGCCTTCGCCGCGGACGCCTACGCCCGGTTCAGCTTCAGACCCGGTATATGCGAGGGACCAAGCGTGGGCGCCACCCACATGATCCCCGGCGTAGCTGAGGCCTACAAGGCGTCGATCCCTATGCTCGTCCTCACAAGCGATATCCCCCTCCACTACGAGAGGAGGAACACCCTCACTGGCGTCGACCAGACAGCGATGTTCGAGGGGATAACGAAGGAGAGCATAACCGTCACCGAAGCTTCCGACCTCCCCAGCATAGTCAGGAGGGCCTTCAGACTCGCCACCACGGGGAAGCCGGGACCCGTCCACATCAGGTTCCCCATCGACAAGCAGAGGGAGGAGATTGGAGACCCCCAACTCTATGTCCAAGCTGACTTCAAGGTATGTCCCGGCCACCGCCCAGTGGCGGAGCTCGCGAAGTTAAGCGAGGCACTCAAGGTCCTCGGGTCCGCTCAGCGCCCCGTAATAGTATGCGGGCAGGGGGTACTCCTCAGCCAGGCCTGGGGGGAGGTGCAGGTGCTTGCCGAGCTCTACGGCGTCCCCGTGGGCACTACTATAAATGGCAAGGGCGCCTTCCCCGAAGCTCACCCACTCAGCATTGGCGTCACCGGTTCCCGCGGTGGCTCGACCCTCGCCAACAAGGTGATCGATGAGGCAGATGTAATACTCTACGTCGGCTGCAGCACCGACTCCACCGCCACTGACATGTGGAAGACCCCCGGCCTCGACACACAGGCGAAGATCATACACCTGAACGTCGACGAGGGGGAGATCGGGAACAACTACCCTGTGGAGGTAGCCCTCATCGGAGACGCGGCGGCGACCCTACGCGTCATGGTCGAGGTCGCGGAGAAGCAGGAGAAGAAGGTGCGGAAGCTCCCCCGCATCAAGGCGATTCAGAAGGAGAGGGAGGAGTACGACGCCTATGTCGCCGGTCTGATGGCCAGCAATGAGGTCCCGATCCACCCCCTCAGGTTCGTAAAGGAGCTGAGGGACGCTCTCCCTAAGGATTATGCAATCGTTACCGACGTCGGCGTCGCCGCCATCTACACCGCAGCCTTCCTCAGGCAAGCCGAGGCGGGGCGGAGGATGATCTTTAACTACGCGATGGGGAGCCTCGGCTACGCCATACCCGCCTCCATCGGTGCACGATACGCCCGACCAAACAGCGCAGTCGTCACCCTCGTTGGGGACGGCAGCTTCGGATTCACCGCTGGCGAGCTTGAGACAGTAGCACGCGTCGGAGGCCCAAACCACATAATCCTCTTCAACAATCAGAGCTTCGGCTGGATCAGGGCCGAGTGGCAGCTCAACTACGGTAAAGAGTACGTAGACTTCGCAACCAACTTCAGGCCCGTCGACTACATGAAGATCGCCGAGGGATTCGGCCTTGAGGCGACACGTGTCGGGAAGCCCGACGACCTCGGCCCAGCCCTCAAGAGGAACCTCAAGAAGAGGGAGCCCACCTTCACGGAGATAATCGTGAAGCCCGAGGACAAGCTCATCCCACCGGTGCCGAGTTGGATAAAGAAGGCGGAGAAGCAGGGACTAAGCCATATCAAGTAAGCGCTAGCCTATCGCCTCGATGAGCTTGTCGATGTCCTCGCGGGTGTTGTAGAAGTGGGAAGAGACGCGCATATGGCCGCCGTGTGCCTCCCGCCCTGTGACCTTGATCTTCCCCTTCTTCAGCTTCTCTGCTAGCTTGACCGCCCCCTCCTGGGCGAAGCTGACGATGGGTGACTGGTTCCCCTCCGGGGTCCATATCTCCTTCCCGATCTCGTCCAGCCTCTCGAAAATGTAACCCGTGTTGTCGAGGACTCTCTTCTCCACGTAGTCCATTCCGAGGTGGTTCAGGTACTTCAGCGATTCCTCGATGGCGTAGACGCCCTGGAAGTTTATGGTGCCGTACTCGAACTTCTCCGCGGTGTCCTTGGGTGTCAGAGCCTCAGCATGTGCTCCCTCCCAGATCTGGTTTTTCCACCCCGTCCGGTCGGGTGTCAGCTCCTCGATCGACTCCTTGTCGACGTATAGGAAGGCGAGGCCCGCTGGGCCCATCATATACTTGTAGGGAGCGACGGAGACATAGTCAGCTCCGTCCCGCTTGTAGTCGACCCTCAACGCGCCGACGGCCTGCGTGGCATCGACGAGCAGCTTCGCCCCGTGTACATGGGCGACGTCCGCGACCTCAGCGAGGTCCGCCCTGAAGCCGTTGACGTAGCTCACTTGGCTGACCTGCACGAGCCTTGTCCTGTCGTCGACTAGCTTCTCGAGGTCGGATACGTCGAATCTGCCGTCTCTTGGCTTCCAGATCCTCGACTCGACGCCGGCGCGCCTCGTCGTGTATGTATCAAGGGGGTCGTGCTCCCACTCGGGGAAGACGACGTTGTCCCCCTCTTCCCACTCGGTACCGTTGATGACTATGTTTAAGCCGCTGCCTGTGCACATCGTGTAGGCGATCTCCCGGGTGGAGGCGCCGATGAATGAGGCGATCATCCCCCTGACGGTCGTCGCCTTCTCGAGCCACCTGTCGAGGATGGTCCGGTTCCCCACGTCGAAGGTGTACCACTCGTCTGCCCAGCGGTCGTAGCCTTCCCTGACTTGCTTCGGCATGAGGCCGACGAATGCATTGTCTAGGTAGACCCACTCCTTGAGGACGGGAAAATCCGCCCTGATCTTCGCTATACTGACCATTACCCACTATGGATAGTTGGAGGTATTTTACATGTGGCGCCGATAACCCTAAACGACTCTGCGGGGGAATCTGTGAACATGTCGAAGCGTTTCCCAGTCACGTCTGCGACCACCTACCTTGACAAGCTCGAGATAGCATACGAGAAGCACAGTTACGATTACCAGAGGAAGGGAAGCGACGTGGCTGCGGAGGGTCTAGGCGTCGGCCTCCACGATGTAGTCAAGACGCTAATAATGCAGAGGGACGATGGTGAACCCATCGTAGTCCTCCAACACGGTGATATGGAGGTGAGCCTCAAGGACCTCGCGCGCCAGATCGGTGTGAAGGGAGTCCAGCCCTGCGATGTGAAGGACGCGCAGCGCCACACGGGTTACCTCGTCGGCGGCATAAGCCCGTTCGGCACGAAGCGTCAGATGCCCGTCTACGCCGAGGAGACCATTCTCCAGATGCCCAAGTTCTACATAAACGGTGGGCAGCGCGGCTTCATCCTGGAGATCACCCCCACGGAGATACAGAAGGCCCTCAAGATCACTCCAGTGAAGGTCGCGAAGGCACAGAATTAAACCAGAACACCTTCAACTCCTGTGCTGATGCGCGCGCGTTATATTCTGGAACAAATGATAATCCTTTAATTTCCATAACAACTGAATACATTTCTAAAAACGTAATATAATTATGGTTAATCGACTAATTTATGAGCAACTTCCTAGACACCCTAAAGGACAAAGAAGATCATAGGCATCTTCTGAAATCGAACAAAAAAATAAAAGGTAACGAAAAACTTGGCTGATATCTACATCAGGAACGGTTACCTGCTCACGATGAGAGGTAACGGACTCGGGACCATTGAGGACGGCGCACTCGCGGTCGAGAGACATGAGATCGTGGCGGTCGGTAAGACCAGCGAACTCGACAAGAAGTATCGCAACTCGGAGAAGGTCATCGAGGCGAAAGGGAAAGCGGTTTTACCAGGCTTCGTCGACGCCCACATCCACACGGGGCACACCATCATCCGCGGCGAGGCACAGGACGTCCCCGAGATAGAATGGATGATCAAGACGATGGGTCCCTTCGGTAAGTACATCAAGCCGGAGCACAGCATAGCCGGAGGTGCCCTCGGCGTCATCGAGGGCGTGAAGAGCGGCGTCACCACCTTCGGAGAGATCGGCGTCAACGAGGGCCACGTCGCCGAGAAGGTCTTCGTCCCAGCCGGAGTCAGGGCAAACATCGCCGATACCATAAACGAGATCGGGCCAAACAGTCGCCCCGACGCGAACAAACCCTACATCTTCGACGAGCCCCTCGGAGAGCAGAAGCTCAAGGCGGGCATCGACCTTGTCGAGAAGTGGGACGGTGCTGGAGACGGTAGGATCAGTTGCATCTTCTCCCCACAGGGCGCGGACATGATGAGCAAGTCTCTCCTCCTAAGGGTCAAGGAGGAGGCAGTGAAGAGGAAAAAGCTCTGCCACATACACGTCGCCCAGGGGGCGCGCGAGGCTATACAGGTCAAGCTCAGGTACGGCACCACCTCGATCAAGTACCTCGACTCGATCGGGTACCTTGACGACAACGTCATTGCAGCCCATTGCCACCAGACTACTGATGACGAGGTCGCCATACTCGCCAAGAGGGGGGTACGCTACATAAGCTGCCCCGCTAGCATAGCCCTCATCGACGGTATAGTTCCGCCTCTCGCTCTATTTAGGCAGCAGGGCGGAAGATACGCTGGCCTCGGCAGTGATCAGGCCCCCGGGAGCACGGGGCACAACATGCTCGTTGGGATGAAGATTGCTGCGCTCCTCAACAAGGTGCGCCACAGGGACCCGACAGTCCTACCCGCTTGGGAGATGCTCCGTATAGCCACCATAGGCGGGGCTAACGCCATCGGGCTCGGTGACAAGATAGGTAGCCTTGAGGTTGGAAAGAAGGCCGACATAATAATCATGAACCTCAAGGTCCCCCACATGGTTCCAATCATCTACAAGCCCGTCCCAAATATCGCCCCCAACATTGTCTACTATAGTAGGGGGGACGAAGTAGAGGACGTGATAGTGAATGGTAGCTTCGTCGTCGAGGGTGGCAGATGCGTGACCCTCGACGAGGAGGAGGTTATGGAGCGAGCACAGAGGGCCGCTGACGAGATAACCGCGAACGCCGCAGACGACTTCATGGCGACCGATGGCTACCTAGCCAAGGCCGTAAAGAAGGGTCTCCTTTAACACCTGACCACTTGATTATTTCAAATAAATATAAAAATAAAGACGAGAATACGTCAAGTTTTTTCTACCAGAAAAAACCTGCTCGACGATGAAAAGATGAAATCCCACTTAGTCTGGAAGTTCCTTTCCTCGGAGAAGGCCGCCCTGCTCGAGGAGTTGGCGAGGACGACGAAGAAACAGCGGC
>JADGNG010000031.1 GCA_017883585.1 Candidatus Bathyarchaeota archaeon
AGTCGTACATTTCCTCGGCGTCCTCGGGAACCTCGGCGAGGCCCATGAGTATGCCGGAGGTCTTTCTGATCTCGTTTAGAACGTCGTCGCCGGTTCTGCCGGTCTCGACTCTAGGCCCTTTGATCTGTGCCTCCGCCTCAGCGTCGCGACGTTCCGTGTTCGCTTGGTCGATGTCAGCTTTCAGTTCCTCGATGCGGCGCTTGAGGCGGCCCCTCTTGTCCTTGAGTAGGGCGAGCTGTATCCTGCCTTCGACGTGCTGATCGGTGGCGGCATCGATCCTGACACGTAGAACCTCCATATCCTCGGTCGCTCGACTCACAGCGACCTCAGCGTCGCTTAGCTGCTTGCTGAGCTGCTTGATCCTAGACTCAGCATCTCCCCTCTGGGTGATGAGCTCACCGCTCCACCCGTCGAAAGTCTCTGTCTGAGTCTTTTCGAGCTCCTCTATAATCTTGAAGTAGTCATCGAGCTTGGTTGGGCCCTTCTTGAGGCGCTCCCTGAGGGTCTGAGCGGTCAGTTCGAGCTTCTTCCTCTGCTCACCGCTCGTGCCGAGCATCTTATTTATGCTCTGGATGCGGTCCTTCGATGAGTCTATGCTGAACTCACTTATGCCGAGGGCCTTCTCGGCCTCGACTCGGCGCTCTATGAACTCCATCCACTGACCGCGTAGCTGCTTCAGCACTTCGTCGCTATCAACGACAGCCTTGCTGAAGTGGTTCATCTCCTCCTCTGCGGCGTAGAGGTCAGCGTCTACCTGGTCTAACTCCTGTTCGAGCTCCTTTACGTTGCCCTCTAGTTGGATGACTCTGCTCCACGCCATCTCGCGTTGCAGGAAGTTCATGCGAGTCTGGAACTTCTTCTTCTCCTGCAGGCGCTCGTTCTGCTCGCGCCAGTACGCGAGGGTCTCGCGTGCGCGGTCGAGTAGCTGACCTAGGCTCTGTTCCTCGCTAAGTATGCCGCCGAGGCGCTGCTTTGCCTCGACGACGTCCCTACGGAAGGTGTTGAAGCCGACGGCCTCCTCGAGCATTACGAGGCGCTCCTGCGGGCTGAGTTCTGCGAAGCGGCCCGGCATGTTCTGGTGCATGATGATGAGCATGTTGTCGGGGTCGAAGCCGAAGCCCTGTAGGAGCTCGACGACCTCGGTCTTGGATACGGTGCGCTGGTTGAGTTCGAAGGTGTACTTTCCGTCGCGGCGGATGTTGCGGGCGAGACGTACCTCGTCGACGTTGAAAGCAGGGACTGGGCGCCTGCCGTTCTCGCGTGGGCTGTTGTCCAGGATGAGGCTGACCTCCGCCTGGTCCTGCTCCCAGCGTATTAGATCGCTGAGCTTCTTGCTCCTCTCCGTGTATGTGTCGCCGAGGGCGACGCAGATTGCGAGGAGGAAGCTGCTCTTCCCGGCGCCGTTGGGGCCGCAGACGACGTTGACGCCGTCCCTGAGTGGTATGCGTGCGTACTCGTAGGACATGAAATTCTTGATTATGACTTCCTTGATCAGCATCCGCGGCGCCTCTGGACTCCTGTGTCTAACAGTCCTCTATTTTTAAACCTACCCCGTTTTTTTCCGGTGGGGCGGATGAAAGTGAAGGTAAAAGGTCGCCCTTAAACCTTTTACATGGATGTTATGACGTTTGAGGGGATTGTGATGGTCAAGCTCTCTAAGAGGCAGGAGGCGGAGGCGATGCGGATACACGGTGAGGCACTCGTCGTCGACACCCACTGCGACACGTTGATGGAGTTCATGCCCCAGCGCTACGGGCAGCCCTCGGCGAGGAAGCTCGGGCAGCGGAGCGATAAGGGGCACCTCGACCTCCCACGCATGAAGGAGGGAGGCGTCGACTGCCAAACCTTCGCCATGTACACGGGGCGCCGCGAGGGACAGCCAGATGCGCTCCTTACAGCGATGCAGATGACCGATATATTCTATCGGGAGATGGAGGAGAACGAGGAGGGGATAGTCCCAGTCACCTCAGTCAGGGAGATACTTGCCGCCAAGGAGGTGGGCAAGTGTAGCGGACTCCTCTCCATCGAGGGCGGGGAGCCGCTCATGGGAGATCTCGGTGTGCTACGCAACTTCTACAAGCTGGGGGTCAGGATGCTCAGCTTCACTTGGAATTGGCGTACACCCTTCGCGGACGGACAGGCCGCGTCCCGCACCGAGAGCAAACTCACTGATTTAGGCGTAAAAGCAATCGAGGAGATGGATCGCCTCGGAATGGTCCTCGACACAAGCCACTTAAGCGACACCTGTTTCTGGGACATCGCCGACGTGAAGAAGGGCCCGTTCATAGCGAGCCACAGCAACAGCCGCGTCATCTGCGACCACAAGAGGAACCTGACTGACGACATGTTGCAGGCACTCACGGACCACGGCGGGGTGACGGGGATGAACTTCGCCCCCGACTTCATCTCGAAGGATGGGGCCACCGTCGAGAAGCTGGTGGACCACATCGACTACATCGTGAAGAGAATAGGGCCTGACCATGTTGGTCTCGGTTCCGACTTCGATGGCATAGGGACGCCCCCAGTGGGACTCGAGGACGCCTCGAAGATGCCGAACATCACCCGTGAACTTGTCCGCCGTGGCTACGCCGAGGAGGATATAAAGAAGATTCTCGGCGGGAACCACCTCAGGGTTCTCGGCCAGGTCCTCAAGTAGTGTCACATGACGGCGATATTTCTATCAACCCCAGTGCCCCATTGTTGAGAGTCCCCTCTTTAATGGATAAATTATATCAACTTTGTATAACAAAGTATATATGAATTACAAAGTACTCTGTAATCAAGGGATTAGGTATGGGCGATAACATAGACCTCAAGGAACTTCAAAAGAAGGCGATGTCCTCCTTTCACGAGGATGGAATATTTGATATAATGATCGGGCTGCTAGGGTTAATGTGGGGCTTCTCCACCTTCACTGACGACTCCGCGCTGGGCGTCATCTGGATCGCCGTTGTGATACCTAGTTACTGGTGGCTGAAGAGGGTGTATACGCTGCCGAGGATCGGTTTGGTCCGGTTCTCGGGGCGTAAGAGCGGCGGTGTGCCTAGGGCGCTCGTGGCTGGTCTAGTCGGTGCAGCTGTCGCGGTTAGCTTCGCGGTTTGGTTGTCGGCGACCCTGACGACCCGTCCGTTCTACTATTACTTCATCACCGATTACTGGGGGATCATAACGGGTGTGGGCGCCGCGGTAGTAGGCGTCTTTTATGCGCGTGTGGCCTATATGCCGAGGCTTTACGTCTACTCTTTTCTCGCGCTCGTGCTGATCGGTAGCGCCCAGTATTCGGGGCTGCCCTTTGGCATCCACCTCATAGCCTTGGGGGCGGCGGTCCTCCTCTACGGCGGTTACCTCCTCAACAGGTTCATTGACAAGTACCCGGTGCAGGTGGTCGATGGTCAAGTTGGCTGAGCCCCCAGCAGATGGGATCGACAGGGTGATCCACGAGCCGGCGAGGCTTATGATCATGGCTCATCTATATGTGGTGGATTCGGCGGACTTCCTCTTCCTGATGAGGCAGACGGGGCTGACATTCGGGAACCTGTCGAGCCACATGGCGAAGCTAGAGGGGGCGGGGTACATCGAGGTTGTGAAGGACTACGTGGACAGGAAGCCCCACACTATGCTAAGGATGACTCCCAAGGGCAGAGGAGCCTTCGAGGAGTACCGCCGCGAAATGGATAGGCTCTTCAAGGGGCTGCCCTGAGCCCTCATTACCCTTAAATTGGTCCCGGTCTTCCAGTTGCCTTAGGTGTAAGGTATGCCGACAGCTGGGAAGGTCTTCGTCTCCACTGAGTACAAGAAGCTCGCCGACGTCGCTGCGGCACTTGAGGGGCACAAGGTCGAGGAGGAGTACGCCGAGGGTGACTTCAAACTAACCCTGCTCACCGAGGTGGCGAACGTGAAGGTGACGGAAGGTGTCCTCACGGGGCTCTATAGCTACGACCACGTAGTCTACAACTACCACCGTGGCAAGGTCCTCCCCGCCGCTGCGACGACGGAGGTCCTCTTTAGCATGAGCGAGTACGATGGCCGCGTCTTCCTCGTCGTCGTCGACAAGAAGGCGATCGCTAACAGGATAGCGAACAGGCTCAGCGAGATCGCATTCGGCGAGATGGGAGTGATAGTCGAGGCCCGCATACTCCCCGAGACGATGAAGAAATTCCACATCGCCAACAAGGAGGGTACCAAGGTCATCTTCTTCGAGAACCTGGACATCCCCAATATAAACAAGCTCAGCCTTTATGGTCCAGACCTCGTCGACACGAAGCTCTTTAAGGAGTACGATAGCATCGGCGACCCCTGGTACGTGTTGGCGAAGAGCAAGAAGTTCGGCTATACGGTTGGGCTCGTACGCGACGGCTCGGTAACGATCTTCAACACGGTGGATCAGGGGCAATACCTTCAATACGTGCGGGAGGACGTGATCCCAATGACCCAGCCCCCAAGGGTTAGGAAGGATGAGGAGGAGTAGGGATGGTAGACAAGAATCTTGATTGCACAGGGCTCTTCTGCCCAGAGCCGGTATTCCGAACGCGCATGGCCCTAGACGAGCTGGCATCCGGCCAGACCCTCGAGGTACACGCCGACGACCCCGCTGCTTACGAAGACCTCCGAAGGCTAGCGGAGCGCCTCGGCCACACCGTCGTCTCCGAGAAGAAGGACGGCGATGAGACCGTCATAGTCATAAAGAAGAAGTAAGCACAGAGCAAGCTCTATTCTATAAACTTCGCTCAATGCACAGTAGCACAGTACAAGCTCTCTCTGAACCCTTTTAATCCGCCAAACCCTCAATCAATATAAGGTGAACCATATGAAGGCCTACCTCGACAACGGCTCAGGGGCACCAGTAGATCCACGCGTCTTACAGGAGATGCTCCCCTACTACATCGAGCACGTCGGCAACCCGAGCAGCTTTCACAGCGAGGGCTTCAAGGCATTAAAAGCAATCAATAGAGCACGCGAACAGGTCGCTGCCTTCATTAACGCCGACCCAACAGAGATAACTTTCACTGCAAGCGCCACCGAAGCCACAAATCTAGCCATAATCGGAACCGCAAACCGCTACAAGAACAAGGGCAACAGAATCATCTCAAGCGCCGTCGAACACATAAGTACCGTAAACATCTGCAAGGACCTCACCCGAAGCGGCTGGGAGTACGAGCAGGCATCAGTAGACCGATACGGCGTAGTCAACCTCGACATACTCGACCAACTCACTACTGACAAGACCGTCATCGTCACCGTTATGGCCGCGAACGGCGAGATAGGCACCATCGAGCCCATCAAGGACGCCGCAGCCATCGCCCACGCCAAGGGCGCCTACTTCCACACAGACGCAACCGCAGCCCTAGGCAAGATCCCCCTAGACGTAAAACAACTTGACACAGACCTCATGACCCTAAGCAGCAACGATATAAACGGCCCTAAAGGCGTCGGAGCCCTTTACGTCAAGAAGACCATCCGCCCACGCCCAGTAATCATAGGCGGAGGCCAGGAGCAGGGCATGCGCAGTGGCACTGAGAACACACCCGGCATAGTCGGCTTCGGTAAGGCTGCCGAACTCGCCCAGCAGGAGCTGACCGAGGAGTCCAAGCGACTCACCGAGCTACGCGACCACCTAATCAAGGGACTAACAACAACCATACCTGAGGCTCACCTAAATGGCCACCCAACAAACCGTATACCAAATAACGCCAACGTCCGCTTCAGCTACATCGAGGGCGAGGCACTCACCCTAAGCCTTGACGACGTCGGCGTCCAATGCAATACCGGCTCCGCATGCGCCGCTAAGACTCTCGAACCAAGCGCCTGCCTACTCGCGACCGGTCTCAAACCCGAGGACGCCCACGGAAGTCTCGTATTCACCCTCGGGAAAGCCAATAATAAGGAGCAGATCGACTACGTCATACAGGTGCTACCCGACATAGTCAAGCGCCTACGCGCCATGTCGAGCATAACCCCACAGGAGCTAAAGTAAAATGTACAGCGACAAGGTCATGGAGCACTTCAAGAACCCACGTAACGTCGGAGAGATATCCGATGCCGACGGAGTAGGAACCGTCGGCAACCCCGTCTGTGGCGACATGATGACCATGTACATAAAGGTCAAGAACGGAAAGATCGCCGATATTAAGTTCAAGACCTACGGCTGCGGCGCCGCTATAGCGACCAGCAGCATGACAACCGAGCTCGCCATGGGTAAGACCGTCGAGGAGGCGGACAAGATCACGCGCCAGAGCGTCGCCGACGCCTTAGATGGCCTACCACCAGTCAAGATGCACTGCAGCAACCTAGCATCAGATGCGCTCCATGAGGCGATAAAGGACTACAAGAAGAAGCAGGAGGAGGAGAAGAAGAAATGAATGAAAAGGTAGAAAAATGTCCGATGTGTGGTCTCCCAAAGGGGGAGGACTGCGACTTGATGGTCGGCAAGGGTGAGGCGAAGACCCTCGTCTGTTGTTGTGAGAGGCTACAGAAGAAAAACGTTAAGAAGTAGCGCCGCGGGGTAATGACGAGTACCCCTGAGGGCCCTTATTTGGACAGATTAAAGTTAGCTTCACGCCTCTCCGCGGCCCTCAATGCGCCATTAATCACGGTCATAACTTTCATTCCACTGATCTTCCTAAGTGGTATCGGTGACGCCCCTCTCCTCATCGCGATAACGAGCTTCTTCGGCTGCATACTCCCACTCGCCATGGTCTACGGCCTCCTCAAGCTCGATATCATCAAGGATTTCTACGCTTATGAGAGGAATACTCGATTCATCCCCTTCCTCTGGACCACATTCTTCTACCTCCTCGGAACGATCAGCCTCATTCTCGTCTCCGCGCCATCGGCCGTAACGGCGCTCATGGCGTGCTACTTCGTCAACGGCTTAGTGCTTATGGTCATCACGATGAAGTGGAAGATCAGCATACACGCCAGCGGCATAACGGGCCCCTTCACGGCGCTCGTCTACCTGCTCGGCGGGGTAATGCTCCCCCTCCTTCTCGTTGTGATACCCGTCGCTTGGGCGAGGGTTGAGTTAAAGGCTCACACCATAATGCAGGTGACTGTCGGCGCCATCCTAAGCTGCGTGCTTACATGGCTACAGATGAGTTTCTACTTGCACAGGTTGTTCATCTAAATACGACTAGACGGCGAGGACTTTCTCACCCATCATCTGGCCGAAGGCGTACGCCCGCTTCGTTTCGTCCCCGTTTGGCTTGAAGACAAAGTCTATGTCGCTCTCGACCATCTGGATGCCGCTTGCTTGCATCTCGGTCTCAACCACCTTCTTCGCCCCGCCTGCCCAACCGTAGCTGCCAAAGGCGGCACCGATCTTGTTGACGGGCTTCAACCCGTGCATATAGGCGAGGAAACCAGCGACGGTTGGGAAGATGTGGTTGTTGAGTGTTGGTGACCCGACGATAACTGCCTTCGCATCCAGAATGTCAGCTATTACGTCGCTGCTCGGACTGGTTCCGAGGCAGTGTACCCTCACTTCAACCCCCTTCGAAGCTATTCCATCGGCTATGGCCCTCGCGAGGATCTGTGTGCTCCCCCACATGGTATCATAAACCACGACGGCTCGCTTTCTGCTCACACCCGCGACCCACCCCTGGTAGGCGGCTAGAATCTTTCCCGGGTCCTTCCTCCACACAATTCCATGGCTTGGGGCGATCATCTCCACCTTCACCCCCTCCAGCGCCTTGAGGGCGCGTGAGACGCTCCTCCAGAGAGGCATCAGGATGTTCGCGTAGTATGTTGACGCCTCCTGCATGAGCTCCGCCTCGTCGACCTCGTCGTCGAAGCGGCCACTCGAGGCGAGGTGTTGCCCGAAAGCGTCGTTGCTGAAGAGTAGCTTCTCCTCAGGCATGTAGCTCACCATCGAGTCGGGCCAGTGGGCCATTGGTACTGGCACGAAGGTGAGGCTCCTCTTACCTAGCTTGAGTGACGGCGTCTTCTCAATGGGTGTCGCTTTAATGTCGTCACCGTAGTACTTTCTTAGTGTGTTGACACAGCGCTCCGTCGCGATCATCTCCGCATTCGGGCAAGCCTCGAGGAGCCTTCGAATGCTCCCTGAATGATCAGGCTCCGCGTGATTTGCCACAATGTAGTCCACCTTCTTCGGGTCGATGACCTCTGAGATCCTAGTGACCTGCTCCTCTGCGAACGGGGCCTTGACGAAGTCGATGAGTGCGACCTTCTCGTCGACGACTAGGTAGGAGTTGTAGCTGCTCCCCCTGTGGGTGATATAGCTGTGGAAGTTACGTATGCACCAATCCACGGCGCCAACCCAGTAGATGTCCTCCTTAATTTGCGTCATGAAACTTACCTTCGAGTTTTCGAAGGAAGGAGTGAATAAAAGCGTTATGCGCTTGGGACCTCAACTTCGAGGAAGTCACTCGCCACAATCGTGTAGGGGAACACCTTCACGGCTACCTCGAGCAGGGGGGAGACATCACCGTACCGGCTGCTGATGTGTGTCAGGATCAGATGCTTTACCCTCGCCTGAACAGCGACCCCTGCGGCTTGGCTGAAGGTCGTGTGACCGTCCTCCTTAGCCCGTTCAATCATGTCGTCGGCGAAGGTCGCTTCATGTATTAACAGATCAGCACCCGATGCAAGTCGAACTATTTCCTCGCTGGGCCTCGTGTCACCTGTATAGATAATGACTCTTCCACGACGTGGCGCATCAGCCACGTCCAGTGACTTGACGATGCTCCCCGACACACCGACATCCTCCCCCTCCTGGAGCCGCTTCCAGAGCGTCCCCTCGGGGACACCGAGTGCCCTCGCTCTCTCTGGGTGAAACCTACCAGGCCTCGGCTTCTCCTTGATTGCGTAGGCCCATGACTCGAGCCTATGATCCCCCCTGCATACCTCCACGTTGAAGGAGTGCCCTTCGAGGACAACCCCGGGCTCGCCGATCTCGTGAACCGTGACTGGGAAGGCGGGGCCACCGAGAGTATTTGATACGCCCTGCAGGAAGGCGTGGAGCCCCCTCGGGCCGAATATTTCCAGACTCTCCTCCCTCCTCTGGAGCGTCATTGACTGTAGCAGGCCGGGGACACCGAGGACGTGGTCGCCATGGAGGTGGGTAATGAATATCTGCTTGACCCTGCTAAAGCCGATGTGGGCGGCGACCATCTGCCTCTGGGCTCCCTCGCCGCAGTCGAGAAGTAAGACTCCTTTACCGATCTTGACCGCAACGCAGGACGAGCTCCTCTCGGGCGTGGGTAGGCTCCCGCTTGTCCCGAGAAAGACGACCTTCAACCACGCCCGCTCCTGTGCCTCAAGAGATGCCCCGCGGTTTAAAACACCTCATCGAACCGGCTGGGTCTCGAGCCAATGCATGGCTTCAAGAGCCGCAGCGCAGCCGCTCCCACAGCTTGTCACCACCTGGCGGTAGTCCATATCCATTAGGTCCCCCGCGACGTAGACCCCCGGCTTCCTAGTCTTTACCCCGAATGTCTCAAGGTTGCCCGACTCGTTCATGTCCAAATATCCCTTGAACATGATCGTATTGGGGTTCCAGCCAATGGCTAGTAGAACGCCCTCGGCGTCGATTACGCTGGTGGCTTCGGTCTTAAGGTTCCTCAGCCTCACCTGCTGGACCCGCTTCTCCCCGATTATCTCATCAACGACGGTGCTGTATAGGAATTTGATTTTCGGTTCACTCATCGCCTTGTCGGTGAGGCACCTGCAGGCGCGTAGCTCGTCCCTCCTGTGGACGATGGTCACTTCGGAGGCGAACTTTGCCAAGTCTATTGCCTCCTGTACGGCTGAGTCTCCTCCCCCGACGACTACGACCTTCTTGTCCTCGTACAGGATAGCATCGCATGTGGCGCAGACGAAGACGCCTCGCCCGAATAGGTGGTCCTCGCCTGGAACACCGAGCTTCCTGTGGGTCATGCCCATGGCTACGATGATAGACTTCGCCTCAAGGAGCTTCTCGCCAACCCAGATCTTGTATGGTGTGGAGGTGAAGTCCACCCGAGTAGCCTCGGCGTCGAGGAACTCCGCCCCGAACTTCTCCGCGTGCGTCTTGAACCGATCCGAAAGCTCTGGTCCTGTGAGCCCCTCGGGGAAGCCGGGGTAATTGTCGACCTGGTAGGTTAGTGCTATCTGGCCACCGACCATTGGGCCGATTACCACGAGTGTCTTGAGCTTACCGCGGGCTGCGTACATCGCAGCTGTGAGACCCGAGGGGCCCGCGCCGAGGATGATGACGTCATACAACGCGGTGTCCTCTCAGATGCAGTCCTTGATGATGTTCTCGATCGTCCCGAGGAGGTTGGTTACTGTTTCGAGCCCGACTATCTCCCCTTTCTCGATGCCCTTGCAGTAGACCTTGAAGGTGGGTGTTCCTATGACACCCTTGTCTATTGCGAAGCGGCGCGCCTCCCTGCTCTCCATGACGTTGAAGCGGAGAAGCGTCGCCCTATCACCCAGCTTCTTGGGGATCTCCTGAACCGTCGGCTCGATCTTCTTGCAGGTTGGGCAGGACTCGTGCCAGAACTCGACTATGACCGGATTCTCCGGCTTCACAACTCGGCTGTCCCAGTCGCCGTACTGGAGGTTCTCCCCGGACAATTCGTTTCACTTGGTGAGAGTCGGGAAAGGCCGGATTTAACCCGTTCCCCGGTTATGCCTCGGTGAAGTTGAGGGTGCCGTCGGTTATCGAGAGCTCGTAGAGCATGTTCGGGTAGGGTTTGAGGCGGAAGCTCTCTAGTTCCTCACCAGTCAGGATCAGGGTGAGCTTCATCTGCTCATAGTCCTTACCCATGCCGGGCATCACATTCTGGAAGCTCTTCGTGACCTGAACTATCATCTGCCCGATCTCCTCCGGGACGTCGGGGTTGGTCATCATCATAACGGGTGGGCGCTGCCTGACCTCGACGAAGTCGATCTGGAAGCACTCCCTCCCCTCCATGTCCTTCACCGACTTGACGGACTGGACCTTGATCTTGATCCTGGAGCTGATCATGGTCTTCTCCTCAAGAAATGGGTGGATGTGTATAAAGGATTGGGAGCTACTCAAGTTCCTTCAGCTTGTTAGCAATGAGCCCCGCGACAGAGACCCTGCTGAATGGGGTCTCGATTGTGTTGGTTGCGATGATGGGGTCGGCACCTGCCTTCCTAATTTTCTCCTCCGTTCCCGGCATGTAGAGGACATGCGTACACGCTGCAGCGACCCTCTCTGCACCCTGAGCCATGAGGGCTTCGACGGCTTTCGCCATGGTTCCGCCGCTGCTGATCATGTCATCGAATACCACCGCTCTGCGCCCAGAGATGTTGAGGTCTTTGACCGCCATCGTAATTTCGCCTGTCTTGCGGTCGCGTGTCTTCTCGAAGAAGTTGTAGCCTCCCTCGAGGACCTTTGAGGCGTCTTCGGCGATGTAGATGGCGCCCTTGTCTGGTGAGAGGCTGTATGCTTTGTCGAAGCCCTCCTTCTTGAGGTACTCAGCTAGCAGGGGTACCGCGGAGAGGTTGTGGAACCTGACGCGATGCTTCCGTTCGACGTCCCGGGTTGAGGTCTCGTTGTGAATGTTTACCGTTACGAGGTCGGTAACGCCTGAGCATTCTAGCAGGCTGAATATGACGTCGAGACTAAGCGCCTCCAGTTCCGTGAACCGTTTATCTTGGCGAGCGTAAGCGAGGTAAGGGACAACGGCTACTATGTCCTTGGCGCCAAAGTCCTTCGCTGTCCTCGCCATGAGAAGGAGCTGCATGAGCCTAGTGTCCGGGTTGGGGGCCGTGGTCTGGACGATTACGACCTTCTCGCCGAACACTGGCTTGGTGAACTTAATATAACTCTCCCCGTCGGGGAAGACGCGGTGCTCGACGGGCTGTGGCTCTACGCCGCACCGCTCCGCTATCCTCCAGCCGAGTCCTAGAGAAGAGGGACCGGGAATGACGATCATACGGGGGAGGGATAGGTGCAACAACTAGATAAGCGGAGCCCTAGACGAAGGTGAAGAGCAGTAAAAGGCCGGAGATTACGGCGGCGGCTGCCCAGACCCTCTTGTCCCAGTTGAATATCTTCATCCCGTCAAAGATACCGAAGGGGATGAGGTTGAAGAGGGCTAGAAAGGCGTTTATTTCTATGCCGTAGACGGCGAGCCCTCCTAGCAGGCTAGCTGGTGTGATGAAGAAGATGACTAGGTAGATGATGGCTTGGGCAATGTTTGTGGCGGGTCCAGCGATGGAGATTTTGCCGTACTCGTTTTTATTCATTAAGCCGGCGATCATCACCGCGCCTGGGGCGACTATCATTATCGGCAGAACTGACGTCTGAAGAAGGAAGAAGGAAAGGAATGTGAATAATAGCCCCATTGTGCTGAGTCTGAACTCTGCCCACATGCCCAGTCGCTGAGCGGCGAACTTGTGAGCGAGCTCGTGAAGGATGAAGGCTCCGGCGAGTATCGAGACTACACCTATGACGAACAGGGGGTCAATTGTGAAGTAGCTCCATATCTTGAAGAAGGGGAGGGTAATGATGACGAGCAGCCCTATGGCTAGGTCGCGTAGCTCCTTCTTACTGAACCAGTATGGGCGTATGATTCGGCTTGTAGAGTAGTTGCCGTAGAAGCCGCCTGAGGTTGTGTACTCACCGACCTGAACGTTCTTTTGCTTCGTCTGGTCGTACTTGCCCGTGCAGTCGTGGAACTCTGGCAGCCTGTGCTGCTCGCAGAAGTAGCCCCCACAGTAGTTGCATCTAAAGGGCATGTATGTCTCTACGCCGCACTTTTCGCACTTGACCATCGGGCCGTCTCCGAATTAGGCGGGTGGCGCCACTTTAAGACTTTACTGACGCGGAAAATGGGGTTATGCCGCTGCCTGCTTTATGGCGGTGACGATCTTCTCCTTGCTGGGTAGTAGCTCCTTCTCAAGTCTTGGATTGAAGGGTAGTGGGATGTTGGGTGTAGCGACGCGTATAGGCGGAGAATCTAGGCTCTTCAGCGCCTTCTCCGCAGCCAGTGCGACGATCTCGCCGCTGAAGCCGTAGTGGAGATAGTCTTCGTCGACGACTACGAGGCGCCCCGTCTTCTTAACGGAGTTGACGATGGCCTCCTCATCGAGTGGAACGAGGGTGCGCGGGTCGAGGACCTCGACGCTTACCTTGCCCTTTAGCTCGTCCGCCGCCTTTATCGCCTCCTGAACCATTAGGCTCGTGGCGACCACAGTGACGTCCTTTCCCTCGCGGACGAGGTTAGCGACGCCGAGTGGGACTTCGTACGCCTCCTTCGGAACCCATCCCTTGACGGGGTAGAGGAGGCGGTGTTCCATGAATATCTTGGGGTTGGGGTCGCGTATGCTGGCTATGAGTAGCCCCTTTGCGTCGTATGGGTTACTTGGAACAACGACCTTGAGGCCCGGCATGTGTGCGAAGAGGCCGTGCAGGCTCTCGCTGTGTGTGGCTCCGCTGCTGGTGCCAGCGCCGGTGAGAACTCGTAGAGTCATAGGGACGTTGACAGCTCCTCCGCTCATGTATGTGCTCTTTGCGAATTGGTTTAGTATCTGGTCCATTGCGACGAGGCCGAAGTCCACGAGCATGAGCTCGACGACTGGGCGGTAGCCTGCGATGGCGGCTCCTACGCCGGCGCCTATGAAGGCGGTCTCGGTGATGGGGGCGTCACGGACGCGTTCGCGTCCGAACTTCTCCTTGAGTCCCTTCGTCGCCTCCCTCCACTGGCTTGAGACGTTCTCCCCGAAGACGATGACCTTTGGGTCGCGTTCCATCTCGGCGAGGTGGGCCTCGTTGAGGGCCTGTCCGAAGGTTATCTCGCGGGTGGGCATCAGTCTACCTCCTTGTAGACGCAGGCGTATGCCTCATCTGGTGTCGGCTCGGGGCTTTTGAGTGCGAAGTCGACGGCTTTCTGCACCTTCGCTGCCTCCTCTGCCCTGATCTGTTCATCGACCTTTTTGGGTATCTTCTGCTTGAGGAGGTCTATTGGGTCCCATTGCTTCTCATTCTCGTTGGATTCTAGGTGCCCCTCCAGGTTGCCTTCAAGTTGGTGGACCTTGAACTCTAGGAGTGTAGGGCCCTTGCCGGCGCGTGCGCGTCTTATGGCCTTGCCCGATGCCTTGTAGACCTCAGTTATGTCCCAGCCGGTGTGTGTGCTCCCAGGCATGGCGTAGTTCTTCGCCCTGAGGCTGACTTTGTCTATGCTGAGCTGGGGATAGTCTATCTCGTGGCCTAGCATGCGCTGGACCTCGGGGCTGCTGTTCTCGCATACGAAGACTATGGGTAACTTCCAGCAGGCTGCGAGGTTCAGGGTCTCCTGTACGCCTCCCTGATTGCTTCCGCCTTCTCCGAAGTAGGAGACGGCGACGTTTCTCTTGGCCTTGAGCTGGTCGGCGAGGGCGTAGCCAGCGGTCATGGGGACGCTTCCCCCGACGATGCCATTCGCGCCGAGGGCCCCGACGCTCGGGTCAAAGGTGTGGTATGGACCGGCCTTGCCGTGGTTGAATCCGGTCTCCTTGCCCATGAGTTCGGCCATGAGTTTGTCGAGGTCGCATCCCTTTGCTATGAGGTGGCCGAGGGCTCGGTGGGTGCTCCCGATCTGGTCGCTCTTCCTGAGGTGAATGGATACCCCAGCGGCGACGGCCTCCTGACCTGTGTAGAGGCCGAAGCGGGCTGGTATCTTGCCCTCCTTCGTCAGTCTGCGGACTGCGTTCTCGAATGTCCTGATTCGGATCATGACCCGGTAGAGTTCAGCTGTCTTTGCGTCATTTAGGCTCAAGGTTGCTCTGGGGATGTTATGTGGTCTAGTGGATTTAGGATTTCCTGCGCTCGAAAATAATGAGCTACGATGTTTGCCTTAAACTATCTTTTTGGACCCTGCTGGTCTTCAGTTTACGGTTTCTGGGGTTTTGTGTCATTGATTGTCTGTGTCCCTTTCGGGAGGATGGCTTTCACGCGCCCGACCTTGCCGTCGGTTAGACGGACTTTGATGCCGTGAGGGTGGAACTGGCTGCCGGTCAGAAGTTCTTTTACCATTCCGCGAGTTAACTTCCCTGTCGCTTGGTCCTGTTTCAAGACTATGTCGACAGTGTCCCCCGGGTGTATCTCACTCCTCTTCGTTCCAGCCATAGGGTTCCCGATGCATTGTGTCTCTCCGCGTTTAAATTAAGTGCGGAGCGGGCATCTTCAATAAGCTAAACTGTTCTGGAAGATACCTGAGAGTCGAGCCCCGCATGGTAAACATCCGATTATTCGACGAGTACAGAAACATCCCGCGGGAGGCAAATTATCTAATCTACTCGATGATCTTCCCGAACCTCGCTTACGGCATGTTCTACATGGATCTCCCCTACCTCCTGACTCAGGTGAGGGGCATCTCCACTGGGTTCATGGGGGCCCTGATAACCATAATGGGGGTGTCGATGGTTGCGTCGAGCATACCATTCGGCATCCTCGCCGACAGGTTCAGCCGGAGAAAGATACTCATCTTCGGCAATATTGTTGCCAGCGTCACGATCTCGGTATTCGCGCTCACGGACAACCAGTTTATCCTGTTGGCCGCAGCCCTCTTGGAGGGCGTATCGGAGGCTGCTTTCTCATCCTCAGCCAGCGCTTTACTGGCTGACAAGGCGACGGACCAGAAGAGAAACAGCGTGTTCTCCTTCTCGGGATTCACTGGGAATCTGGCCTTCGGCTTTGGCGGGCTTATAATCCCCGCCGTTGTGGTCTTCGAGATGCTTGGCTACAACGTGCAAGAGTCTCACTCCATCCTATACGTAATCGTGGTCGCGTTGAGCCTCGTCTCCACAATTTTGATACTGAAAGTCACGGAGCCAGGAGAACCACATGTAGGGGAGAAGATGACGCTTAGGAACATCTACCCTAAGAAATCTGGCGGAGTCTTAGGTAAGTATCTCTTAACAAGCGTCATAATCGCTTTCGGGGCGGGCCTGATAGTGCCCCTGATGTCTGTCTGGTTCGGTTACCGATTCGGCATCTCCGACACGCTCAGCGGCCCGATCCTTGGTGCATCAAGTCTTTTAATCGGTGTAGCTACTCTTGCCTCGCCTCTGATAGCCAGAAGGTTGGGTACCATCAAGGCCATAGTCGTCACCCAGGCCGCCTCGACCCTCTTCATGTTCTTTACTCCACTGGCTCCCGAGTTCGTATCTGCGAGCCTGGTCTACTCCCTTAGGAGTCTGTTGATGAACATGGCTAGCCCGTTGCAGCAGTCGATGATAATGGGTATGGTCCCTGAGGGGGAGAGGGGGATAGCATCAGGGATAAGCTCGGCGATGTGGAAGCTGCCGAACTCACTCAGCACGTTTATTGGGGCATGGCTGCTGGGTTTGGGTTTGCTCTCGGCGCCGTTCTACATCGCGAGCGTTTTCTACCTGGTCTCTATCGCTATTTTCTGGTTCTTTTTTAGGAATATGAAGATGCCTGAGGAAATGCTTTCTGTGGTTAGAAATTAGGCACACGTTCCGAAAAATAAGTATGAATTTGATTAGTGTATTTTTGAGTTGATTTTGGCGGGCCCGGAGGGATTTGAACCCTCGATCTCCGGCTTAGAAGGCTTGCGCGTCGGCGTCGGGTTTCAGCGACCGACTAGGCGCCTTATCCTGGCTTGGCCACGGGCCCCACCGTCTTGAGGAGCATCCCCTCTTTTTAAGAATGATGCGTGCGCGTGCTGTTTCAGTAGTAATAAGCGTGCTAGTTTAGGTTAAGATGCAAGGCGTTAAAGTTGGTTAGAATGAGTACCTGAGGCAGCGATTCAACGTTTTCGAAGAAAAATTGCAGAATGGGATTCCAATAGCCTAAAGGTTCGATTACCATGATCCAGCGTGGATCCTGTCCTGGATGTAACGGTTAGCCGGTGGCTTCTCCTCCATCGGATGGCCAATTGAGATTATGCAGAGTGGTTGTATCTTATCCGGTATGTGAAGCAAGCCCTTAACGCCTTTGACCAGATTCTCGTTCGGGTAGACCCCCAACCAGACGGCACCGAGGCCAATAGCTTTTGCAGCGAGTAGGATGTTCTGGGTGGCTGCTGAGCAGTCCTGCACCCAAAAGCCAGTGCCGCCGTCCAGTTCGCTGTCCCCGCAGACAATTATTGCGAGGGCCGCCTGTTCCAGCATCTTGGAGTAGTTATGGAACTTCGGTATCTCTAGTAGCGTCGCCCTGTCCCTAACAACAACAAAGTGCCAGGGCTGTCTGTTATGGCCGCTTGGCGCGGCCATGCCCGCCTCTAGCAGGCGCTTCAGCTCAGCGTCCGTGACGGGTTTATCTGAGTACTTCCTGATGCTCCGTCTCCCGAGTATCGCTTCCATTGCTTCCATGTATTCACCACTTCTCCATGTGTACTATCTCGGTTATCGGCTTCTTGGCGTGTTGCCCCGGCTTCTCGTCAGGAAGACCGAAGGGCACCACGGCGACCACAGTGGCTTCCTTCGGGATACCGAACTCCCTCTTCACTTCTTCTTCCTTGAAGTCGCCAATCCAGCAACTGCCGACGCCCTGTACCTCGGCGGCGAGGACCATGTTCTGGAGGGCTATGGTTGTGTCCACGATGCCCCACTTTCGGCTCGTGTCGTCGAATGGGAGGGAGACACCGATGACGACAAATGATGAGTCCTTGACGAAGCCGCTCCACCTCCCTCCGGAGAGCTTCTCCTTCGCGGCTTGGGCATCAACGACTATGAAGTGCCAGGGCTGCTTATTGGAGGCGCTGGGTGCCTGCCTCCCTGCCTCGAGTATCTTCTCCTTGACTGCCAGGGTTACGGGCTCCTTCTTGTATTTGCGTATGCTCCTCCTCGCCAGAATCTTGTCTATGCAGCTCAGAATATCCACCGGTTATCTGAGTGGGCCTCTGGTTTTTAGGGTAATCGCCTATATCCCGGGGGCGGTGCTGGTTCATCTATGGAGGTTCTCGTGGAGCGTGGGCTCCTCGGCGAAATGCTGATGTTCGCCAAGGAGAGGCACCCGAAGGAGGCGGTACTTATGCTCAGGGGGAAGGCTTCTAAGGAGTCTATTACCATCACCGACTACCTCTTCCCACCATACGCGACGACGAACAGTGTCTCAGCGAGCTACCCTATCCACATGCTCCCAATCGACTTCTCCATCGTAGGTACTGCGCACAGCCATCCCTCGGGCTCGCTTCAACTCTCGGCGGTGGATATGAACAACATGTATGGCCGGATCAGCGTGCTGATGGGCTTCCCCTACGGGCTCGGGGACGTGGCGGCCTTCAACAAGCAGGCGGAGCGCCTCATCATCAGGGTCACAGACTAACCATGCCGTGATACTGTTATTATTCGGGCCTCCCCTATCTTTCCCAGAATGCTCAACCTCCTTTTCGTCGAGTCCTCGCTGGAGCTGGTACCGCGGAAGATAGCCCGCCACCCATCCGTCACGCGGAACGCGCAGAGGGAGGGGAAGAACCCCGAGGGGGTCCTTCTAGACCGGAGCCTCCACCACCACGCGATGCTGAACCTACCCGAGGCTGAGAAGAGAGGGAGACCGGACATCATCCACTTCTGCCTCCTCGAGGCACTGGGGTCTCCGCTCAACAAGTCGGGGAAGCTCAAGCTACTCGTACACACCCTCAATAGTGATCTACTCGAAGTTTCCCCCGAACTGAGGCTGCCCCGCGACTGCTACAGGTTCAGGAGCCTGATCGAGCAGCTTTTCGCGGTGAAGCGCGTCCCGCCGGAGGGGACTCCATTAATCACCTTTTCTCGGAAGAGCCTCAGCGACGTAAAGGCGGATGTGCACCCAAGTCGTACTGTGGCGCTAACGAGCCACGGGAGAGCGAGGAAGCTCAACAACCTCTGTATGGACCTAGCCGCTGAAACCAACCCGCTCGTCCTAATCGGAGCCTACCCGAACGGCCCGATGAGGGAGGAGACGCTCAAGGAGGCGGACGAGGCCGTCAGCATCTACCCTGAGGCGCTTGAGGCCTGGGTTGTGACCTCACGCCTCATTTACGAGTACGAGAAGGCGACTGGGTTAGAGTAAGCGTCCAGCGAACTCGTTCAGGTCGTGTACCACGTCCTCGCCGTTCAACTCCCCTGTTCTGTCGAGGTGGAAGGCTTTGACCCCGAGCTGTTTGGGTGCTTGGTAGTCGAACTCGGCGTGGTCTCCGACATGTGCAAGCTCCGTCGGCTCAATCTCGAGTATCTCACAGACTCTCTGGTAGAAGTCGGGTGCCTTCTTGACGGCTCGAAAGTCAGTGGGGGCGGAGAAGACCCTGCTGAAGGGGTACTCAATGCACTCTAGTTGTATTTTGAGGAACTCCCTGATGGTGTTGCTGCAGACGATGAGGGGGTAACGCTTCCCGAGGCGCGTGAGGGCGCTGGGGACATCGGGGTAGACGTTGCACTCCTCCTTGCGCCTCTTCGGGAGGTCCCGCCAATAGTGGGGGAGACCGAGGCGCTTCCACCAATAGCCCACGTCATACCACTCCGGCTGCCCCTCGCCCACCTCCGCGTACTCGGCTAGGACCCTCTTTCTCGCCTCCTCAAGAGGGAGGCCGTGCGCCTCCGCGTAGAGGGCTGGGATGTCCCCCTCCCAGATCTGCTTGCTGTAGGCGTGGTCAACGAGGGTACCCTCCATGTCGAAGCTGACCACACGTATCGGCATACCCTATCCGGTGCGTAACTCGCTGAAAAACACGGCGGCGACTCGCAACCGTTAAACTCGGTTGAGTCACCCAGTATATAGAGTTCTTATGGCGAAGATGATTATCACTGCGGCGTTGACGGGCGGGGAGCCGGTGCATAAGGGGATGACGCCCTACGTGCCGAGTTCCCCCGAGGAGATTGCGGAGGAGACCTACAAGTGCTGGGAGGCTGGGGCCTCCATAGTGCACCTTCACGCGAAGGACCCGGTGACTGGTAAGCCGGCGGCGGACCCCAACCCCTACTTCAAGCAGTACGCGAAGTTGATCAGGGATCGCTGTGACATCATCATTAACATGACGACTGGGGGTGCGCGCCCTACGACGGGGGAGAAGCTCGACGAGATGGTGAAGGAGAGGTGCGGCCTAGGCGCGGAGATGATGAGCCTCAACATGGGTACCATCAACCTCTGGACGCCCCCATACGAGAACGTATTCATGAACGAGATACCACGGATTAGGCGGTGGGTTGGGTACATGTACGAGGCGGGGGTCAAGCCGGAGCTCGAGTTCTACGACACTGGGATGATAAACGCGACGAAGATGCTGGTGAAGGACGGTGTGCTGAGGGAGCCACTTCATGTGCAGTTCGTGATGGTGGGGACGACGGGGTGGTCCCCTACGCCGAAGGCCCTCATGTATGGGGTGGAGCAGATCAACCCGAGCTGGACGTGGAGCGTCTGCTCGCTTGGGCGGACCCAGCTCCCTATGGGGGCGTTTGCGATGACCCTCGGCGGCCACGTACGCGTCGGCTTCGAGGATAACATCTATATCCGACACGGGGAGCTGGCGAAGAGCAACGCCGACCTAGTCAAGAGGATCGTCACAATCGCGGAGGCGCTCAACATTGAGGTGGCGAAGCCTGACGAGGCCAGGAAGATGCTCGGCCTCCCCAAACCCTAGACTTTTCACGCAAGACGCTCGCGCCGTTGCCGCTGCGTTGAGCGTAATGTAAGACTCCAACACGCGTGGAGGCAGGGATCATCTGGGGGATCATTTTAGGGTGCGAGGGATCATTTTGGTTCCGGTTTTAAAGCTGTAAGGTGCTCTGAGGATCAGTAGGGGATCGACAAAGGATCGATGGGGGATTAAGCAGGGATCAATTGGGATCATGGAGCTCTCCAAATACTAGCTAGCCAGGGGCTGCGTAAGTCGGTAGGACACGAAATCCTCTGGGAGAGAGGAGTGTTCTAAAGGAAAAGACATAGGCAAGACTGATACAGAATGATAGATCATTATTGAAATCGATCTCTCTCGTATTAGTTTTTATTATTTTGATCCCCTGCTTGATATGAATGATCCCATATATATGGGACGATCACTTTTTTATAAGACCGTCGCATTTCTTATCTTGATGCTATATCTGATCCGATGGTGTCTCAACTACCGTCATCGGCCTGGTCGCAACTATATTTCCGAGTTTAGGGGAGAGTCGCGCGCGCATAACAAATCACTTTTTAGCCCCTCGTAAATCCTCCGAATAATTAATATCCCTTGCTTCCTGATATTCATTCAGAAGGTTGTAAAATATGGCTGTAAAGATTACGCCAGAGTACATAGATCTACTCAACGGAGCCGTCGAGAGGGAGATTCAGGTGAGCCTCCAGTATCTCCTCCAGCACGCGAAGATTGAGAAGCTGATGAGGAAGAAGCTTCCTGAGAACATACTCCTCGACAAGACCACATACGACGCCGTCGGCAAGTTCCTACGAGAGATCGGTATAATGGAGATGAAGCACGCCGCATCCATCATGGAGAGGATCTATTACCTCGGTGGTCAGGCGACAACAATGGCGAAGAAACCCGTAATCGGCGGCTCCCTCAGCGAGTTCGCGAGGCTCGGCGTCGTAGCCGAGGAGGAGGCCCTCGTCCTCTACAGACAGATACTTGAGGCCACAATCGAGAACGGGGATTACGAGACCCGTGAGCTCTTTGAGAAGATCTACGGTGAGGAGGAGGGACACCTCTTCAAGTTCCAGGAGTACGTCCACATGCAGGACGAGTCGCAGGAGGAGACGGGGAAGCTCAGCGAGTGGAGGAAGGTCTTCACCGATGACTACTTCGCCCTCCTCAACAAGGCGGTGGCCAGCGAGATCATGGCCATCATCCAGTACACGAACCAGCACGAAAAGGCCGCGTACCTGAAACTGAGGGGGAGGGAGACGCCCCTCGAGGTGGTCACGGACAACAACAAGGCGAAGGCAGTGAGCGAGCTCCTAAAGCCCATCTTCATGCAGGAGATGGACCACCTGGAGAAGATATCGGAGCGGATTTACCTCCTAGAGGGAGAAGCAGTGGTGATGCCGGATCCATTGCCAAAGGTCGGTGACACACCAGACGACTTCCTCGCACTCGACCACGCCGCGGAGAACGACGCCATCCTCCTCTACCGGAAGATCATTGAGGAAGCGATGAAGCGCGGAGACACGATAACGAGGCGCATGTTTGAGGACATAGTGATGCAGGAAGAGCAACACTACTGGACGTTCGACGACTACGTCAGGTAAGACCTTTTTATTTAGCCTCTTTTTCGGGTTTTTATACCCACGCAGAGTACATAGCCGATGTATTTACTCGTCTCCTTATCGTTTATCAGAACTTTCTTTGTCCCGCTTATCGCAGTGAAGCGTCTCCGCATCTCCCCGCTCCTAAGAGCGTAAACGAATAGTCTCCAAAGTGTGCCCATGAGCTTGCGCCAGCCCCCGAACTCCTCAACCATGCTCCCCGAGTAGGGCTGCTGCTGGGAGTTGGGGTACTCCTCCAGCTTAATGGCGTCGAATCCTGCAGATTCGAAGGCTTGATGCCAAGTCCCAGGACTGCGGAGAGTGAAAGGCAGCTGGGTCAGCTCGCGGAAAACCCTCTCATTATCATCAACCTTCAACCTGATCTCGGAGGGGACGTTCTCGGCCCTGTACATCTCATTCACGCCGAGGCAACCGCCATCCCTGAGAACCCTGACGAACTCCTGGAATGCCTTCGTGGAGTCGAGGAACTGGGAGACGAAAACGGTGATAACGGCGTCGAATGTAGCGTCGGGGAAGTCGAGGTGATAAGCATCCCCAACTTTGAATGTGGCGCGATCAGCGAGACCAATCTCCGCCGCCCTCTTAGTCGCTTGCTGTACCATACGCTCTGCCATGTCTATGCCCACGACGGTGCACCCGTACTTCTCGGCGAGGTAGCAGGCGTTTGCCCCTGTTCCACAGCCTATCTCAAGTACCCTCGTCTCCCCAGTTATTTGGCACAGCTCGGCGAGGCGGTCTATGCTGGCGAATCCCCCAACGTTGAAGAAGGGTATGCCTATGTAGCCCATAAAGTCGTAGTAGCCGAGCTTCTCGACCTCCTCAATGCTCAACTTGTCCAACATCTTATCTTCTCCCATTGCGAGTACACGAGATTCAGCTTACCCTTAATGAATGACTAAACGCTTGTTCAACTGTGGATTAGGCATTATGGGTTATATTGCTCCGCCATCAACTCAGGTGTGATGGCTCGCTTAGACTTCGGACTTCAGATCGAGCCCCAGTACGGATTCAGTTATGAGGGTATCCGAGTAATCGCCGAGGAGGCAGAGCGACTGGGCTTCGAGTCTCTCTGGGTCTCAGACCACTTTTTCCTAACACCCGAGTCGGTTGAAACACCTTGCCTCGAGTGTTGGACGACACTCGCCGCACTCAGCCGAGACACAAAAAAGCTCCGCCTCGGCGCTATGGTCGCCTCCCAGAGCTATCGGAACGCCGCCCTCGCTGCGAAGATGGCTGCGAGTGTCGACAACGTGAGCGGGGGAAGGCTCAACTTTGGGGTCGGCGCGGGGTGGAAGGAGGCAGAGTACTTAGCCTATGGGTACCCGTTCCCCCCGCCTGACACCCGCATCAGACAGCTCAACGATGCTCTCGAGATCGCGAAGAGGATGTGGACGGAGCAGAGGGCCACCTACGAGGGCAGGTACTACAGCATCCACGACGTCATCTGCGCCCCGAAGCCAATTCAGAAGCCACACCCGCCCATCTGGATCGGCGGCACCGGCAGCTTCACCTTAAAGATCGCGGCGCGCCACGCGGACGCCGTCAACTTCGCGTGGACCATCACAGTCCCCCAGTTCAAGGCCAAACTCGAAGAGTTCAAGGGCTACTGCGAGGCGCGCAGCAGGGAATACACAAGCATCCGCAAGTCCGCCGGCCTCATGATCACGATGGCGGAAGACAAGGACGCCCTTGCCACCAAGCTACGGGAACGCGAGACCCGAGCCAATACGCCCTACATGAAGTATCTAGCTAATCAGCCAGCCAATCTCGTCGGCACAACCGATCAGGTCGCTGCCCGCATCAGGGAGTACACGGCCCTCGGCGTCGATCACTTCATCCTCAGGTTCCACTTCGGGGAAGAAATCGAGGGAATGAAGCTCTTCAAAGAGAAGGTTAAGCCCCAGCTCTAGCCGATGACGATCTTATTCGGGTCAAGCTCCTCCCTGAGTAGGCGAAGTTCCTCTGAGCTTGGCATCTCTGTCGTCGGGACATCTTCGGGGATTATGAGCTTGAAGCCCGTGTTATCGACAATATCCTTCACTGATACACCGGGGTGGGTGGAGACGAGGTTCATCCTCTTCGACTCTGTGTCGAAGCCCATGACGCCGAGCTGGGTGATAACCCTGTAGGGCCCCGTGTTGCGGGGCAGCCCTGCCTTCTCCCTCGCGCCGGGCCCTGAGAGATAACCGGGTGTTGTTAGGTAGTCGAGTCTCTCTACGAACTTGCGCGTGTCCTGACGCATGAGGACAATTGTGCGCCAGCAGAGACTACCTAGGTCGTTGGCTCCCCCGCTCCCGGGTAGGCGTGTCTTAGGCTGATCATGCTGCCCGATACAGGTGGTGTTGAGGTTGCCGAACTGGTCTATCTGGGCAGCGCCGAGGAAGCCGTAGTCGATGTGGCCGAGCTGGGCGCAGCTCATCACGTAGTCCATACTCGCCGCCATCACGGCCTTGTAGAAGGTTCGGCTGTCACCCACGCTGATGGGTATCGCTGGTATCTTGGGGCCAATTCCCCCAGCCTCGAAGACGACGAGGAGGTTCGGGGCGTGCGTCCTCTGCGCTAGCATCGACGCTATGATGGGGAGTCCAGTGCCGACGAAGACGGATTTGCCGTCCTCAAGGACCCTGGATGCGGCACACGCCATAAGCTCAGTTGGGTTGTATGCCAAAGCATTCACCTCTTCGCCCACGGGGCCGAGAGCGGCTCCTCAAGCCTCTCCAGCCTCCGCAGGTACCCCATCTTCTTCTCCCCGCCGACGAGGGCGACGTACTCAGCGAAGTCCTCGACGGGGTAGACGTACTTTTCGAGGTACTGCTTCACACCATCCTCGCTTCTGCTGAGCGCGAGCCACTCCGCCATGTGCTCCTCGTCGCTATAGTAGAGGAGCGGCATGTTCCCCGGGTGGCTCCCATAGGGGACCTCGCAGACGGCGTCGACCGTGAAGAAGGGAATGACTGTGCGGTCGGGTGCCGCCCTAATCTCGTCCTCGGGCACAATCTCCTCCGTGGTGATTATGAGTCTCTTCGCCGCCATCGCAAGCTCCTTGTCCTCGATTATCGTACCGTCGATCTGACAGTTCCCATACTTGTCGCAACGGTGGACGTGCACGAAGGCAAAGTCTGGGTAACAGGCGGGGATTAGGCAAATGGGCTTCCCCGTGTAGGGGTCCTCGACGACCTTCGAGCTGCTGTGCTTGAAGGTGTCCGTCCCCATCATGACCCGCGCGGGGAGCCAGGGGAGCCCCATCGCTGCCGCCTTAAACCTCCACTGGAAAGCAGCATTACTCAGCTCCGCCACGATCTTGACCTTCCCGCCCTCTACGGCGCGGCGACCCGCGGGGCTGAGCCCGCGTAGCTCGTGACCGAAGGCGTAAGCACACTCAACCCGGTCTACGACACCTGAAGCTATGAGGACATCCACGTCGTGCACCGCAGTCTTCCCGGCGATGGCGAGGTTCCTCCTCCTCTGTCGTATCATCTCGTAGATGCCCGCCATGCTGACGCGCACGTGGCCGAAGCCACCCATGGCGAGGTATCCCCCATCATAGGTGAATTTCGATATCGCTTCCTTGATGGGCATAACCTTGTCGGTAAGCTGCCTGCTCTTCTTCGTCGACATCCAGTCCCGGGCGTCGTCGGGGTCCATCCAGGCGAGCAGCTCGCCTCTGCCCTCTTCAAGCACCTTCAGGCTTGGGACCCTCCTCAATGCCGACGGGCACGGGCTCAGCGGGCTTCGACTCCTCCTCCGTGAAGAGGTTGAGAATGAATAAGGCGAGCGGTACCGTCCCTGGGTTGACGAACCTATGCCCCTCCCCGGATGGTACGGTGACTATCATCGCCTCACGCAGCTCCTGGGTAGCTTCCTTCGTCTCGATCTTGCAGCTGCCAGTGAGGACGACGGCGACGTGCTCCCGGACGTGGCTGTGGAATGCCGTGTGCCCACCCGGGCTTATTCGGAGAATCCTGCTGCTGAACGCCTTGAGGTCCACCCTCTTCAGGACGACATCCACGGAGTTGACGCCCTGGGAGCCCTCCTCCCTCTCTGGCTCCCCCGGCTCCTCATTGAGCTTCCTCACCCTGATCAATTAGTTCACCGATGAACCAGTTAGGGGGAGGCGCGCATTTCATACTTTGCATCCCCCGGTGAAGAGTTTAACCGGCGCAGTGGCGACTCTTCAACGGTGAGCACGGTGAGCATCCTGATCGGTACTTCGGGGTGGAGCTACGACGAGTGGATAGGCCCATTCTATGATAAGAAGCAGGGAATGTTCACGAACTACACCAAGGTCTTCCGGACGTCGGAGATCAACAGCACCTTCTACAGCTACCCCACCGAGCGCCTAGTCGAGGGGTGGACGCGCAACGCGCCTCCAGGATTCGTCTTCGCCACTAAGCTCCCCCAGCTCATAACCCACGACAAGTGGCTCAAGCTCAGCGAAGGCGTCGAGGATGACATGTGGAGGTTCATCCACCTCATGCAGCCCCTAGCCGAGAAGCTTGGTCCAATACTCATTCAGACCCGCCCCATGTTCACCTACAAGGAGAGCGCCGGCGACCTCGAGAAGTTCCTCGAAATCCTCCCTAAAAACCACGAGTGGGCGATAGAGTTCCGCCACGACAGTTGGCTTAGGAAGGAGACATATGGGATACTGGAGAAGAACAACGTCGCCTACACTATCGTGGACGAGCCGCTGCTGCCCCCGGAGACGCACGTCACCGCCGACTTCGCCTACATCCGCTGGCACGGGCAGGGCAAGCGCTTATGGTACGACTACGAGTACACGAAGCCTCAGCTGGAGGAGTGGAAGCCGAAGGTTGAGGAGGTTGCGAAGAAGGCGAAGAGGACCTACGGTTACTTCAACAATCACTTCAACGCCTCCGCGGTGAAGAATGCGATAGAGTTCCTGCAGAGCATGGGGACAGCCTCCCCGGAGCAGGAGTCGGCCCTCGCCAAGATCAAGGAGCACAGGAGCGGCGCCTTCCGCCCCGGGGGCATCCAACCCCTCGAATCCTACAAGGAGCAGGAGGAGGGGCTAAGCGTCGCCGACCTCCTCACCCACTTCACAGATAACGGTCGCCTCTCCCGCGCTGAGCAGATGCCTGAGGAGGTAAAGATCACATTCAGCACCAAGGACCTCATCAAGGCGAAGATTAAAGACTACACCATCGAAGTCGACCTGTCCGGCAAGGTCCTCCGCCACGACTGCGACGACTGGAAGAAGACCACAGACAGGAAGCGGATGTGCAAGCACGTCGACAAGTTCTTCCTCAGCCTCCCACCGGGGCAAGCACGGAAGATCCTGGAGAAGATCTGGGAGCAGAAGGACGACTGGACCTTCGAGTGACGCGTTATATACTGAATCCACGTTTTCTGTTTCGTGTCTCGGTATCTGGCCTTCGACCTCGGGTCCTCTAGCGGCAGGGCCATGCTCGGGGTGCTAGGTGACGACGATAAGCTCGCCGTCTCCGAAGTGCACAGGTTCCCTAACGGCCCTGTGAACATCGACAGGCACGCACACTGGGACACAGGTAAGCTGCTGACTGAGGTGCACGAGGGCTTACGCCGGTGCAGGGGCGACCCAGACAGCATAGGCGTGGACTCGTGGGGCGTAGACTACGTCCTACTAGACGAGAGGGGCAGGATGAGGAATCTACCCTACTCGTACCGAGACAGTCGGACAGAGGGTGCTATAGAGGACTTCGCGAAGAAGATACCTCTGAAGGAGCTATACGAGCGAACCGGGATACAGGTGATCATATTCAACACCCTCTTCCAACTCCAAGCCGCCATGAGGGATGAGCCGAATACACTCCGTTCCGCAAATCGTCTGCTCATGATCGCGGATTACTTCAACTACCAGCTCACTGGCGTCCCCGCGTCGGAGTTCACCCTCGCATCGACGACCCAGCTCGTCAACCCGTGGAGCCACAGTTGGGATGACGAGGTCATATCTACGCTCGGCATCCCGAGGAGACTCTTCCAGGGGATAGTCGAGCCAGGGACTATACTAGGTAAACTAAACAGGGAGACGCGCGACGCGACTGGTTTGGGGAACGTCCCCGTCGCCGCTGTGGGGTGCCACGACACGGGCTCCGCCGTCGCCGCGGTCCCCGCCGAGGGGGATGACTTCGCCTACATCAGCTCGGGGACCTGGAGCCTCATGGGCGTGGAGTCGAGGAAACCAATAGTCAACGCGGCGTCCCTCCGTTACAATATCACGAACGAGGGAGGAGTGGAGGACACATACCGGGTGCTGAAGAACATCGGGGGGCTCTGGCTTCTACAGGAATGTCGTAGGGCTTGGGGAAGTAGCGAAAGCTACGACGCGCTCGTAGCCCTCGCCGAGGCAGCGGGGCCACACATCGCCGTCATAGACCCCGACTGGCACGGTTTCCTCAACCCGCCCTCGATGCCTGACGCCATCGTTGGATACTGCACAAAGACGGGGCAAAAGCCGCCCCAGGGCCATGGAGAGATAATACGCATCGTACTGGAGGGGCTCGCCCTCGCTTACAGGCACACACTCACCCAGCTAGAGGAAGCAACGGCGAGGAGAATCCGGAGGATACACATCGTCGGTGGCGGCTCGCGGAACGGACTGCTCAGCCGCTTCGCGGCGGACTCCATGGGGAGGCAAGTATATACGGGCCCCGCGGAGGCGACGGCCATTGGTAACTTGCTCGTCCAAGCCATGGCGATGGGCAGGGTCAGGGACCTCAACCATATAAGGAAAATAGTAAGAGGCTCATCAGATATCCTTGAGTACGAACCCGGTGACACCCGGGCGTGGGACGAGGCTTACAATAAGTTCACCGAATTAAGGGAGATGAAGATTGAATGAATGCTGAGAAGGCATACGATCTGGCTGGGAAGATCTACGCCGAGTTCGGTGTAGATGTCGAACAGGCGACTAAGAAGCTGGCGGAAAAGAGCATTTCGCTACAATGCTGGCAGGGGGACGACGTGGCGGGCTTCGAGAAGACCGGCATCGCCCTCACGGGCGGCATAATGGCGACGGGCAACTACCCCGGCAAGCCGAGGAACGCCGCTGAGCTCCGCGGCGACCTGGAGGAGGCGATGAGCCTCATACCCGGCCCGCACAGGGTTAACCTGCAGGCAATTTACGGCGAGTTTAATGGAAAGGTCGATAGGGACGAATTCGAGCCGGAGCACTTTGACGGCTGGGTCTCATGGGCGAAGGATAAGAACTTGGGCCTCGATTTCAACTCCACTTACTTCAGCCATCCCCAATCAGACACTGGCTTCACCCTCAGCAGCAAGGACGAGGGGACCCGCTGCTTCTGGGTCGAGCACGCCAAACGTTCGCGTCGAATCTCGGCCTACATCGGTAAGCGACTCGACACGCCCTGCATACATGACCTCTGGATACCCGACGGCATGAAAGACAGCTGCGTCGACAGGATGGGGTACAGGAGACTGCTGACGAAGTCCCTCGACGAGATATATGCGGAGAAGTATCCACAGGGACACCTCAAAGACACTCTGGAGTCGAAGCTCTTCGGACTCGGTAGCGAGTGCTATGTAGTAGGGAGCCACGACTTCTACCTCGCCTATGCGCTGAAGCACAGTCTACTCGTCTGCATCGACATGGGCCACTACCATCCGACAGAATCGATAGGGGACAAGTTGAGCGCCATACTCCTGCAGATGCCCGAGCTGATGTTACACGTGAGCCGAGGCGTCCGCTGGGACAGCGACCACGTCCCCGTTGTCGACGACCAGCTCCGCGACACGATGCTCGAGGTCGTCCGCTGCGACGCCCTCGACAGGGTCCACCTCGCCCTCGACTACTTCGACGCTAGTATAAACAGGGTCGCGGCGTGGATCGTGGGTGGACGAGCCACCCAGAAGGCGCTGCTCTCCGCACTACTGGAGCCCCACAAGATGCTTCTGGAGGCGGAGGAGGCTGGCGACTACACAGGGCGCCTCGCGCTGCTCGAGGAGGCGAAGGCGCTGCCCCTAGGAGCCGTCTGGAACAAGTTCTGCGCGGACCAGGGCGTCCCGTCGGATCACGAGTGGATGAACGAGATCAGAAAATACGAGAAGAATGTCCAGAGCAAGAGGCACTAGACGATCTCGTTCTCCACGCCGAGGCGGTCGAGCGCTGCCTCTAGCATCCTCTTGTCAGACCCCTTCAGCCCGCTCTCGATGTACGCTTTCTCAATGCCCCCTGCAGTCTTCGCGACCATCTGGGCGATCATCTCCTCGGTCAGCTCGGGGAGTGCGTACTTAGCGGCTATGTGTCCGAAGGCGTGTTCACGCTCCATGATGCTGAACTTGGGGCAGTAGTGGCCGCCCCCGAAGCCGATAGCCGCGGGTGCAGCCTCAACCGAAGCCACACCGTCGAGGATGGCGTCCACTAGGTACTCGCAGGCGTTGAGGTCGTCCCACTGCTCGGGGCCGCTTCCTACCTCAGCAAAGAACATGGGAACCCTGAACTGGGTCGGGCTGTGGTGCGTCGCCTCGAGGCTAACAGGATAGCCTTGGGGAGGATTTCTGAGCAGCGCCATGTACACGTTTCTCAGGGAGTTCGGTGGCACGGCTTGTAGCTCGCGGTTGTGCCCCCCGAATATAGCCTTCCCGAAGTTGCCCGTGGCGTGGGCGGTTAGACTTGGCTGCCCGCTCTTCGACCAGTGGCGGCTCGCCACGACGAAGTAGTCGACACCCAACTCCCCCGCGAGGGCGTCGTAGTCTAGGGGATATGGATTCGGTTCTGTCGGGGTCTTGTACTCCTCTTCGGGAACGATGAACCTCGGCACGGGTACGAGAAACATATCACCTCTTGCATAGATGGCCGCACGGACCTCTGTAAAGCCCCGCCTCTTCAAAATCTCAAAGACGTTGACCCCGACAGGGTCGGCTATTGAGAGGGTGATTCCCATTTTTCCCAGTAGATTCACCAGATGCGAAGAATAATCCATTAATAGTTAAATCTAATGAATGAAGGTTAATTGAAAACTGAGTAGGATGTTAACCGATATTCGAGTGGACGTTGGATGCGTTCATTATTCTAAGAAAACAGTACCCGCGACCCTGAGCCTGCCGCCGTCTAGGTAGACGAGGACGGCGCGTACACCGGCAGGGTGGACGAGTGGCCTCTCAAGGGTGATGGTCATCTCAGGCCTCTTGTCCCCAGTGTCCGCGATCTTCGTAATCCGGGCGAGGTTGAGCTGCAGCCAGTGGCCGAGGTGGAGCGTGCTCCCCTCGTGGAGCTGCGCCTGAAAGTAGGGTATCATCTCCGCCTTCGCGGTTATGGTTGCCGTCTGCTTGAGGATGTCCCCGGTGAGGACAGTACCCCTGTCTAGATCCGACGCCTCTACGCCCTTCAGGGCGAGACCGACGTGGTCCCCGACGTCCGCCGTCTCGAAGTCGACGTCATGTTTCTGTATACTTCGGACCTCCGCGACCTTGTCCCCAGGTAAGACTTTGAGTTGATCATGCTTCTTGATGCTGCCGGATTTGACTGTTGCTAAAGCGACGGTGCCAATGCCCCTTACGTTGAATGCGGACTCGACGCTGAGGGTCCCCGGCCCGGGCTGAAGCTGCCTCTGCCTCTCAGCAAGGGAGACGAGCTTAGCCCCCAACTTTATCGGGTCGTCATCCATAACCTCGTACCCCTCCAAGACCGTACCCTTCCTGAACCCCTTCAACTGGTCCTCAGTGATGTAATTTCGCAGCACTATAGTGCCCTCCTTAACACCGCAGGCGTTGATCATTAGCAGGCTCTCACCGAGGTACTGGTCTAGCTTCTCTGCCACGAGGACTGCGTGCTCACCAAAAGCAGCGGAGTAATAGAGGCTCTGAATCTTCTCCGGATACCTGCTAGGCTCCACAATCGTGATTACTGTCTCACCCTTCTTCAGGTCGTAGAAGGTCACATCGGTCTCCCCGCTCTTCTTCCCGAGCTGCTTAGAGTACTCCAACGAGCCGATCACGGAGACGTTGAGGCTTGGCATGGTGGCTGAGGAGGGTTGAAGCGGTTTATATGGGTTGAGGATGGGCTAGGCTTAAATCGCATCCCATCGGGTATCTCTTGATAACATTGGGAAGGATAGACAAGGGACAGAAGTGCACGGTGAGGAACTGCAAGAACGATGCGGTTCGCTCCGTCAACGTCGCGAAGGCGAAGGGCGCTGGCCTCGACGTCGAGGGTAAGGCCGTCTACCTCTGTGACGAACACTACAAGCAGTTCAAGAAAGGTAACAAGAAGACGGATCAGATAGAGCGGTGGCGCCACGGTATTTAACCGCTGAACTTGGGGCGCTGCTGCATGTACCTCGGCATCGGGAGCGGCCTCCACGGCTTGTCGCCGACGACACCCTTTATTTCGGCTGAGAGGTCGCTAGGCGAGTACTCCACCAGCTTACCCGTCTCCCTGATGCGTACCGGGAGCTTCTCCTTACCTGACTCCTTCTCACCGATTACGATAGTGTAGGGTATCCACTCCTTCTCAGAGTCCCTGATCTTCTTGCTCACACTCTCGTCGCGGTTATCCACGTCGACCCTGATCTTTGCCGCCTCGATCTCCGCGGCTGCCTTGTCGGCTACTCCCAGGTAGTCCTGGCTGACGGGGATGACGCGCACCTGGGTCGGGGCAAGCCAGAGTGGTAGGGTGGGGCGTTTACCGACCTTCATGTCGAAGGCCGCTTTCTCGAGCAAGGCGTAGATGTCCCTCTCTATGGCACCACTTGGGCTGCAGTGAAGTATGAGGGGGTGCTTCGTGGTACCGTCCTCCTCCATGAATTTGATGTCGTACCTCTCGCCGTTCTCCACATCTATCTGGTCGGTGCTCAAGGCGCTCGCCTTGTCGAGGTTGTCGACGAAGTTCCTCTCCCACTTCAGTATGAAGTAGAAGATACGCTCCCTCCACATCTCCACGAGTACTGGCTTGCCGTGAGTCTTGACGAGGTTGACTACGAAGTCCTTGTTGTTCTGCCAGAACTCCTCGGTGAGACGCACACCGAGCTCATAGTCGGCATTGTGGATGCCTATGCCGTCGAGGACGTCGGCGCTCATCTTGAATCGAACCATAAACTCCTCCTTCGCCTGGGGGAGGTCACGGCACATGGCGTGGACGTCCGGCATCGTGAAGCTCCTCAGCCTGCGTAACCCCGTTAGCTCCCCCTTCTGCTCCCTGCGGAAGCTGTAGCGGGTGAGCTCGTAGATCTTGAAGGGGAGATTCTTGTAGCTGATGGTGGCGTCGTGGGCCATCAGGAACTGGCCGAAGCACGCGGCGAAGCGGAGGAAGTACTTGTCGTCGTCGGATTCGATGGTGTACTGGCGGGCGGGGAAGCGGTTGAGGTAGTTGGCGAGGGTCGGGTGGTTGAGGTTGTACATGATTGGGGTCTCCACCTCCATGCCACCGTACTTGCCGACCTCCCTCGAGACGTACTCCTCGAGCAGCGCTTTGATCATCCTCCCCTTGGGGTAGTAGCGCATGTTACCGGGGTCGCTCGCGGGCTCGTAGTCGACGAGCTCCAGGGCCTTCATCATAGTGACATGCGGCGGCTCCTGGTGAACCGTTCTGTCTTTGTCGACCTCGTAACCCGCGAACTTGCGCAGGTTGTCGCGGCCCTTGAAGTTGAACTCTTCAATCTTGTGGAGCTCGCCCTCGGTGTCGAGTATCCACCACTGTGACTTGAGCTTCTCCTCGGCCTTTAGGGCGGCGGAGACTACCTCCTCCTTCTTGTTTTCAGCCATTGTTTTTTACTTCCTCGTGGAGCGGGTGGCGTCCTCTACCCCTAGATATTGTTGTTGCCTGAGAATCTTTGGGGAGCGTCTGGGGTTGCTTTGGGCCTTTCGGCCTAGGCTGTTTGGCGGGTGGTCACCGCGCTCTCCTCTGGGCAACAACGGTGAGGAGGAGGGTTTTTAACCTTTATGTACTTTGGGGGCAAGGTGGGCGCCTTGGATTGAGTAGGTGCCGCTCGTACCCTCCCAGATTACCTCGGCCTTCTCGATCTCCAGCCTCTTCCTGAACCAGGGAGCGTCGACGACGAGGCTCTCGTACTCCCCGCCCTCCCCGCAGACGTTTATCCCGTAGCGCTCGGCGAGTTTCGCCAGCTCCGCGGCGGCCTTCATATCGATGCGTTTGCCGAGCCAGCTTTTATCGAGGCCATTAGCTGCAACATGAACCATTATGATCTCCATCCCTGACTTGATCTCCGCTTCAAGCAGCTCCTGGGGTGCTTTGCCCCATAGGGGTGAGATGTGGGTGATCCCTAGCTCAGTGCAGATCTGGTTGACCCTGTCCCGCTGATATTTTGAGGCTATTGCGCCGCTGACGACGCCTTTCACGTCAAGTATCTCGATGAGATGCTTGAGCTCCTCGACTTCCTTCTCCTTCTCGCCACTGCTTGGGGCGGATGCGAGTGGTTTGCCCTGCGCCTCGGCGACGAGGGGGGTGAGGTGTATGTTTACTCCGTGGAACATGTAGCTGTCCTCCCGGGCGGGGCGCATGCAGGCGAATATGGAGACCTCGTGCCCCCCCTTCTCGGCGAGGTGAACCGCGTATGTACTATCCTTGCCACCGGAGAAGAGTGCGGCGAGCTTCATGGCTGAACAATTCGCTGGAAGTTTATTAGATGTATGTGGGTGGCATTGGGATACAGAAAGAGGAGGGATACCCCGTCAGTGTGGTTTAGTAGGATTCCTTCTTGTTTGCGTCGAACTTCAGGTATTCCTTGTTATCGATGACTGCCTTGAGGTGCTGTATTACCTCCCAGACCTCCTGGTAGGTGGTGTAGAGCGGGATGGGGCTGAGGCGTATGGTCGTGGGTGGGCGGAAATCTGGTAGGACGCCGCGGGCCGTGAGCGCCTCGCAGATGCGACGTGCCTCCGCATGCTCGCAAGCGACGTGGCCGCCCCGCTTCTCCGCCTCGCGCGGATTCCCCACGCTGTAGTTGTATGGCTTCTTACTAAGCAGCTCGTCTATGAGGAACATCATGTAGTCGGTGGCCTTGAGGCTCTTCTCTCGGATCTTGTCGAGGCCGGCGTCGATGATCATCTTACTGCTGGCGTAGACGGGTGAGACGCCGAAGCCTATGCCGAGGTTGCTGCCAAGGTGCCAGGAGGCTGCGTTGCCGGTGGACGTCCACTCGGCCTTGAAGTCGAACCTGTTGCCGGGGCTGTTCCCCCACCAGGTTGGTAGGCCGGGGGTCTCGTTGAAGTGGCTCCTATGGACGTATAGGCCCGCGATGGCGCCTGTGCTGCCGTTCATGTACTTGTAGTTACACCAGAGGGC